>JAFAZI010000113.1 GCA_019239875.1 Frankiaceae bacterium
GACGTGCGGGCGCCAACGTCGCGATCGCCAGCCGTAAGGAAGAGCATCGCAGCGCCGGGGTTTCCGCCGTCGAAGCGGTCGGCGCACGAGCCGTCGGGGTGGAGGTCGACGTACGGTCGCCGGAGGCGATCAGTGCCGCGTTCGATCAGGTCGCAGCCGAGCTCGGCAACGTCAGCATCCTCATCAACAACGCGGCCGCCAACTTCCCGGTGCCCGCAGCTGACCTCTCCCCCAACGGCTGGCGGGCGGTCGAGCAGATCGTCCTCGACGGCACGTTCTTCTGCTCCCAGGAGTTGCACCGGCGCGCGGCCGGCTCGGGCTCGATCGTGAACATCGTGTCAACCGCCGCGGCTACCGGCGGGCCGGGCATGGCGCATTCGGCTGCCGCGAAGGCAGGCGTCGTCAGCCTCACCAAGACGCTCGCCGTGGAGTGGGCGTCCGAGGGGATCCGCGTCAACGCGATCGCCCCCGGGCTGTTCCCACACGATGACATGCCCGACGCGATCCGCGCCGTACGAAACGAGGCGATCGACGACTCGCGGCAACCAGCCGGCCGTGCCGGCCGACCGCACGAGCTCGGCTGGGCCGCCACCTACCTCTGCTCGCCGTTCGCGTCCTTCATCACCGGACATGTCCTTGTCGTCGATGGGGGAAACTGGCTTCGACGGGACTTCGCGATGCCGCCATTCACCTCGATCAAGGAGCAGCTGGGTCGATGATGACCACCCTCCCCTACGCCGTCACCGACGCAGTCGGCCTGCCCGAGACCCGGCTCCCCGAGGACCTGCTCACACAGCTGCCCGAGACCGTCGCGGCTGCCCCCTGGCACACTCGCGACTGCCGCGTCATGAACTGGCTGCACCCGGTCGCCGCCGAGGCACTTTCCTGCTTCCCGGAGCAAATCCGTCCGACCGGTGACGTAATCGTGGCGTGGGCGCTGGTGGAGTACGGCGACACTCCTGTCGGTCCCTACTCCGAGATCGCCGCGACGCTGCTGCCGACCGAGGGCGACGGCTACGGTCACATCCCGTTCATCGTGGTCGACTCACCCGCCAGCGTCGTCGGGGGCCGCGCGAACTGGCTGCTTCCCAAGGCGCTCGCTCGCTTCGACTGGTCCGAGGGCGGGCACTCCGTCACCGTCACCAACGAGCAGCCGGAAGCTCCCGCCTGGTCGATCACCGTCGCGGTGACACCGACCGGCAACACCACGGCACTCACGGTCCCCAATCACATCCAGCAAGTGAGCGCCGACGGCGACGTCCGCCGCTTCGACGGCGAGCTCAACGGCAAGATGCAGAGCGCCACTTTCGACGTCGCCGGGCAAGCCGATGGGCCACTGGGCGCGCTGCTCAAGTCTGGCCGGTTCGACGGCACGATCCTGACGGACTGTGACTTCCTGGTCGGTCCGCTCAACTCGTGACCGGTACCCCGAGGGACGTCGTCGCGGACCTGCGCGAGATCGCCTACCTGCTCGAGCGAACCGCGGCAGCAACGCCGAAGGTCAAGGCGTTCCGCAACGCCGCCAACGTCGTCGAGGCGATGGATGCGAGGGAGCTCGAGGAGAGAGTCGAGAGCCGGACCCTGACGAAGATCTCCGGCATCGGTGACTCGACCGCGACGGCGATCACGGAGTCGCTCGCCGGCAAGCGCCCGTCGTACTTCGACAAGGTCGAAGCCGACCTGCCACCAGAGGCACCGCCCACCAAGATGCAGCAGGCGTTGCGCGGCGACCTGCACATGCACAGTGACTGGAGCGACGGCGGCTCGCCGATCGAGGAGATGATGCAGGCCGCAAAGGACCACGGGCACGAGTACGTCGCCCTGACCGACCACTCGCCGCGCCTGACCGTGGCGCGAGGCCTGACCGCGGAACGGCTGCGGGAGCAGATCAAGATCGTCCGCCGGCTCAACGAGGAGATGGCGCCGTTTCGAATCCTCACCGGCATCGAGGTGGACATCCTCGACGACGGGTCGTTGGACCAGGAGGAGGATCTGCTCGCCGAGCTCGACATCGTCGTGGCATCGGTTCACTCCAAGCTGCGGATGGACGCCGACGCCATGACGCGCCGGATGGTCACCGCAGTGGCCAACCCACACACCGATGTGCTCGGACACTGCACCGGACGCCTGCTGTCGGGCCGCGGCCGCGCCGAGTCGGAGTTCAACGCCGAGATCGTGTTCGAAGCCTGCAAGCAGTTCGGGGTCGCCGTTGAGATCAACTCACGACCCGAGCGCCTCGACCCGCCGATGCGCCTGCTCGAGCTCGCGATGGAGCGTGACTGCATCTTCTCGATCGACACGGACGCCCACGCGCCGGGTCAGCTCGAGTGGCAGAGCAATGGCTGCGAGCGCGCCGAGAAGGCGGGGCTCGACCCCAACCGGGTGATCAACACGATGACGGTCGACGACCTGCTGAACCGGGAGCGCCCCGAACCCACGTTGTGAGGAAATGATGTGACAGCGTTATCGCGATAGCCGTAACGCTGTCACATCGTTCGGGAGGAATTAGCTGGTCGCGACCGTCACGGTGTCGCGGCCGGATCGCAGCACGGTCCCCGGCCGGGCGCCGGTCTGCTTGCCGTCCCGGATGGTCTCGACGCCGTTGACCAGCACGGCCTTCACGCCGATCGCGCCGGCGGTCAGCCGTGGCGCATCACCGGGCAGGTCGAAGTGCAGCGACGCATCTTCCGCCGCGATCTCCTGGGGATCGAACACGACGAGATCGGCGTGGTACCCCTCGCGGATGTAGCCGCGGTCGACGAGGCCGAACACGTCCGCCTGCGCGCCGCTGATCATTCGGACGCCGTCCTCGAGCGTCGTCAGCTTGCGGCCTCGGATGACGTCACCGAGGAAGCGGGTCGGGAAGGGCGCACCAGCCATGCGGTCGAGGTGCGCACCGGCGTCCGAGCCGCCGAGCATGATGTCGTCCTCCTGCCACGCCTGCTGACGGAGCGACCAGGTGTCGGCATCGTTGTCGTTCGGCATCGGCCACAGGATCGTGCGCAGGTCGTCGTTGATGCAGATCTCGAGCAGCGTGTCGAACGCGTCCTGTCCGCGCTCGGCAGCGATGTCCTTCACGACCCGGCCCTTCAGGCCCTGGTTCGCTTCGGAGTACGTGTCCCCGATCACGTATCGGCCGAAGTTGCCGAGCCGCCGGAAGACCCCGGCCTCCTTGCTGTTGACGCGCTCGAGCATGTGCGCGCGGACCTCGGGGTCCTGCAGCTTCTCGATGCGCTCCGGCACCGGCCGGGCGAGGATCTCGTTCCACCCCGGGATCAGCCACAGCCCACAGAAGTTCAGCAGGCTCATGTTCATCGGCACCAGCACCGGCATCGTCAGGCCGATCACGCGGCCGCCGAGCTCGCGGGCGCGCTTGGAAGCCTCGAGCTGCCGCGGGATCCGATCCGGCTCGGCGGAGTCCACCGTGAGCAGGTTCCAGTTCAGTGATCGCTTCGCCGCCGCCGACATCTCCGCGAGCAGCTCGATCTCGTCGTCCGCGAACTTGTCGAGGCAGCCAGGCACGATGCCCTCGAGGAACGTCCCCTCGTGCTCGCCCACCGCGGTGCACAGCGCGATCAGCTCGTCCTTGCCGGCCTTGCGAGACGCCACGGGCTTGCCGTCGCCGTCGGAGTGCGTGTTCGACAGCGTCGTCGAGAACCCGAGGCCACCCGCCTCGATCGACTCATGGAGCAGCGCGACGATCCTGTCGATCTCCTCCGGCGTCGCCTCTCGGTCGGTCGCCTCAGCGCCCATGACGTAGCGACGAATCGCGCAATGGCCGACGAGGAACCCAGCATTGATCGCCGGCTGGGACTCCTCGACGGCGTCGAGATACTCGGCGAAGGTCTCCCAGCCCCACTTCACCCCGGTCTCCAGCGCCTCGAGCGGCATGCCTTCGACCTTCTGCATCATGCGGCGCGTGTAGTCGGCGTCCTCCGAGCGAAGCGGTGCCAGCGTGAACCCGCAGTTGCCGCCGAGCACCGTGGTCACGCCGTGCTCGTTGGAGGGCGTCATCCACGCATCCCAGAACACCTGCGCGTCGTAGTGCGTGTGATTGTCGATGAACCCGGGCGTGACGACGAGGCCGGTCGCGTCGAGCGTCTCCGCTGCCGCTTCCGTCACCTCCCCGACAGCAACGATGCGACCGTCACGTACGCCGACATCACCGACGTACGACGGAGAACCGCTGCCATCGACGATCGTCGCGCCTTTGACGAGGTAGTCGAGCATTGCGAAGAACTCAGCCCTTCCAGCGGCCTTCAGGGGACAGGTCGTAGAACCGGATCGCGTTGCCGCGCACGATCTTCTCGACGACGTCGCGGTCGAGGTGCTTCATCTGCTCCTCGGCGACCGCGCGGGTGTTCGGCCACGTCGAGTCGGAGTGCGGGTAGTCGCTTTCGTACGCCACGTTGTTGACACCGATCGCGTCGAGGTTGAGCAGGCCGTGCGGGTCGTCGAAGAAGCAGCCCAGCACGTGCTCGTAGTACAACTCGCTCGGCGGTCGCTTGACCGTGTCCGCGACGCCGCCCCAGCCGCGGTTCTCCTCCCACACCACGTCAGCGCGGTGCAGCACGTAGGGGATCCAACCGATCGACCCCTCCGAGAACGCGATCTTGAGGTCGTCGAAGCGTTCGAGCGCACCACACATCAGCCAGTCGACGAGGGCGTAGCAGGAGTTCGCGAACGTCAACGTCGATCCGACCGCCGCGGGGGCGTCGGCGGACGTGGACGGCATCTTCGACGACGAGCCGATGTGCATGTTGATGACGGTGCCGGTCTCGTTGCACGCCTCGAAGAACGGATCCCAGTAGCGGTTCTTGTCGTGGACACTCGGCAACCCGAGGAACGGGGGGATCTCGGAGAAGCAGGTCGCTCGTACGCCGCGCGCGGCGTTGCGTCGTACCTCGGCAGCCGCCAGCTCGGCGTCCCACAACGGCACGATGATCAGCGGGATCAGCCGCCCGTCGGCCTGCCCGCACCACTCCTCGACCTGGAAGTCGTTGTAGGCCTTCACACACTCGAGCGCCACGTCTTTGTCGGTGGCTTCGAGGAACGTTTGGCCGCAGAATCGCGGGAACGTCGGGAAGCACATCTGTGCCTCCGTCCAGTTCTCGTCCATGTCGGCGATCCGGTCGGCAACGGACCACGCGCCCTTGCGCATCTGGTCGTAGTTGACGAGTCGTAGATCGACCTCGTCGCGTTCGTACCCGACCGACGCGTCGAGCCGCATCAGCGGGCGCTTGAGATCCTCGTAGAGCCACCAGGCGACGTCCGGGCCGCTGCCGGGCTCGCCCATCGACACCGTGAGCTTGCCGCCGACGAACGTAACGTCGCCCTTCGGGGCGAAGACGACCTTCGGCGCCGTCTCCTTCATGGCCGCGGGCACCCGGTCCTGCCACAGGTTGGGCGGCTCGATGACGTGGTCGTCGATCGACACGATCTTCGGGAACTCGTCCATACCGACAACCTTACGCGAAACCTGACGGGGCGTCAGAAACCGGTTCGGGCCAACAGGAAGGCCCTTGGCCGCGTCGAATGCCTGTCTCATCATGCGCGGTCCCCTCGTCGTCATTCTCAGTGGCGCGACCACTGTCCTGGTTGTCACAGCGGCACCGTCGGCGGCAGCGGCCCCGCGCCACCATCGCCTTCCGTCCGTGCCTCAGTGCGCGGCCCATCACTGTCACGGGCTGCCCGATGACGCCCCTCTTGCGTTCTATGCGTCCGAGCCGCGGCTGCCCAAGCCAAACGGCTGGCCATCGAGCAACACGGTCTTCCCGCGGACCTCCGGTACCGGCCGCGTAGCGCACGGCGCCTTCTACTGGACCGACTTCCTGTACGACGACCACGGGACGGTGACCGCCTCGACCGGCGGCATCTCGGTCACCGCCGGCACGCCGAGCTTCGGCACCTACACCTACCCGGCCGGGGCGGCCCGCAACAACGGTGCCGACATCTTCCGGGCCGCCGTCGCGCGCACGAAGCGGGCGTCGTACTGGCGGGTCGACTGGACGACACTCAAAGACCCGCGCATCCCGGTCGCCGAGTGGACGTTGGACCGAGACGACAACTCGGCCACCGGCACGTCGGATTGGGCAGGCGCGGCTGGCGCGACTTCCGCCGGGATCGACACCGCACTCATCATGAGCGCCAAGGGTGCAAGGCTCATCGACCTCTCGAACGGGCACAGCACGCCGGTGCCGATGACCGTGGACCGCCGAGCCTCCTCGTTCATCGCGCGAATCCCCCGATCCGTCCTCCGAACGTCAGGCGACTGGCGCGTGCGGCTCGGTTCGGGCCTGGCGGACGCGAGCGGCAGCGGCTTCGCGCCGGCGGCTGACTCGGCGCCCGGCCAGACGGCGATCTACAACGCTGCGTTCCGGACCCGCACGCAGGAACCGGTTGCCAAGAACTACTGGGACGACGAGACACAGAGCATGCGCCTCGCAACCGGTGACATGACACCGTTCTCCAAGGTGATTCGCTGGCGGCAGCTGCGGAAGCGAATTCGCACCCCCGAGCCGCGCCCACGCGGGTGGAGCGATCGCTGGTACGTCTCATCGATCCGGCCGGGCAACGGTGTCCGCACGGACCCCGCGACCATCGCCGACGGCAAGGCCAACTATCTGGGAAGCGTGCAGCCCTACGCGATCTACGTACCGCACAACCACCACCGCCGCGCCGCGCCGCCCCTCACCTTCCTGCTTCATTCCTCCGACCAGAACCACAACCAGTACGCCGCCACGACCCCGAACTTCGTGAAGGGCGCCTGCGAGCAACGCGGATCGATCTGCGTCACGCCGCTCGGTCGTGGGCCGGACGGCAGCTACTGGGACAGCGCCGAACTCGACTTCTGGCAGGTCTGGCACGCGGTCGCGGCGAGCTACCACCCCGACCCGACCAGCACGATCCTGGCCGGCTACTCCATGGGTGGGACCGGCTCCAACCAGCTCGCGATGGAGCATCCGGACCTGTTCGCGCGATCGATCACGCTCGCCGGCGGCATCGGCGACATCGACTCACTGGTCAACCTGCGGTGGGTGCCGACGTACCTTGCCGGCGGCGCCGAGGACGAGCTCGTACCGGTCACGTTGCAGGCCGGCGAAGCGAACGAGCTGGAGCGGCTGGGCTACCGGTTCCGCTGGGCCGTGGTGTCGGCGATCGACCATGTGTCGTACGAGCTCGCCGACAGCTTTGCGGACGCCGTTCGGTACATGAGCCTCGGCGCACCCGTCGTCGCCCATCCCGGAAGGATCGACTTCACCTGGACCCCGTCGAACACCGGGCCGCCGACAGGTCAAACGGAATCGGGCATCGGCTGGACCCAACGGCCGAAGCTCGGTGTCATGACGACCGGCGCCTACTGGCTGCGACAACTCCGAGCCCGCAATCGCCGTCATGACGCCTCGATCGTCGCGAAATCGGGCGAACGCCCCGACCGCGCCGTGACGGCGATCCCCTCCCAGAAGATCGACCCGACCTTCGCACCCGAACCGGCGGTTGTCACGACGCAGCGCTGGACGCTGGGATCGCGGCATCACGCCCGCCCGATCCTTCGGCTGCGGCTGCGCAACGTCGGATCGCTCCGGGTCCTGCTTCGAAGCGCCGGCTTCAGGGCCGGCATGGCCGGCCGCCTGATCGTGACCACCAGGACGCCAGTGACGATCTCGCTCGGTCACCGGATCCGCCACGTGCCGCGCGGCCATCACGTCATACGGTTCGTGGCATGAACCGGCGCCTTGTCAGCGGATTGGCGCTGATCGTGACGACCGTCGTCGCCGCTCCAGCCACTGACGCGATCGCCCTGGGGCATCACCGCGCGAAGGTGCGCAACAGCCTGCCGGCCGACGCGCCGCAAGCGCTGTACCGCACTCAGCCCAGACTGCCCACCCCGCACGGCTGGCCGGGTGTGAACAACGCGTTCTCGCAGACGTCCGGCACCGGCCGGTACGCACGCGGTGGCTACTTCTGGTCCGACTACATCTACGACGACCACGGCGCGACCACCACGTCGACCGGCGGAATCTCAGTGACAGCGGGCTCGCCGAGCTTCGGCCTTTACACATACCCGGACGGTGCTGCGAGCCAGAACGGCGCCGACATTTTTCGTGCGGCCGTGCTTCGCCGCGCGCACGCCACTTATTGGCGGGTGGACTGGAACACGCTTGTCAAACGCCGTGTGCCGATCGCCGAGTGGACCTTCGACACGGACAACAAGTCCTCGACCGGGGGCTCGTCGTGGCCGGCCGGCGCCGGCGCCAGCTCACCCGGCATCGAACGCGCATTGGTGATGTCCAGCCACGGCGCTCGGCTGATCAACACGCTGACCGGCAAGGTTCTGATCAAACGGCCGGTCACCTCCGACCTCCGCGCCCAGTCGTTCGTCGCTCGGATCCCCAACCGAGTCCTGCATCCCCGCGGGCGCTGGCGGATCCGCCTCGCCGCCGGACTCGCCGACTCGCGTGGCACCGGCTTCAGGTCCGCACCCAATGCGCTTTCTTCCCAGACCCACGTCTACAACGTGACGTTCCGTACCCGAGCTCAGGAGAAGCCGGCCAACAACTTCTGGAACGACATGAAGCAGACCTCGAGTCTCGATGCGGGCAACGTTGCGGAGTTCTCCCGCGTCCTGCGATGGAAGGCCCTGCACCGACACCGTCGTACCCGGGTTCCCGTACTCCGTGGCTGGAGCGATCGCTGGTACGTGTCGCGAGTGTCGCTCGGTCCCGGCATCGTCACAGCTCCCCGGACCATTGAAGACAACCAGGCGAACTACCTGGGTCGCGTGCAGCCGTACGCCGTCTACGTCCCGAAGTCCTACTCCCGAAAGCGGCCATCGCCGCTCACGTTCTTGCTGCATTCGCTGACCCAGAATCAGAATCAGTACGCCGCGACCACCCCGCATTTCGTGCAAGAAGCCTGCGAGCAGCGGCATTCGATCTGCGCGACCACGCTCGGCCGCGGCCCGGACGGCTTCTATTACGGAACCGCCCAGCTCGACTTCTGGCAGGTCTGGCATCAAGTGGCCGCCGCCTTCCGGCTCGACCCGAACCGCACAATCCTCGCCGGCTACTCCATGGGGGGCATCGGCACCAACGAGATCGCGATGGCGCACCCGGACCTGTTTGCCCGGGCCGTCACCCTCGCCGGCGCCGTCGGCCAGGTGCCCTCGCTCGCGAACCTGCGGTGGGTCCCGATGTATCTCGCCGGCGGCGCCGAGGACGAGCTCGTACCTGTCAACGTCGAGCGATCCGAGGCGAACTACCTCGACGGCCTCGGGCAGCGCTATCGCTGGATCCTCTATCCGGCGATGGACCACGTGTTCTACGAGCTCGCCGACAAGTTTTCAGATGCAGCCAGGTTCATGGGTCGCGCGCATCGGGTCCGCCATCCCGCGCGGTTCAGCTTCACCTGGGTGCCGCACGACGCCACCGCGGCCTTCCCATCAAGCCACAAGGGTCTCGGCGGCTTCCGCTGGACGCAACAACCCAGGCTGGGCATCACGACAACCGGTGCGTACTGGCTTCGCCACCTGCACGCGCGCAATCGCAAGGCTGAGCGCGCGGGGATCAAGGCATTCACCGGTGCACGACCGGATCGAAAGATCACCGTGAGCCGAACGAGCGGCGTCCGGCCCGACGTGAGTGGCCTCGGCCCGGCGCAGGTGCAGGCGCTGACGTGGCATCGCGGAGCCCGGCCACCCAAGCGGCCGGTGATCCGGCTGCGGTTGCACAACGTTCGGTCGCTCCGGC
Organism: Frankiaceae bacterium; assembly: GCA_019239875.1. Classification (GTDB taxonomy): domain Bacteria; phylum Actinomycetota; class Actinomycetes; order JAFAQI01; family JAFAQI01; genus JAFAZI01. The sequence goes on from JAFAZI010000113.1 coordinate 9,750, forward strand.
TGCTCCTGCGCGCCGCGGGGTTCCCAGGCGGCCAACCCGGGCGGCTCAAGGTCCACACCGACGGACCGGTGACGATCCGGCTCGGAAGTCGAACCGTCCATGTCGCGAAGGGCGCTCACGTCGTACCGTTCCTGGCATGACGGCTACCCAAGAACTCCCGCTCGCGGTGCACATCGGTGTCGACGACCTGCCCTTCGTCGACATCGGTGACGGCAACAAGCTCAAGGTGATCTGCGTCGACGAGGCCGAGGGCCTCTGGATCGTCGAGAACATCTTCCAGAAGAACTTCGAGGTGCAGACGCACCGGCACACTGGACCGGTTTTCGGCTACACGACCTCCGGCGCGTGGAAGTACAAGGAATACGAGTACGTGAATCGAGCGGGCTCGTTCCTCTACGAGCCGGCCGGGTCCGTGCACACGCTGATGTGCGTTGAGGACGACACGCGGGTGTGGTTCCAGATGTACGGGTCCAACCTCAACCTCCGCGAGGACGGCAGCGTCGAGTCCGTCACGGACGGAGCGGGCACCCTCGCCGCGTACTACGCGCTCTGCGAGATGCAGGGCCTGCCGCGACCCAACGTCCTCGTCAAGTAGTGACGAGCACCACCGCCGTCGACCTGTCCCACCCCGACACCTATCTCGGGGGGCCGCCGCACGAGTACCTCACCGAGCTGCGGGAGACCGACCCCGTCCACTGGCAGGAGATGTGGAACGGCGACCCCGGGTACTGGGCGGTTCTCACGCATGAGGGCGTCGAATCAGTCGCGCGGCAACCGACGGTGTTCTCGTCCTCACGTGGCGGGGTCGTGCTCGAAGATCTCGGACCGACCCAGCTCGAGCAGATGCAGGGCATGTTGCTCGCGATGGACCCGCCGCGGCACCGGGTGGTTCGAAAACCCCTCACGCAGCGGATGACGCCGCGCGGCATCGCGACGATCGAAGCCGACATCGTCGCGATCTGCCGCGAGGTCTTCGACGAAGCCCGCGAGAGCGGGGAGGTCTGCTTCGTGCACGACGTCGCCGCGCATCTTCCGACGAGGGTGATCGGGAAGCTGATGGGGCTGCCCGAGGCGGACTGGGAGGCAGTTCACCTGATGGCCGAGAAGGTCACGCACGGCCAGGACCCGGAGTACGCGAGCAGCGAGGCGGACGCCGGTGCCGCGAGCGCCGAGATGGGCATGTACGGCTACCAGTTCGCCGTCGACCGGCTCGCCGCCGAGCCGCGTGACGACCTCACGGCCGTGCTGCTCGCGAACAACGACCCGGTCGAGTTCGCCAAGCTGTTCATCCAGCTGGTGACGGCCGGACAGGACACGACACAGACGATGCTGTCCTCCGGACTGCACGCACTGATGGCGCATCCGGAGCAGTTCACGGAGCTGCGCGCTGACGCGAGCCTCGTTCCCGATGCCGTCGAGGAGATCCTGCGCTGGGCGAACCCGCTGCACTATTTCCGCCGTACGGCGGCCGAGGACACCGAGCTCCAGGGCAAGACCATCCGAGCTGGCGACAAGGTCGCGATGTACTACACGTCAGCGAACCGGGACGAGAAGGTCTTTGAGAACAGTCAGGCTTTCGACATCCGCCGATCGCCCAACAAGCACCTGTCCTTCGGCCAGGCCGAGCACTTCTGCCTCGGCGTCCACCTCGCTCGGCTGGAGGGCAAGATCTTCTTCACCGAGCTGATGCGGACGTTCCCGACCATCGAGCTCACCGGCGAGCCACAACGCGTGCGGTCGAACCTCAACAACGCGCTGCGCACCCTGCCGGTCCGGCTCGACGCCTGAGGCGATTCACCCGTTTAGCCGCGTTTGATCTGACCACTCGCCCTGGTCCATGACGGAGTGACTCATATCGACGGATGGTCACTTATGCCCGTTTCCGGCCGAAACGCTCAAACCGCACTTTCCCGGGTCCGAAGCCTCTCGCAGAGCGGAACGACGACGTAGCCGCCACGAGGGTGGGAGACAGAGATGGGCGCAGCAGCACAGGTCGACTCGGTTGGGGCGAAGACGGCACGTGCCGAGGACGCACCCGAGCGGCGCCGGGTCCGCCGGCCGTGGTTCCTCCCGGAAGGGCGACTCCTGTCAGGGGAACTCTGGCAACAGCGGCACCGCGGCCTGACGATCCTGCTCTGGATCCACGTCCCGGCGCTGTTCGTCTACGGGGTGTTCCGCGACGCCACGCCGCAGGACGCCGCGTTGCAGGTCGCCATCCTCGTCGTACCGGCAACGATCGCGCTCGTCCCGATGCTCGGGCGCAACGTGCAGTCGGCCAGCACGTCTCTCGGCCTGGTGATCGCCGCGTCGATTCTCGTGCACATGTCCGGGGGCTCGATCGAGGCACACTTCCAGTTCTTCGTCGTCATCGCGTTCCTCACCCTCTACCAGGCGTGGCTCCCGTTCCTGCTCGCTCTGGCGTACGTCATCGGTGAACATGGCGTGCTCGGCGCGATCGACCCGCGTGCGGTCTACAACAACCCTTCCGACATCGCGCACCCGTGGAAGTTCGCTCTCATCCATGGCGGCTTCGTCCTCGCCGCGAGCGTCGCCAATGTGCTCAGCTGGCGGCTCACCGAGCAGGAGGCGCTTCACGACGGGTTGACCGGCCTGCCGAACCGAGCCTTCCTGCTCGACTCGCTCACCAAGCTGCTGGGGAGCCGCGGCCGCCGCAACAGCGCCGTGCTGTACGTGGACCTCGACAACTTCAAGAACGCGAACGACGCCTTCGGCCACCAGGTCGGCGACGAGCTGCTGATCGCGCTCGCGCGTCGGCTCGAGGGTCAGCTCCGTGCCGGCGACGTGATCGCCCGGCTCGGCGGTGACGAGTTCGCCATCCTGCTCACGGACACGGAAGACCGCGCACAGGTGCACGCGACTGCCAAACGGCTCCTCACGGCCTTCGGAAGCCCCGTCCGGATCAACGACCTGACGATCGTCGCTGGCGCAAGCATCGGCGTTGCCTTCACGGAAGACGCCGACACCGCGGAGAACGTCCTGCGCGATGCGGACCTGGCGATGTATGAGGCCAAGCGCGATGGCGGTGGCCGAGTGGCCGAGTACCGGCCACAGCTGCACTCGGCCGCGGTGCGCCGCGCCGAGCTCGAGGTCGAGCTGCGGGCCGCCCTGTCCGAGGACCAGTTCGTTCTGCACTACCAGCCCATCGTCGACCTCCGGACCGAGCGCATCGTCGGCACCGAGGCCCTCGTTCGTTGGCAGCATCCGGTGCACGGCCTCCTCGGCCCGGACGAATTCATCACGGCGGCAGAGATGTCCGGGCTCATCGTCCCGCTCGGTGGCTGGGTGGTGCGCGAGGCGTGCCGACAGACCGCCGCCTGGGCCCTGCTCACCCCCGACCGCGCGCCGCTGTCGGTTGCCGTGAACCTCTCACCCGTGCAGCTGCTGGACCGGACCCTCGTCGGAACCGTTGCGGAGGCGCTGCACGACAGCGGCCTTGAGCCGTCGCGGCTCTGCCTGGAGATCACCGAAGGATCCGTGATCAAGGACTTCGACGCGATCATGCCGACGCTGTGTGCGCTGCGAACCCTCGGTGTATCGCTGGCACTCGACGACTTCGGGACCGGGTACTCGTCGTTGAGCTACCTCAAGGAGCTACCGGTCAACAGCGTCAAGATCGACCGCTCGTTCGTCCACGACCTCGATGCCAGCACCCACAACGGCAAGATCGTGCTCGCGATCATCGAGCTCGCCCACGCGCTCGGAATGTCAGTAACCGCAGAGGGCGCTGAGACGAACGGCCAGCTCGACACCTTGAAGGCGATGCGGAGCGACCACGCGCAGGGCTACCTGCTCGGCCGCCCCGTCGAGCACTGGCACATCGAGCGACGCCTCGACGAACAACGACCGCAGTCCTGCTCGACGACGGCTGGATTGCCAACGCAGAGGAATCCGGGCCGCGAGTCGGTCGTGTCGCCCGGAGGCAACCGATGACCGCGTCTGTCGTTCTCGCGGATCCTGCCGATCGCAGTCTCACGACTGTTCATTTCTGGCACGGCGTCGAGGCCCTGGGGTTCCTGGTGATCGTCCTCGGCGGGATTGCCGCCGTCGAGTGGTGGCAGCGGCGACCGCGGCCTGCGCCTCGCACTTGCGATGCGCCGGGGTATGCGGCCGGGTCGGATCGCCGCAGCCTGTTGGCCATCACAGCATTGCTGAGCGTGGCGGCGGCTGGTGTTCATTTCACCGTCGCGCCCGAGCATTTCGACGAGTCGGCGCTCTACGGCACGTTCTTCCTCGTCACCGCGACGGCACAGGTCGCATACGCCGTCCTGCTGCTGGTTCGGCCATCGCGCCCGCTGCTCGCCGTGGGCTGGCTTGCCAACGCGTTGGTCGTAGGGCTCTGGCTCGTAACCCGGCTGGTCGCGATACCGCTCGGACCGGCGGCAGGTGAGCGGGAAGCGTTCAGTGGTCTGGACGTCCTCGCAAGCAGCTTCGAACTGCTGTTCCTCGTCGCTGCATCAATCCTCATCTTCAAGGGGCCGGCGAGCATGGCGAAGCGACGCATCCGTCCACTCCTTCTGCAGCCCGCCTCGATGTCGTTCGCCGTGACGGCAGGGGTGCTCATCGGCGTCACTGCTCACACCTGGCCGGCTGCCTGACACCGACCTCAGCGAGTCACGCCGCCGCCAGCCGAGACGAAGATGCAGAAGGGATGGCCCGCTGGGTCGGCGTAGACACGCAGCGGCTCATCTTCGTCGTCCGAGCGGTCGAGGAGCAGCCGTGCGCCGAGGGCCTGGGCTCGCTCGTGCTGCTCGAGGAACTCGTCGTACGTCGCGACCGTGAGGTCGAGGTGGAGCTGCTGCGGAACCGTCACGTCTGGCCAGGTCGGCGCCGGAAGCTGATCCACCTTCTGGAAGGCGAGCTCGCTGCCCCCGTTCGGGTCGCGCAGCACGAGCCAGTCCTCGTCCGGGTTCGGCTCCTCGTCACCCGGACGGTAGGTGAGCCCGAGCAACTCGCGGTAGAACTCCGCGAGCGGGCGGACGTCCAGGCAGTCGAGCACGGTCTGCGCCAGCAAGGGGTAGCGGCGTCCCTCGGCCATCGTGCCTCCAGAAATCCGACCCGGTCATGCACTACTGCAATCCTGACAAACCGGCTACAAAGAAGTCATGTTCGACGTCGATACGTTGATTGCCGATTGTCACATCGCGATCGCGGACCCTGACCCGCGAGGCGCGATCCGAGAGCTCCTGGTCACCACCGTCGAGAACCACGGTGACGTCGCGGACGTCCTGGCCAAGGATGAGGCCGGCATCAACGTGCTGTTCAACTCGCCGGAGCTCACCGTGCTCAACGTCATTTGGGCGCCGAACATGACGCTGCTCCCGCACGAGCATCGAATGTGGGCAGCGATCGGCATCTACGGTGGCGCGGAGCAGAACATCTTCTACCGCCGCGGCACCGGCGGGATCCAGGCGGCCGGCGAGAAACTCCTCGAGACCGGCGACGTCTTCGGGCTAGGGGTCGATGCGATCCACTCGATCGACAATCCACGTGGGACCCCGACCGGTGCCATCCACGTCTACGGCGGCGACTTCGTCAACACGCCACGGAGCCTCTGGGATCCGGACACGCTCGTCGAGGAGGCCTACAGCATGGCCAAGGTGCAGGCGATCTTCGCGCGCGCCAACGAGGAATGGCACGCCCAGCTCGGCACCGACCTTGACGAGTCCGCACACTGAGTTGTCCGTGCCTCAGGCGGGGCGCAGCTCGACCAGTCGGACCAGCGGGATCTTGCGCGCCGTCTTCGCTTTGTAGTCCTCGTAGTGCGGTCGGTCTGCGACCAGCGCGGCCCAGGTCTCGTCGTACTCGTCACCGTCGAGGATCTGTGCATCCATCCACCACAGCCCGCCTTGCACGCGTGCCTTGATCTCGGGATTTACGGTCTTGTCGGCGAGGTTCAGGAACCATGCCGGGTCCTTCGCCGCGCCTGCGAAAGATGCCACGACGACCCGCCGGCCTTGAGCATCCAGCCAGTACGGAAGCGCAACCTTGTGCTCCTTGCCGCTGCGGCGTCCGATCGTGTGCAGCAGGACGTGATGCATGTTGACCCAGATCCATGCGTCGTCCGCGTCTGAGGACTCCATCAACGCGACGTGCTGAGCACTGATCTGAACGATCTCGTCACGAGTCGGCGTCGTGAAATCCGAGGATCGTTGTGAGGTCACGCGAAGCACCGTACTCTGCAACAGTTAGAACCTGACGACCCGTCAGATTTAGTTGCGAAACTAAACAGTCGTGTCAGCGGAGGCAGACGAGTGCGCACGCCGGTGTGTGACATGTTCGGGATCGAGTTCCCGATCTTCGCGTTCTCGCACTGTCGCGACGTCGTCGCCGCCGTGAGCCGGGCCGGTGGGCTTGGCGTGCTCGGCGCACTGGCCTTCACCCCCGATGAGCTCGAGATCGAGCTCAAGTGGATCGACGACAACATCGACGGAAAGCCCTACGGGGTCGACCTCGTGATGCCCGCCAACTACATCGGCAAGGGCGGGAAGCAGCCGGACGCAGACGAGCTGCGCGCCATGATCCCCCAGGAGTACTGGGACTTCGTCGACAAGATCTTGGCTGCCTACGACGTGCCACCGCTGCCCGATGACTACGACGAGCGTGCTCGCGCCGCCGGCCTCGGCGTCGACGACCAGGCGACTCGAGCCGTCGATGTCGCCTTGAGTCACGACGGCGTGAAGCTGCTCGTCAACGCGCTGGGGCCGCCACCGAAGGAGGTCGTCGACAAAGCCCACGAGCACGGCCGACTGGTGGCCGCCCTGATCGGCAACAAGAAGCACGCGCAGGCGCAGATCGACATCGGTGTCGACGTCCTCGTCGCACAAGGGGGCGAGGCCGGGGGGCACACCGGCGACGTCGCGACCATGGTGCTCGTGCCCGAGATCGTCGACGCGGTCGGGCCCGACGTGCCAGTCCTGGCCGCCGGCGGCATCGGGACCGGACGGCAGATGGCGGCTGGTCTCGCCCTCGGAGCGCAGGGAGCCTGGACCGGATCGATCTGGCTCACGGTCGCCGAGGCCGACACCAAGCCAGAGCCGCTCGCCAACCTGCTCGCCGCAGACTCTCGCGGGACGGTGCGCTCGCGCGCCATGACGGGAAAGCCGGCCCGCCAGCTCCGCACCGCGTGGACCGATGCGTGGGAAGCGGAGGACGCACCGAAGACGCTGCCGATGCCCCTACAGGGCATCCTCTTCGGTGAGATGGCGCGCCGGGTGACCCGAGCGCACGTCCGGGAGCTCTCGGGCTTCCCCGTCGGTCAGATCGTCGGCCGGATGAACTCCGTCCGTCCCGCGCATGAGGTCTTGTTCGAGATCGTCCAGGAATGGATCGCCACCACCGAGCGCCTCGCGGCGATGCTCGACGAGTCCGATTGAGGGCCTGATGGGAACCAACCAGCGAGCAACGATCGTCCTATCCGAGGAGGAGATCCAGCAGTTCCTCGAAGGGAGCCGGTCGATGACGCTCGCGACTGTGGGTCCGACCGGCCATCCGCATCTCGTCGCGATGTGGTTCGCCCTGATTGACGGCGATATCTGCTTCGAGACCAAAGCGAAGTCGCAGAAGGCCGCCAACCTGCGCCGCGACCCGAAGGTCAGTTGCCTCATCGAGGACGGCATGACGTACGAGGAGCTCCGCGGGGTCGCCATCGAGGGGACGGCGGAGGTGGTGGACGATGCCGACTTCCTGTGGCGAATCGGAGTGAACGTCTTCGAGCGCTACTACGGTCCCTACACGGACGACCTCAAGCCGATGGTCGAAGCGATGCTCAACAAGCGCGTAGCGGTGCGAGTGAAGGCCGAACGGATCCGCTCCTGGGATCACGCGAAATTGCAGATGGGGTCGACAGGGTCCCCAGCAGGCACGACGATGACTGTCCCTGGACGACGCGCTCGATGAGTCGTCAAGGGCCGCCGAGCAGACAAAGGAGTCTCATGCGCACCCCCCGGGCTTTCGCCATCGTTCTCCTCTGCGGCCTGATCGGGACCGCCTGCGGCGCGCGCGTGCCGTCCGATGTTCGGAACGCCGCAAGCAACGCCATCCTGAGCAGTAGCGGCGGAGCCGGCACGGGAACCGGCACCGGGACTGGGACCGGAACAGGGACCGGCACCGGCACGGGGACCGGAACAGGGACCGGCACCGGCACGGGGACCGGCACCGGCACCGGAACGGGCACCGGCACGGGGACCGGCACTGGCACTGGATCGGGTGGCGGCGGTGGCGGGGGTGGCGGCGGCGGTGGCGGGGGTGGCGGCGGCGGTGGCGGCAGCCACACCAGCGCAGCCTGCCCGTCGAAGATCTCCGGTCCGGGCGTGACCAGCACCACGATCACCCTCGGCACGATCGCCGATAAGACCGGACCGGTCGCCGGGCTGTTCGCAGGGGCGCAGCAAGGTGCGGCAGCCGTCGCGGCATACCTCAACGCGAACGGTGGCCTGTGCGGTCACCAGGTCAAGATCGCGTTCGCGGACTCAGGCACCAACTGCAGCCAGTACCAGAACGACATGCAGAGCCTGATCCCCAACGTCTTCGCGTTCATCGGCACCTTCTCGCTGTACGACGGCTGCGGCGTCGACCTGCTGAACGCCCACAAGAATGTGCCCGACATCCACGTGAGCCTCGACCCGAAAGCGTTGACGCCGTCGAACCACTTCGACATCGAGCCGGGACAGCTCGGCTATGCCAACGGCATGTTCACCTACTTCAAGCAGAAGCTGGGCTCGAAGGTGCAACATGTCGGGGTCATCTCGGAGAACATCCCGTCGGCGCTGGCCAAGCAGAAAGCGATCGACAACGCTGCCGAGAACGCGGGCTGGAAGATCGTGTACTTCAACGCCGCGTCGCCGACCACCAGCAACTTCACCAGCAACTTCCAGACGGCCTGCGGCCGCAACCACATCCAGGTGTTCTTCACCGTCAGCCAGAACGCTCAGAACGCGGCGACGATGATGGCGAACGAGCGGTCGGTAGCGGCCTGCAAGGGAGTCGTCAACATCATCCCGATCGCCTACGACTCGGCGTTCATCCCCGACTACCAGGGCAGCCCGTCAGACCTGAACGGCCTGCTTGGCTACAACGAGTACTCCCTGTTCTTCAACGCGACGGATGCCGCGAACATCCCTGAGGTCGCCCTTTTCCAGCAGTGGTTCAAGCGCACGAACCCCGGCCAGACCCTCAACCTGTACGCGATGTTCGCGTGGGCGGACGGACGGATGCTGGAATACGCCTTCCAGCACGCCAAGACCGGCGATCAGACAGGTGTCCTCGCAGCACTGAGGTCGATGAAGGACTGGAACGACAACGGGCTGATCTCACCGAACACTCCGTCGTCGAAGACAACTGGAAACACGTGCTACGTCTTATGGCAGCTGCAGAACAGCACCTTCTCGAGGGTCGACACACCCAAGAACAACTTCCGATGTGACGGCCGCTTCGTGCCGTACAACGGATAGGCGCATGACGTGACGCTCTTTCTCGGCTACCTCGTCGTCGGTCTGGTCACTGGCTGTGTTTACGCGCTGATCGCGAGCGGCCTCGTCGTCACGTACACGACGACCGGCATCTTCAACTTCGCCCATGGTGCGATCGCGATGGCCTCGGCCTACGTCTTCTGGCAGCTCTGGCAAGGGTGGCACATCCCGACCATCATCTCCGTTCTGCTTGTGCTGTTGATTTTTGCCCCGCTGTTCGGCCTCATCGTCGAGCGTGTGCTGATGCGCCCACTCGACGGCAAACCGGTCGATGTGCCAATCGTCGTGACACTCGGTCTGCTGCTGCTTCTGGTCGGCCTGATCAATCTCATCTTCGACCAGACCAAGGGCAGGCACCTCCCGCAGTTCTTCAACGGTGCGGGCTTCACCGTCGCCGGGCTACTGGTCACCTATGAACAATTGATCGCTGCGCTGTCCATCGTGGTGGTCGCGATCGCACTTCGAATCCTGTTTCGCCAGACACGGATCGGCATCGCGCTGCGGGCCGTCGTCGACAACTCCGACCTGCTCGCCATGGCAGGTGGGCGTCCGGTCCGAGTGAAGCAGCTCGCATGGGCGATGTCGTGCTCATTGGCTGCGTTTGCTGGCATCCTCCTTGCCGGCATCAATGCCCTCAACACCATCAATCTGACACTCCTGGTTGTTGACGGGTATGCCGCCGCAATCATCGGGCGGCTGCGCAACCTGCCGACCGCCATCGGCGGAGCCCTCGCTATCGCAATCGGCCAAGAGTTGTTGTTTGACTACCTGCCGCAGTGGGGCTTCCTGACCCGAATCCAAGGCCAGATCCCGATCTTGGTGCTGTTCCTGGTCTTGATCATCTTGCCGCAGGACCGACTGCGTACCGCGAGCTTCACCGGCGCCGTACCCCCTCGGGTCGCCTCACTCAGATCATCGGTGGCCGTCGGCGCCGCGCTGATCGCCGCCTGCGCGATCGTCGCCCCGTTCCTCTCGGACGGCAACCTTCGCAACAGCTCCAAAGGTTTCGCGATCGCCATCATCGTGTTGTCGCTTATCCTGCTCACGGGGTACGGCGGGATGGCCTCGCTGTGCCAGATGACTTTTGCCGGCCTCGGCGCGTTCGCGATGGGCCACGTCGCGAGCGGAGCGTCTTGGCTTGGCGTCCTCGCCGCGATCGGCCTGGCGGGGGCTGTGGGCGCACTCGTCGCGCTGCCGACGTTGCGCCTTCGCGGCCTTTATCTCGCGTTGGCGACGTTTGCGTTCGCGGCGTTCATGGACGCCGCCTTCTTCGGTGAGTCGCTGGGCACCGGCGGCAGCCTGAACATCGGGCGGGTGAAAATCCCCGGCATCCCAACGACATCAGACCAGGCGTTCTTCATCGTCACCTGTGTCGCGTTCGTGCTCTGCTCGATCGGGGTCCTCGCGTTGCGTCGCGGCCCATTCGGCCGAAAGCTCGTAGCGGCGAACGACTCGCCCGCCGCCTGCGCAACGCTGGGCGTGAGCGTGAACTCGACGAAGCTGATTGCGTTCACCATCGCCGCCGCGCTCGCCGGACTTGGTGGCGCTCTCTACGGCGGCAGCCCGGGCCAGGTCGATGCGAACGACTTCCCATACCTGTTCAGCCTCACCATCCTGCTCCTGGCCAGGGTCGGTGGCGTCAACACCGCAACCGGCGCCTTCTTGGGCGCCGCGTCGCTCACCCTGTTCACAATCTTCGTCGCACCACACAACCCAACCGTCTTCGGACACGTCCTCCGGCTCGCGCAGCTCCAGTACGTGCTCACCGGCCTAGCCGCGATCAGTGTCGGCCGTGACCCGAACGGCATCGCAGGGCGGTTCACCGACGTCATCGAACGGGTGAGGTCGGCCGGACGGCCGCAGCCACAGTTCATGACCGCCGCCGGCAGCCCCGCCGCCGTCTTCATGTCGGAGGAGGGGGAGGGCCTTGTCAGCACCGCTCAGTGACGTACTCGATCGCGACGCAACGGAGGGCCATCCAGCGCTCGAGATCGCTGACGTCTCTGTGAGCTTCGGTGGCATCAATGCGGTGTCCGACGTGTCCCTGACCGCCGACAACGGGATGATCACGGGTCTGATCGGGCCCAACGGTGCCGGCAAGACGACCACCTTCAACGTGATCACCGGACTCCAGCCGCCCACCCACGGCAGGGTCTTCATCGCCGGCCAGGACGTCAGCAAGCTCCCACCGCACAAGCGCGCCCGCCTCGGGGTGGCGCGGACCTTCCAGCGGCTCGAGGTCTTCGGCTCGCTGACGGCGTACGAGAACCTGCTCGCCGCTGCCGAGTTCCATCGCTCCTGGTCGGGTGACTCGACCCCACCCAAAGACGTCGCACGGGCCGCGCTCGACCGAGTAGGGCTAGGCAGCGTCGCAGAGGCGCGCGTCGACTCGCTGCCCACCGGCCTCGCGCGGCTCGTCGAGCTCGGCCGTGCGCTTGCCACCAAGCCGCGCCTGCTTTTGCTCGACGAGGTCGGGTCCGGCCTCAGCCACGAAGAGGTCCACGTCCTCGGTGACCTCATGCTCGACCTCGCCAAGGAAGGGATCGCGATCCTGCTCGTCGAGCACGACGTGGAACTCGTCATGCGGGTGTGCAGCCGCATCCATGTCCTCGACTTCGGGCTGCTGATCGCGTCCGGTAGTCGCGAGGAGATCCAGCAGAACCCCGCGGTCCAGGCCGCATACCTCGGCGTCGAGGAGGGCTGATGACCAGCCACGCGATCGAACTGATCGACGTCCGAGCGGGATACGGTCGCATCGAAGTCCTGCACGGCGTCAATCTCGCCGTACCGTCCGGCACCGTCTACGCCCTTCTCGGACCGAACGGCGGCGGAAAGTCCACGACACTGCAGGTCATCTCAGGGGCGATCCGTCCGACGTCGGGATGCGTTCATGTCGCTGGCGCGCATGTCAACGGCGCGAGTCCGGACGGCCTGGTCCGCGCCGGTCTGAGCCGGATCCCCGAAGGCCGCGGCATCTTCCCGAATCTCACGGTCGACGACAACCTGCGGATGTGGACATACGCCGCGGGCATGCCGTTCCGGCAGGTCCGGGACGTCGCGTTCGCGCGCTTCCCGCGGCTCGCCGAGCGGCGTAACCAGCGCGCCGGCACGATGAGCGGCGGCGAGCAGCAGATGCTCGCCATGTCGCGCGCGCTCGTCGCCGAGCCAGCCGTGTTGCTGCTCGACGAGATCTCGATGGGCCTTGCGCCGATTATCGTGAGCGAGCTGTACGACCTGGTCCGCCAGCTCGCGGAGGAAGGGATCACGATCCTGCTCGTCGAACAATTTGCGACCACAGCGCTGCGGGTCGCGGACTTCGCGGCCGTGATGTCGCAGGGTCGCATCGTTGCGGTCGGCGAGCCACAGGACATCGCCGAACAGGTGTCAGAGGCTTACCTGGGAGGGGCGGCATGAGCAGCGAAGAACCGGCACGCCGGATCCGCGGGCCACGCCGCGCGACCGTCGGCCTGTCCCTGATGGGACTGTCCATCATCGGCCTCAGCGTTGGCCCGTCACTCGCTGCCGGTGCAACGGCGGCACCACAACGCCAGCATGCCGCGGCAGCGGTGGGCTCCGACATCGGCGCGCTCGACGTCACGGCCACCTCGACGGGAATCACGATGCCGCTGTACTCCCACTCCGGTGAGGACGTCGCGCTGAACATCCCATACGCCATGGCGTCGCTCGGCACGGGCGGGATCGGCAACGCTCTGACCTCGATCTTCTGGCCCGGTGGCACCGGCGCCCACGGTGGCGACACGGTGAACCTGCTCGGTCTTCCGATCCCGGCGAACGTCGGGTCCATGCTGAACGATCCTGAAGTGGCTCATGCCCAGACCGGCGTCGGCGACAAGACGGTGGACAACTCCCGGCCCGGCGTCGTCATGACTTCCAGCGCCACGCCGCTGCACGTGTCCGCGGAATCGGCGGCGGGTGGGAAGAACGTGCCGCTGTTCGGTCCGGTCGTCGGCTCGACGTCGTCGAAGTCGACGATCAACGTCACCGGCTCGAGCACCGTCACCACCGATGCCATCAGCTCCGCTCACGACATCTCGGTCGAGAAGGTCATCACCATCGACTCGGTCACGTCTACCGCGCATGCGGTGAGCGACGGCCGAAACGTGGCGAAGGGCAAGGCCAAGACCGTGGTCTCCGGCGTCAAGATCGCCGGCGTTGCGGTGACCGTCGACCAGAATGGCGTGCACGTTCCCAACAAGAACCTGCCCATCGTCGGCAGCTCCGCGACGAAGGTCGTCAACACCGCACTGAAGAGCTCCGGTCTCAGCCTCGAGGTCACCAAGATCACGCATAAGGTGCACGGCCAGCACATCGAGCTCGACTCCGGAGCGCTCGTGATCGGCTTCGACAACGTGCAGTACACGAGCCAGGGCAACGACTCCGGCAAGCTGCTGTTCATCGGTGGTGCGAAGGTCAACCAGACCGTGCACCACGGCTTCAAGCCGCCGCCACCACCGAAGTCGCCAACGCCCACGCCGACGCACTCCGGTGGCGGAGGCGGCGGCGGTGGTGGAAGCAGCAACATCCCGAGCACGGGCGGTGGCAACATCCCGCCGGTGCAGAACCCGCCCACCGGACCGGGCTCCAGCCTTGGCCCCGACCCGACGATTGCCGGCCCGCAGCTTCCGGCCGCCAACTCGCTGTCGCTGCCGAAGGGCCTGCAGGTCGGGTGGATCATCGCCGCGTTGATCGGCGCCGGGTTGTTCGCGATCGGTATGCGCCGCCTACCTGACCAGGTTCTGCAACCCGCAGGCACGACCTGCAGCCTCGAGGAGTAGTCACATGACGACCACCACGCCGACGACCTACACCGCGGCCTCGGCCACGAACCGGGTCGACCGGCTCGCCGAGCAGGTCCGACGACTGCGGACGCGTGCCGCGTCGGGCAACCTCGACCGCTGGCTGTTGATCATTGGTGGCGTCCTGATGCCACTCGGCGTCGTACTGATCATCCTCGGCTGGGCCGGCGCGGCGCGGACACCGTTGCCGTTCGAGCAGAACGACTACCTGATCTCGGGCGGCATCCTCGGACTGGCGCTCGTCATCTCTGGTGGCTTCACCTACTTCGCCTACTGGCAGACCGTGCGGATCCGGGAGTCGCGGACACAGGCAGCCGACCTGACCGCGGCGATCACCCGGCTCGAGGGGCTGCTCGCCGGCGGTGCTGCCACGGCCGGCGCGGCCGCATCGAAGTCTGGTGCTGCAGGCGGCTCGAGCAAGTCGTTCGTCGCGACGGCGAGCGGGTCGATCTTCCACCGACCCGATTGCGCGGCGGTCGCCGGTCGCGAGGACCTCACGAAGGTGGACCCGGCCAAGACCAAACTGCGGCCGTGCCGGATCTGCTCGCCGCTCGACGATGCTGCCTGAGGACTTCCACTCCCTCGCTCGCGCAGTCAACAACTGGGGCCGGTGGGGCCCAGCGGACGAGCGCGGAACGCTCAACCTGATCGACGCCGCGAAGGTCCGTCAGGGCCTCGCGCTCGCCCGCGACGGGCGACAGTTCTCCCTCGCGATCCCGATGTCTGAGGACGGGCCCCAGCTCGGGTTCGTCCCCGGCCGGACGAACCCGATCCGTACGACGATCGCGCGCCACGAGCTCATGGGCGGCGACGAGGCCGGCGTCCGGTTCAACGATGACGCGGTGTCGATGGGGGTGCAGGCGGCAACGCATTGGGATGCGCTCGCCCACGTCAGCTACGACGGGCGCATGTACAACGGCGTGCCACTGGAGGCCGTCGACGAGACCGGCGCGACGCGGCTCGGCGCCGACAAGCTGGGACCGATCGTGGGCCGCGGCGTACTCCTCGACCTCCCCCGCGCGAAGGGAGTCGAACGGCTCGACGGCGGGCACGCGATCACCGGCTCGGACCTCGACGAGACTGCGGAGTTCGGCAAGGTGGACGTGGGCGCCGGCGACATCGTGCTGTTACGGACCGGCCAGATGCAGCTGCTGCACGCCGGCGACAAGATGGGCTATTGCATCGCGACGGCGGGCCCATCGATGCAGTCGGTGCAATGGTTCCGCGATCATGACATCGCCGCGGTGGCGACGGACAACCTGTCCTTCGAGGTCTATCCGCCGGAGCGCGATGACGTCTTCCTGCCGGTGCACATGATCCACATCGTCGAGATGGGCCTCGTGCAGGGCCAGAACTTCGACCTGGAGGCACTCGCCACGGACTGTGCGAGCGACGGCCGTTATGAGTTCCTGCTCGTCGCGACGCCCGAGCCGATCGTGAACGCCGCCGGCGCCCCGACCAGCCCCGTCGCGATCAAGTAACCCACCCGCCGTACCTCTCTCTTCCCTCTCATCGCCCCACCCTTTATCGCCCAACCTTTATCGCCCAACCGTCTCAAATCGTTGCTTCCAGCGGCTCGAAACCAACGATTCGAGACGGTTGGGCGATAAGGGGTTGGGCGGGGCTCAGGTCGAGAGCAGGACGGATGAGCCGTGGCCGAACAGGCCTTGGTTCGCGGTGATGCCGACCGTTGCGCCCTCGACCTGACGGGCACCGGCCTGGCCACGCAATTGCCAGGTCAGCTCACACACCTGGGCGAGCGCTTGCGCCGGGACGGCCTCGCCGAAGCAGGCGAGCCCGCCAGATGCGTTCACCGGGATCCGGCCGCCGATCTCGGTGTCGCCGTCGTGCAGGAGCCGCTCGGCCTCACCGGCTTTGCACAATCCGATGTCTTCGTACCAGTCGAGCTCGAGCGCGCTCGACAGGTCATAGACCTCGGCGAGCGACAGGTCCTCGGGACCGATCCCGGACTCCTCGTACGCACCCTGCGCGATCGCCGCCTTGAACGGCGTGACCGCGTCCGCCGAGAACGCCACTCCCGAGTCGGTCGAGAAGTTCGGCATCTCGATGACGGTCTGCGGGAACGTCGGCGTCACCGTGGAGATGGCGCGCACCTTGACCCGGTCCGCGACGCCGTGGCGCTTGGCCCAGTCTGCCGACGTCAGGATCACTGCCGCCCCGCCGTCACTGGTCGCGCAGATCTCGAGCAGCCGCAACGGATCGGCGACCATCGCGGAGGCGAGCACGTCGTCGACGCTGAAGTCCTTGCGGTAGCGCGCATTCGGGTTCTCGAGGCCGTGACGGGCGTTCTTGGCGCGGACCTGGGCGAAGTCGGCCTCGGTCGCGCCGTACAGCGCCATGCGGCGGCGGGCGTAGAGCGCGAAGTACGTCGGGTTGGTGGCCCCGAGCAGCCGGAACCGCAGCCAGTCCGGGTCGTCCGGCCGATCGCCGGCGTTGGGGGCCAGGAAGCCCTTCGGTGTCGTGTCCGCGCCGACGACGAGCGCGACGTCACAGCGGCCGGCCAGGATCTCGGCCCGCGCGGATTCGAGCGCCGTCGAGCCGGATGCACAAGCGGCGTACGACGACGACACCCGGGCACCGGTCCAGCCGAGCGCCTGCGCGAACGTGGCCCCGCTGACGTAGCCCGGGTAGCCGTTGCGCATCGTGTCGGCGCCGGCCACGAACTGGACGTCACGCCACGCGATACCGGCGTCCTGCAACGCCGCGCGGGCGGCAACAACGCCGTACTCGACGAAGTTGCGGCCCCACTTGCCCCATGGGTGCATGCCGACCCCGGCAACGACGACGTCGCTCATGCGCGTACACCGTCCCGCTCGGCACCGGCGGGCTTCCACTTGTAGACGAGGTAGTCGTGCTCGTCGTCGGAGTAGAGCTCCTCGACGATCAGCTCGACCTCCTGGCCGACCTCGAGGTCGGCGACGCCGAAGCCGGACGCGACCTGCCCGAGGATCACCATCTGCTCCTCGGCGAGCTCCACCGCGGCGTGCGCGAACGGCTGGTAGTCACCGGGTGGGGCGATGAACGGCGACGGTGGCTGGTACTGCGCATCGGTGTAGGACCAGATCTTGCCTCGGCGGGACAGGCGCGCCTCCTCGAACTCCTCGCCGTCACAGTCCGGGTTGCGACAGAAGAACGATGCCTTCGGGAAGTAGACCGTGCGGCAGGAGGTGCACCGGTTGCCGAGCAGGACCGGCTCGTCGTCGATCGTGAACCAGCCCTCGATCGCCGGCACGCGGCGGGAATCTGACACCTGGTCAGGCTATCGCCAGCCGACCTTCAGTTTCTGACGGGGCGTCAGATTAGACTCTCGCCATGGCTCCGATCGTGCCGCCGGACACCGTGGTGTACGGCATCCAGCTCCCCATCCAGGCGCAGAGCAACTACTTCGTCGAGCCGTGGGAGAAGTCAGCCGGCACCGCCGAGATGGCCGCGGTCGCGCGGGCCGCAGACGAGAGCGGGTTCTTCTACGTCGGGGTCTGCGACCACGTCGCCATCCCGAAGGAGCTGGTCCCCGCGATGGGTGCCATCTGGTACGACACGGTCGCCACGCTCGGCTGGATCGCGGCCCAGACCACCCGGACCCGCCTGCTCTCGTCCGTCTTCAACGTGACCTACCGCAGCCCGCTGGTCACGGCCAACTCGTTCGCGACGCTCGATGCGCTGTCCAACGGCCGCGTGATCCTCGGTGTCGGTGCCGGCCACGTGGAGAAGGAGTTCGCCGCCGTCGGTGCCAGCTATGACACTCGGGGCAAGGACACGGACGAGGCCCTCCGCGTCATCGACGCAGCACTGCGAGAAGGCGCGTACGACGGTCTCGCGATCGAGCCGATCTCAGTACAGTCGCCACGGCCGCCGATCTGGGTGGGTGGCGGCGCACCGGCCGCCGTACGTCGCGCCGCGAAGCTCGCGGACGGCTGGCTCCCCCAGGGCACCCCGCTGGACCAGATGCCAGACCTCGTCGAGCTGTATCGCAGGGAACGCGGCGACGACACCGGTGACATCGGGGCGATCAGCGAGTGGATCTACGTCGGCGAGCCGGCTTGGGACCTCGACCGTCCGGCATTGACCGGGCAACCGGAGGCGATCGCGGACGGCCTCCGCGCGTGGGCGAAGGTCGGGGTCAACCACCTTCAGGTCCGTTTCCCGAGCCGATCGGTCGACGAGCTGATCGACCAGGTGACGGCCTTTGGCAGCACCGTCGGACCGCTCCTCAACGCCTGATGGCAGCACCGTCGGCGCCTCGTCGCCGTCCGCACTAACAGTGGGCGGAGTGGCGGACTGGTGAGCGACTTCAACCGGGAGACGCTCGCCGAACGCGTCAAGGCGTTCGATCGCGTCGGGCACGATCTTGGGAACCGCAAAGCGGCTGCCGTTGCCGTCGCAGTGGTCGAGGACGACACCGGTCCCGGCTTCCTGGTCACGAAACGGCCCGACACCATGCGCGCTCACCCCGGACAGTGGGCACTTCCAGGCGGCCGGGTCGACGCCGGTGAGACCGCGGAGCAGGCCGCCATCCGGGAGCTCGACGAGGAGCTCGGACTGGCGGTCGGACCTGAGACGGTCCTCGGCCTGCTGGACGACTACACGACGCGGTCGGGCTACCGCATCACCCCGGTCGTGATCTGGGCCGGTCCGACCGTTGACCAGATCTCGCCCAACCCGGACGAGGTGGCGGTGGTTCACATCGCCTACGAGCACGTCTTCGATGTCGAGCCGCTGTTCGCCGCGATCCCAGAGTCCGACCAGCCGATCATCCGGATGCCGATGTTGAACACGTGGATCCACGCGCCGACCGCCGCAGTGATCTACCAGTTCCGGGAGCTCGCGGCCCATGGTCGTACGACGCGGGTGGCGCACTACGAGCAGCCGGTCTTCGCCTGGCGCTGACCTGTGCGCCGCCCTGGGCCGTGAAGCCTCAGTCTGTGTCGGCAGGCGCGTCGCGGAAGACGTGGTCGATCGTCTCGGCGAGCTCGAGCCCGTTCTTCGCGAGGATGCCGATGTCCTCGGCCGCAGCGTTCACGACGATCAAGCGCCGCCGGTCCTTCTCGAGACCGCGATGAGCGTCGAGGATCGCGTCGCGATCACGCTCGGGCAGCGGGCCGACGTCGACGCAGTCGATCACGACGACCGGTGACGCGCTGTCACCGAGACCGGCCAGCGTCGACCGCAACGACGGCTCACCGCCGGTCGCCAGGACGATCACGCTGATCTGGTGGAGATGCGCAACTTGGCGCACTCCGACCGATCCCCCAATATCGGACATTTGCCGGACATATATCCCGCCAAGATCACGGCAAACCGCCGATCAGGCAGCGGCAACCGCCTGCGGGGCCTGCCGTTGCTGCGCGATCCGGCGGATCTCGTCGGCGACGCTGGGAAGGGCGAGCAGGCTGTTGAACTCCTGCGCGCTCATCACGTAGGCGCGGACCGGCTCGATGGCCGTCACGCTGGCGTTGCGGCGGCCGTCACCGAGCAGGGCCAGCTCGCCGACGACGTCGCCGGCGCCGACGGTCGCGAGGACCTCCGAGCCGCGGCTGACGACGGCCGTACCGCTCACGATGATGAAGGCCTGGCGTCCGAGGTGGTCTTCCTGGCAGATGACGTCGCCGTCATCGAAGCTGACGGGGGTGAGCAAGGAATCCGCAACCGCCAGCGCGCGCCGAGACAGCGCAGCGAAGACCGGTAGCTGGCGGAGACCGGCTGCAGGTGTACGGGACATCTCTTCCACTTCCTTCGCACCCAGGGGGTTTGGTGCTAACTACAGCAAGCATCGTCCCCAATACATTCCAGGGTGTAGCGAAATTGGATGTGAGCCTCGACACAACAGCGTCGGACACGCTCGAGTGAGTCCTAGATCACACTCAAGCCGGGGTCACCAGATTTGGTCGACGTAGGTGTCGGTGCCGACGACGGTACGGAGGAACGGCGCGACCAGCGCCGTGTCCGCCTCGTCGTGCGACGCCAGGGCATCCGTGTAGTGCCGGAACCGATCGAGAGTGTCGCGAACGTCACCGCCGACGAAGAAGAGCTGGCACAGGCGGTTCTCCTGCCCACCCGGTGAGCCGAGCGCCATCGGCGCACTGTCCCGTGAGTTGCGGAACTCCGGTCGCGGGGTCCACGCGGACGCGATCTCGATGTCGGTGCCGGCCATCAGCTTCGACAGGGCCTCGCTCTCGACGAGGGTGTTGTGCAGCGCTGCGGCGTCCTTGCCGTTCCGCGCGTCGAGGAACACCGCGACGATCCCGTCGTAGTGATGATCAAGCGCGAGCTCGACCGGCACCGGGTCCGCGTCGCGGTATGCAGCGCCGACGTGGTCGAAGGTCGCCGTGTGCACGTGGGAGCGCTCGAGGAAGCCCCGCCCGTTCGCGTACAGCTGCTGCACCTGCGGGAGAGCCCAGTCGTCCCAGTCCTTGTGGTGATCGGCCTCGACCCAGTAGATCGCGACGAAGGATCCGGCGTCGATGGGGTCAGCCACCTGCGTCGTACCCCACCGCAGGTCCTTCATCTCACGGGTCGCAACCCAGCGAGAGCCCGCGATCTGCCACGGCCCCTCCATGCAGCCGGCGTAGAAGTGGTCGCGCTCATACCACCGGTTGTAGGCACTCTCGTAGCCCTTGTGGGGGTCGACGAGGGTGAGCAGCATCGAGCCGACCTTGACGGGGTAGTCATCGACGCCGGCCGGGGTCAGCGGGTAGTTCTCAGGCGGGTACGGCAACGGGATCGCTCCTTAGGTCAGGACGAATGCGCAAAGACGAGTGCGAGGTGCCCGGAGAGCTCGCGATCTTGACGTTGGTGGTCTTAAGAAGCCGCTTTGAGACCACCTTCGTCAAGATCGCGAAGCGGAAGCGGACAGGCGGGAGAAAACCGGGCACCGAGCGACGGTCCGCCCCGGTCTTAGCCGGGTCTGCCTTACGTGTCACGAGAAGACGTCCATGACTTCGGCACGGACGACCTTGCCGGTTGCGGTGCGGGGCAGCGGTTCGGTACGGATCACCCAGCGGCTGGGGACCTTGAAGTAGGCGAGCCGCTCCTTGACGAACGCGGTCAGCTCGGCCTCGTCGAGGGTGGTGCCTTCGACTGGTACGACGATGGCGCCGACGACCTGTCCGAACTCCTCGTCCGGCACGCCGACGACCACGACCTCCTCGACGTCGTCGTGTCCTTCGAGACAGTTCTCGATCTCGGCGGGATAGACGTTCTCGGCGCCGCGCAGGATCAGATCGGTCCGACGCGTCGACAGGAACAGCAGGCCGTCGCGGATCTCGCCGAGGTCGCCCGTGT
>JAFAZI010000203.1 GCA_019239875.1 Frankiaceae bacterium
CGGCGGCGTGTGGAGCCAGGTGTCCAGTGCGGCCCGGTTCAAGTACGTGCCCCCGGCACCGGCCGTCACCGGCCTGTCACCGGCGAGTGGGCCCACCGCGGGCGGCACCACGGTGACGATCACCGGGTCCGGGTTCACCGGCGCCACCAAGGTGATGTTCGGGAACGTCGCGGCGGCGAGCTTCACCGCCGACTCCGACACCCAGATCACCGCGGTCAGCCCGGCGAAGGCCACCTCACGGGTCAACGTGCGGGTGGTCACCCCCGGCGGTTCAAGCCCCACCGCCCCCGCTAACGCCTACACCTTCGTGCCGCCGGCACCGACCGTGACCGCCATCTCCCCGACCGGCGGACCCATCGCCGGGGGGACCGTGGTCACCATCACCGGCACCGGGTTCACCGGCGCCACCAAGGTGAGCTTTGGGCCCAACTCAGTGACGTCGTTCTCGGTGGACTCCGACACCCAGGTCATGGTGCAAAGCCCACCGGCGACCAGCCCCGGCAAGGTGAACATCAGGGTCCGCACCCCAGGCGGGCTCAGCGCCACCGCGCCGGCCGACCGCTACACCTACACCTGATGACTTGTCCGACTCACACGTTGCTATAGCACCGTGTGAGTCGGACAACTCTGCGACGGCTGGCGTGCTCCGATCGGACTAGGCCAGATCCATCCGACTTGACCATGTTCATGTACCTCTGTGCCTCATAGCGTGCGAAGTGCCCGTTTGTGCACCCTTGTCTTGTTGATCATGAAAGGCCCTCTGATGATCTTGCAGTCCACGTCCCGGTCGTCACGCGCGCTGCGCAGAGTCTCCGTCGTCGCGGTGACCAGCGCCGCGCTGCTGGGCTACGCCGGCTCGGCGTCGACCGCGTCAGCACTCGCGATCACCGGTACGACGCCCACCGGCACGACGGTGTCGGTGGACCCGGCGCCGGCGGCGGACGTCTACGTCGTCGACAGCACCCAGAACCGCGTGGTAAAGCTGCCGGCGGACGGCGGGGCGCAGACGACGGTCGGTTCCGGCCTGGCCGGGCCGCAGGGGCTCGCGGTGGACGCGGCGGGTGATGTGTTCATCGCCGACGCCGCCAACAACCGGGTGGTAGAGGTGCCGGCGGGTGGCGGCCCGCAGACCACGGTCGGCTCCGGCCTGTCCCAACCGTACGGGGTTGCGGTGGACGCGGCGGGTGATGTGTTCATCGCCGACTCGAACCACGACAGGGTGGTGAAGGTGCCGGCAGGGGGCGGTGCGCAGACCACGGTCGGCGCCGGCCTGTCCTTTCCGATCGGTGTGGCGGTGAACGCCGCGGGTGATGTGTTCATCGCCGACTTGTTGAACAGCCGGGTGGTAGAAGTTCCCGTTGGTGGCGGGGATCAGGTCACGGTTGGCTCAGGCCTGAGCTATCCGGGCGCGGTCACGGTGGATGCCGCGGGCGATGTGATCATCGCCGATAGCGCCCACAACCGAGTGGTCGAGGTCCCGGCAGATGGCGGCGACCAGATCACGCGCATTGGCGTGCAAAACCCGTCCGGGGTCGCGGTAGACGCGGCCGGCGACGTGTTCGTTACCAAAACCACCAACAGCAATCCTCAGGTACTCGAGCTTCCCGCTGATGGTGGGATTCCGATCACGCTCGGCTCCGGCTGGTCCTTCCCCATTGGCGTGGCCCTGGGTGTGCCGCCAGCGACCTCGAAGGGCGGGCACTCGGTGGCCTTGAAGGCCACAGTGCAGACCTCTCCGGCTGGTGGTGCGCCGACCGGGCAGGTGAGCTTCGACGCCGGTGGCACCCATCTCGGTGACGCCGTCATCACCGGCACCGGTCCGTACACCGCGACGCTGCACACCAGCGACCTGCCGGTGGGCACGAACCATGTGACGGCGTACTACCTCGGCGACACTGACTACGCCGGGTCCGCGGGCAGCGCTCCGGTTACGGTCGAGGTGACCCCACCGCCCCCGCCGACGGGGACGACGGTGTCGGTGAACCCGCCGCCGGCGCCGGACGTCTACATCGCCGACACGTATGAAAATGGCGAGGTGAAGGTGCCGGCGGGTGACGGCGCGCAGACCACGGTCGGCTCTGGGTTGGCGAGCCCGTCCGGTACAGCGGTGGACGCAGCGGGTGACGTCTACATCGCCGACACCGGTAACAGCCGAGTGGTAAAGGTGCCGGCAGGTGGTGGCTCCCAGACGACGGTCGGCTCCGGCCTGTCTGCCCCCCACGGGGTGGCGGTGAACGCCGCGGGTGACGTCTACATCACCGACACCACCGACACCGGCAACGGCCGAGTGGTGGAGGTGCCGGCCGACGGCGGCCCGCAGACCACGGTTGTCTCCGGCCTGTCCTACCCGGATGGGGTGGCGGTGGACGCTGCGGGTGACGTGTTTATCGCCGAAGTGAACAACAGCAGGGTCGTGGAGGTGCCGGCGGGTGGCGGTCCGCAGACCACGGTCGGCTCCGGCCTGCTCTACCCGAATGGGGTGGCGGTGGACGCTGCGGGTGACGTGTTCATCGCCGACACCGACAACAGCCGGGTCGTGGAGGTGCCGGCGGGTGGCGGGCCGCAGACGACGGTCGGCGACAGCCTCTACCACCCCATAGGGGTGGCGGTGGACTCTGCCGGTGACGTCTTCATCGCCGACTTCGGCCACAGCCGGGTGGTGAAGGTGCCGGCCGACGGCGGCCCGCAGACCACGGTGGGCACGGGCCTGCTCGGACCGATCGGTGTGGCGGTGGCAGCTCCCCCGGTGACGTCGAATGCTGGGGACTCGGTGGCGTTGAAGGCCACGGTGCAGACCTCACCGGCCGGCGGCGCGCCGACCGGCCAGGTGAGCTTCTCCGCTGACGGAACGCATCTCGGTGATGCTGACGTGACGGGCTCCGGCCCGTACACGGCGACGTTGAACACGAGCGATCTGCCGACCGGGGTCAACCACGTGACTGCGCACTACCTCGGTGACGCCGCGAACGCCGCCTCGGCGCCGAGCGCCCAGGTGACGGTCCGGGTCCGGCCGACGATCACCTCGGTGTCACCGGGCAGCGGCACGACCGCTGGCGGGACATCGGTGACGGTCACCGGTCACGGGTTCACGAACGTGGACAAGGTTCGCTTCGGGCCGACCGACGCCTCGACGTTCACCGTGGACTCCGACACCCAGATCACGGTGACCAGCCCGGCCCACGCCGCAGCGACTGCGAACCTCCGGGTAGGCGCCCACACGGTGTGGAGCCCGATCACCACCGCCGACCGGTTCAAGTACGTGCCTCCGGCACCGGCCGTGACCGGCCTGTCACCCGCGAGTGGGCCCACCGCGGGCGGCACCTCGGTGACGATCACCGGGACCGGGTTCACGGGTGTGACGAAGGTCAACTTCGGGTCGGTGCCCGCCGCGTCGTACTCGGT
Source organism: Frankiaceae bacterium (assembly GCA_019239875.1). Taxonomy (GTDB): domain Bacteria; phylum Actinomycetota; class Actinomycetes; order JAFAQI01; family JAFAQI01; genus JAFAZI01. The sequence goes on from JAFAZI010000203.1 coordinate 3,403, forward strand.
GGACTCGGCCACGCAGATCACGGCGACGAGCCCGGCAAAGGCCACCTCGACGGTCGACGTCCGGGTCGTCGCGCACGGCAGGATCAGCGCGACCAGCAGCGCCGACCGGTACAAGTTCGTGCCACCGGCGCCTGCGGTCACGGCGGTGTCGCCGGACACCGGCCCGGTTGGCGGCGGGACCGTGGTCACGATCACGGGCACCGATTTCACTGGCGCCACCGCGGTGACGTTCGGGCCCAACGCGGTGACGTCGATCTCGGTCGACTCCGACACCCAGATCACCGTGCAGAGCCCACCGGCGACGAACCCCGGCAAGGTGAACATCAGGGTTCGCACGCCAGGCGGGCTCAGCCCGACCAGCTCGGCGAACCGCTTCACCTACAGTTGATCCGCCGCACCTGCTGAAACCGTTCTCAGGATTGCTACGTATCTCCAGTTAGGCTGGAGATTCCCGCGCGGGCGGTCACGAGAGGGTTCTGGTGGGACGCGAAACCAACAAGCAACGTCGCGAGCGGCAAGCGGCAACCGTCCGTGAGAAGGCCGCCATGGCGCGTGCCGAGCAGAAGCGGTCGGAGCAGCGCCGTCGTGCCCTCACGGTGCTGAGCTCGGTCGTCGTACTCGCGATCGTCGGGGTGCTGATCGCCGTGGTCGCGCTGAACTCCGGTGGCGGCACCACCAACGACGCGAGCGGCGACCGGGTCGCCGCCGACCCGACAGTCGTGCAGGACGTGACCTCGATCGCGCCTGCGACCTTCGCCACGGTCGGAGCCGGTGATGCCCAGCTCGGGCTGACGAAACTGGTCAACAAACCGCCGTTGACCAAGGACGGCAAGCCGGAATTGCTCTACATCGGCGGTGAGTTCTGCCCGATCTGCGCCGCCGAACGCTGGTCTCTGACCGCCGCGCTCGCCCGCTTCGGCACCTTCTCCAATCTGAGCCAGATGCGGTCGGCGAAGGACGACGGCGACCTCGCGACGCTGAGCTTCTACAAGTCGACGTACCGCAGTAAGTACCTGACTTTCACCCCAGTCGAGAACGTTGACCGCGACCGCAAGCCGCTCGAGGACTTGTCCTCGGACCAGAAGGCGACGTACGCGGACGCCACCGGCACCGGCCAGCTGTCGTTCCCATTCCTCGATTACGGCGGCCTGTTGATGCAGCAGACGGAGGGGTACGACGGCGTGAGCGTCCTCGGCAAGCTCACGCAGAAGCAGATAGCCGCGCAGCTGAGCGATCCCACGAGCAAAGTGGCGAAGGCGATCGTCGGCGAGGCGAACAACGTCACCGCGGCAATCTGCATGATGACCCACAACCAGCCGTCGTCGGTCTGCGTGTCACCGGCGATCACCGCGATCACGAGTCAGATCAACAGTGCCTGAGCTACGGCCGATCAGGGCACCCCGCTGGGCGTGGTGGGTCACCTGGCCGCTCACGCTCGCCGGCCTGGGCATCTCGATCTATCTGACCTACGAGCACTACTCGGGCAACAAGAGCCTGTCCTGCCCGGCAAGCAGCCACGTCGACTGCCTGAAGGTCACCACCAGCTCGCAGTCAATGATCTTCAACCACATTCCCGTGGCGGTCGTCGGCCTCGCGTACTTCGTCTTGGCCGTCTTCGTGATGAGCCCGTGGTCGTGGAAGTCGGGTAGCCCGCTCCTCGCCTGGCTCCGCATGGCGTTCGGCATCCTGCCGATGGGAATGGTCGTCTACCTCGTGTACGTCGAGGCGGTACAGGTGAAGGCCATCTGCCTGTGGTGCACCGGCGTCCACATCGTGCAGTTCCTCCTGTTCATGTCTGTCCTCGCGGCGTACCTCCTGCGTCCGCTCGATCCGATCGAGAGCTGAGCCGAAACCATGGGACGCGAGACCAACAAGCAGCGCCGGCAGGCGCAGGCGCAGTCGGTTCGAGAGAAGGCCGCGGCCGCGCGAGCGGTCCAGCAGCGGTCCGACCAGCGTCGCCGCGCGGTCGTCATCCTGTCCAGCGTCGTGGCGCTCGCAGTCGTGGGTGTTCTGATCGCTGTGATCGCGATCAACAGCAGCGGCTCGAAGGACACCAGCAAGGGGACGGCCGCCTCTCAGTCGATCCTCGACCAAGTGACATCGATCCCGCGCACTGTCTCAGACCCGATCGGGGCAGGCCCGGTGGTGAGCACCCCCGAGTCGGTCACTGGCGGCACCCCTCTCGACGCCAACGGCAAGCCGACGTTGCTGTTCATCGGCGCGGAGTTCTGCCCGTTCTGTGCAGTCGAGCGGTGGTCCGTCATCGATGCGCTGTCGAAGTTCGGCACGTTCAGCGGCTTGCAGCAGATCGTGTCGTCCGAGGACAAGATCGGGACGTTCTCGTTCAAGAACGCGACGTACACCAGCAAGTACTTGAACTTCGACGGCAAGGAGCAGGCCGACCAGAACCGCAAGGAGCTCCAGAAGCTCACCTCGGTCGAGCTGGCCCAGTGGAGCAAGTACGTCGGGCCCGGCCAAAGTGGGCCCGGCTACCCGTTCATGGACTTCAACGGCACCTACGTCAGTCCGGGCACGATGTTGGATCCCACGCCCTTCAAGGGCAAGACCGCTACCGAGATCGCGGCGGCGTTGAACGACCCGACGACGAAGATCTCCCAGTCCATCAACGGTGCGGCGAACGTCATCACCGCGGCGGTCTGCAAGATCACGAACAACAAGCCCGCGAGCGCGTGTACGCCGGCGGTGACCAGTCTCCAGGCTCGGTTCGCGCCCTACGGGTCGAGCTCGGGCTGACCCCGCGCGAGGATGCTAGGAGCGGGTAGCGCGCAGCTTCGACCGGATGCGCTTCGGCACTGACGCCGGCGGCTCAGGTGCCGCGGCCGGCTCCAGCCGGGTCACGCCCGGAGTGACGGTCCCGCCGTCGGAGTCGAGGTGGGCGAGGATCGACGTGATCTCCCGCACCACCCGGCGATCGATCGGCAGCGACATGTGCCCAACGCCGCGGACCAGGATGTTGCGGACGGAGAGGTCCTCGTGATCCAGGCGGGCTGACTGCTTCGGGATGATCAGCGCGTCGATGTCGCTCCAGAAGGACACGAAACGAGTGCTGCAGGACTCGACAGGGCGAGCGAGCTCCGTCACCACCTCGCTGCCGGGGGCCAGCTGGTCGATCACCCCTCGGGGCAGCAGCTTCGCCGCGGCGGTGCCGTCATGCGGGGTGCCCAGGGTGACGAGCGTGTGGACCCGGACGTCGCCACCCATTCGCTGGACGTAGTAGCGCGCGATGAGGCCACCCATCGAGTGACCGATGACGTGGATGCGCTCGTAGCCGGTCTGCTCGCAGATCGCCTCGATCGACTCTGCCAGCTGGCGCGCGGCACCCCGAAGGTCCGTCGTCCAGATCCGGTAGTTGAGGGTCCAGACCCGACCGAACCCGCGGCGCTGGAGCTGACGGCGGAGCACGGTGAAGATCGACCGGTTGTCGACCAGGCCATGGATCAGCAGGATCGGCGTACCGGCCGCTTCGACGTCACCGATGAGAAGGCCACGATGGATCGGCGGCAGATCGGACAGCGAGAATCGGTCGACATCAGGCCGTGCCTTCTCCTGCGCGACGCCAAACGGATAGCTGACGACGTGCGCGGCGATCCAGGCGGCCTCGACGGCGGTGCCCTTCAGCCCGGAGGGGCTCAGCATGACCTTGGCGCTGCGCTTGAGAACGCTTGATCGGGCGGGTGCGGCGTCAGTGCCGCATACGTGATCGCAGGCGTCGCCGCCCGCATCCACCATTTCGCTCAAAGCCTGCAACCTCCGAGGGCTGGGGGAAGCCGCCAGTTGTACGTCGTGCGTCGGTGCCTCCGAGACCGTAGCCGATGACATAGCCGGATCGGGCCACCGGTAACCCAATTCCCTCGAATTTTCAAGGAAGATAGTTCGAAATTGGGGACGAGTCGGGCAGCCGCCTGGCCCGATCGGCTCATGACTGCCCGGGCAGGCGGGACGACCAGCGGTCGACCCGCCGGGCCAAGCGGGCCGCAGCGGGCTCGGCGGCGAGCCGGTCGATCGTGGTCGCGAGCCACGTCGGCGCCAACCCGTCGGGCACGAAGACGTCACCGAAACCGTTCTCGAGCAGATCGGCGGGCGTGATCCTCATGCGGCGAGCGGCCTCGCCCGGCTCGATCCGCAGCGTCGCCGCGGCTCCTTCCGGACCCATCGCGGCGAACCAGCCCGATTCACCGATGCCGACGACATCCGTCACCGCCCCGGCGAGTGCGCCACCAGACCCGCCTTCACCGTGGACGAACGAGATCGTCGGCGACGGGCACTCCAGGACCGCGGTCATCGCGTTGGCGATGGCCGCGGCGAGGCCATCAGCCTCGGTGTGGGGATCCGCACCCGGGGTGTCGACGACGACGATGAGTGGCCGGTCGAGGGTGCCCGCCAGCTGGGCGGCTCGGGTGAGCAGTGCATAGCCGGCCGGTGTCGGCATGGTCGCGCGGCTCGCCGCGAGGGCGGCGGCGACGACGCTTCGTCCCGCGAGCCGGCCGACGGCGGCGGCCACAGTCGTGTCGGCACCGGCCAGTGCGAAGCGCTCGCTGAGCCACGAGTCGATCAGATCGGCACCGGTTGGGCGATCGCTTTGCCGAGAGCCTTCGACCTGCCCCCAGGCGTCCGCTGCCGCAGGTGCCGCGAGCGCCGGCACGTCAGGGATCTCGGGCTCTCCGGGGGTGGTGGCGGCCAGCACCGCCTCGACTGCCGACACGATCTCGGACGCCGGGACGACGGCATCGACAAGTCCGGCGGCGAGCGCGGCCTCGGCCGTGTTGGCGCCCGCCGCCATCGCGCGACCAGTCATCGCCTCGATCGGTCGGGGCCCCGAGAACCCGACCAGCGCCTCCTGCACGGCGATCCGGAGGTCCGCGGTCGAGCCGATGCCGACCCAGACCCCGCCGGTCGTCGGATGGTTGGCGACCGTCACATGGGGCAGGTGCGCGGCTCGCAGTCGCGTGAGCGCGAGCGCGGAGCGCGGGATCCCCACCAGGGCGCGCATGCCTTCCGGCAATTTCGTCCCGCCGCTGCGAAGCACCGACACCAGGGGGAGCCCTCGGTCGATCGCAGCGGCCACGGCGCCGACGAAGGCGTCCGCATCGGCCTCGCCGAAGCTGCCGCCCTGGACGCTGAAGTCCCACGCGGCGATCACCGCGGGATAGGCGCCGAAGCTCGAGACCGTGCACTGGACGGTGGGCGAGCTGGGCAGCGGGGTGCCGGAGGCGAGCACCACCTCGCGCCAGTCCGCCGTCGTACTCATGACGAGCAAGCATCCCGCGTCGGCGTACCGACTATCCTTCGAGGGCCAGCAGAACCGCAGGGCAAGGAGGTTCCCCATGCCGATCCGCGTTGTCGTTGCGAAGCCTGGCCTCGATGGTCACGACCGTGGCGCGAAGGTCGTCGCGCGCGCGTTGCGCGATGCCGGCATGGAGGTCATCTACACCGGCCTGCACCAGACGCCCGAGCAGATCGTCGCGACCGCGTTGCAGGAGGACGCTCAGGCGATCGGCCTGTCGGTGCTGTCCGGTGCGCACATGACGCTGTTCAAGAAGGTCGTCGAGCTGCTCGCTGAGAGTGACTCGAAGGACATCGTGGTCTTCGGCGGCGGGATCATCCCGGACGCCGACATCGCTCCGCTCAAGGAGATCGGCGTCGCCGAGGTCTTCACGCCGGGCACGCCGACGTCGACGATCGTCGAGTGGGTCACCGAGCACGTCGGCGCCAACGCCTGACCGGCCGGTTCTACCCCGAACGATGTGACAGCGTCATCGCTATGGCCGTAACGCCGTCACATCGTTCGGGTGGGTCAGGCGCTACTTGACGACCGGGAGCCGCAGGATCGTCGGTGACTTCTTGCTGGTCGACGCAGTCGCCGGCTGTACGACGTTGGCGTTGCGGTAGGCGGAGTCGGTCGCCGCGATCACCAGCTCGATGTGGTGGCCCTTGTCGAACCGGTGAACGATGCCGGGCAGCTGGACGTGGACCGGCTTCGACACGTCGTAGGCCCGGACCGGCGCGACGAGCCGGCGGACCAGGTCGATCGTCCCGTCCGGCGCGATGTCGTACACCTTCGCGAAGAACTGCAACTGGCTCGCCGGCACCGAGGGGTCGGCGCCCGGCAGGCTGACGTTGACGGTGGCGGTCGGGATGCCGGCGACGTCGACCGGCCGTTTGAGCGCCGGTCCCTCCCACGCGGCGAACGACCCGTCGCCGTCCGAGGGCTTCGTGGTCTGGCTCGGCAGCGAGCCGTTGACGGCCGACACCTCCGAGAAGCTCAACGGCGTCGCACCCGCGAGGTTGGCGTACTGCACCGACCCGTCCTTCACCTTCGAGCGCGTGGTCACGAGCTTCGAGGTCCCCGAGGCGAAGAACTTCCTCATGTGGCCAACCGGGAAGTGCTTGGCGTGGCCGTACTGCACGGTGTCCGGGCCTTTGCCGTGGAACGGGATGTAGTCGCGGTAGTAGGCGAACCGCGGCCCGGTGTTGACGTGCTGCTTCTTGAGATAGCGCGCGAACCACGCGAAGACCCGCTTGCCCTCATAGGTGCGCAGGATGCCGGGGCCCTGGGTCCACTCGCCCGGCTGCGCCGTGCCGATGCTGTGCCCCCACGACTGCCAGATCATCTTCACCGGGGTGTGCTGATGACGCAGCGACCGGTACGTCGCCACCGCCTCCTGGAGGTTGAACAGCGAGTCGCCCTGGCCCTGCATGAGCAGCGTCGGGATCTTGATCCGGTGGATGTAGGACTCGACGGAGGCGTGCCGCGCGAACGCGTAGAGGTCCGGGGTGTCGATCGTGTTGCCCATCAGCTCGGCGTAGCCCTTGCACGCCTCGTTGAGGAAGTTCGGACAGCCGACGTTGCGCTCCGGGTCGATCTGGGTGCCCTGCAGGCCGTCGGCGATGCCGAGTCCGAAGAACAGGTTGATCCACTCGTACTTCGCGACGCCCGGCGAGCTGGTCTTGTAGGTGACGCCGTGCGCGAAGTGGTTGTCGTTCGGTGCGAGTGAGAACGACAGGTCGTTCCACGTGATGATCGGGATGATCGCGTCGAGTCGCGGGTCCTTGTCGGCGACCGCGAACTGGATCTGGCCGCCGTAGGAGCCGCCGACCATGCCGATCCGCGGGTCGTGCGCGGCGTGCTTGCCGAGGTGGTCGTGCCTGTCATGCCGGACCCAACGGATCGCTGGCACCTTCTTGCCGGCCGTCGTCGTGGCGATCCCGGTCTTGCCGCCGAGGAAGCTCACCAGCTGACGACCGGCGCGCCCGTCGTACGACGGGTCGTCGAGGGAAATCTTGCAGCCCGAGCCGCCGAAGCCGAGACCGGAGTAGGACAGCACGCCGTACCCGTGCTTCGTCGCGATCTTCGCGAGTGACGCCTGGTCGTCTTTGCTGCCACCGAAGCCGTTGGTCGTGAGGATCACCGGGACCCGATGGTGACGCGACGCCGCTCGCGGTTTGTAGAGATCGCCGACGATCAGGCACTGCTGCGAGCCGGTGCCACCGACCTTCTCGTTGTGGACCTTCACGTGGAAGTGCAGGGTCTTGACCGTGTAAGCCTTCGGTTTCGCGGTCGCAGCGTGTACGGCTGGCGTTGCCGGGTGTGCGCTCGCACTGTCCACAGTGGGCAGCGACATGGCGGTCAGGCTCAGGGCGATTCCGGGGAGGACGAAATTGGCTGGGCGCATGACAGTAAAGGTTCAGCACTGAGCGGTCATCTCCTGCCCACGTGAGGGGCGCCGTTCCCTGCTAGGTAGCGTGTCCAGGCTGGCGCGGAGACCCCGCAGCCGGGTGGGCAAGTGACGAGGAGTGACGCGTGGACCTGTTCGAGTGGCAGGCCAAGGAGCTGTTCGCGAAGTACGGCGTACCCACCACGAAGCAGGTCGTCGTGACCTCCGTGGACGACGTGCGCGCCGCCGCGGAAGAGCTCGGTGGCGGGCCCGTGATGGTCAAGGCCCAGGTCAAGGCCGGGGGTCGCGGCAAGGCCGGCGGCGTGAAGTACGCCCCCACTGCCGACGACGCGGTCGAGAAGGCCGGGCCGATCATGGGGATGGACATCAAGGGCCACACGGTGCGCACGATCCTGATCTCCGAGGCGGCCGACATCGCCGAGGAGTACTACTTCTCCTTCCTGCTCGACCGCGCCAACCGCAGCTACCTCGCGATGTGCTCGGCAGAGGGCGGCATGGAGATCGAGGAGCTGGCGGTCGAGCGGCCGGAGGCCCTCGCGCGGATTCCGGTTGACCCGGTCGCCGGGGTCGACGCGATCAAGGCGATGGAGATCGCCACGGCCGGCAACATCCCCGAGGCGGTTCGCGACTCGGCAGCGTCGGTCATCGAGCAGCTGTGGGAGGTGTTCACCGGTGAGGAGGCGACCCTCGTCGAGGTGAACCCGCTGGTCCGCACCCCGGACGACCAGATCCTGGCCCTCGACGGAAAGGTCACCCTCGACGAGAACGCCGACTTCCGCCACGAGGAGGTCCACAACGGCTATCGCGACACCTCGGCGACCGACCCGCTCGAGGTGAAGGCGAAGGCGCTGAACCTCAACTACGTGAAGCTCGACGGCGAGGTGGGGATCATCGGCAACGGCGCCGGCCTCGTCATGTCGACCCTTGACGTCGTCGCGTACGCCGGGGAGGCCGAGGGTGGTGTCCGTCCGGCGAACTTCCTCGACATCGGTGGCGGTGCGTCCGCCGAGGTGATGGCGAACGGCCTCGACGTGATCCTGTCCGACCCGTCGGTGAAGTCCGTGTTCGTCAACGTCTTCGGCGGCATCACCGCGTGTGACGCCGTCGCCAATGGCATCGTCCAGGCCTTTGCGCTCCTCGAGAGCAAGGGAGAGGCGGTGACGAAGCCGCTCGTCGTACGCCTCGACGGCAACAACGCGGAGGAGGGTCGACGCATCCTCACCGAGGCCGGCCATCCGCTGGTCGAGCAGGTCGACACGATGGACGGCGCGGCGCAGCGAGCCGCTCAGCTGGCGAACGGAGCGGCTTAACTCATGGCGATCTGGCTCACCAAGGACAGCAAGGTCATCGTCCAGGGCATCACGGGCTCGGAAGGCACGAAGCACACCCGCCGCATGGTCGCCTCCGGCACCAACGTCGTGGGCGGCGTCAACGCGCGCAAGGCGGGCACTGACGTCGACGGCATCCCGGTCTTCGCGACCGTGGCCGAGGCGATGGCTGCGACCGGCGCAGACGTCTCGGTCGGCTTCGTGCCACCACCGTTCGCCAGGGACGCCGCGATCGAGGCGGTGGATGCGGAGATCCCGCTGCTCGTCGTTATCACCGAGGGTGTACCGGTGCAGGACACCGCGTACTTCTTCGCCTATGCGCAGGAGCGCGGCAAGACGCGCATCGTCGGACCGAACTGCCCCGGGCTGATCTCGCCCGGCCAGTCCAACGCCGGAATCATCCCGGCCGACATCACAGGACCCGGGCGAATCGGTCTGGTGTCGAAGTCCGGCACGCTGACTTACCAGATGATGTACGAGCTTCGGGACATCGGGTTCTCGACCTGTGTCGGCATCGGAGGCGACCCGGTCATCGGTACGACGCACATCGACTGTCTCGCAGCGTTCCAGGCGGACCCCGACACGGATGCCATCGTCATGATCGGTGAGATCGGCGGCGACGCCGAGGAGCGCGCGGCCGACTTCATCAAGGCCAACGTCACGAAGCCGGTCGTGGGATACGTCGCGGGGTTCACCGCACCCGAGGGCAAGACGATGGGCCACGCAGGCGCCATCGTGTCGGGCTCGTCCGGCACGGCGGCGGCGAAGGCAGCGGCGCTGGAGGCGGTCGGCGTGCGGGTCGGCAAGACGCCGAGTGAGACCGCCCGGCTGATGGCGGAGGTCGTCAAGGCCGGCTGATCCGGTTCGCCCGGCGTGTAACACCAGTCCCAGCGGTGCTCTCCTGCCACGATCGCAAGGGTGAGCAACGTCCTCGACCGCCCCACCGTCTCCACGCGCGCATCGGCGCAGGTCGAACCGGCGGTGGCCGTGTGGGTCCGCGGCGCGATGGCAGCCGCTTGGGCGGTCGCCGTGGGAGTTGCCTGCCTCGTCGTCCTGTCGCTCGTCGTCTGGGCGGCGGACTCGGGCTCGACGGCGAACGCCGCCGGTGCCATGCGCTTCGCGGGTCAGCTGTGGTTGCTTGCCCACAGGGTGCCGATGGCGTTGCCAGGGGGCGGCGCGCTCACGATCCCGCCGCTCGCCCTCACGTTGCTCGCCGGCGCGCTGGTCTCACGCGGCGCTGCGATCGTCGCGCGTACCACGGAGTGCGCCGACCTCCGCGACGTAGGCACGGTCACGGCAGCCGTCACTGCGCCTTACGCCGTGCTTGCCACGATCATCGCCATCGCGACGCCCTCGGCCGCGCTACGGCCGTCGGTGGGCGCCGCTTTCGTCTGTGCGGTGATGGTGGGCGGAGTCGCCGCTGCGATCGGTGCGTTCCGCGGCTCCGGCCTCGCGCGCATCACGTGGGAGGCGATGTCAGCCGAGGCGCGGGTCGCCCTCGAGGGTGCCGCCGCGGCCACGGGCGTGGTGTTCGGCGCCTCGCTTCTGCTGGCAGTCGGCTCGCTCCTCGCGCACTCGAACGACTTCGGCGATCTCGTGAACTCCTACGACGGGGGTGCTGGTGAGTTCGCCATGGTGCTCCTGTCGGCGCTGATGTTGCCGAACGCGATGTGTTTCGCCGTCGGCTACATCACCGGGCCAGGCTTCGCGATCGGTGCCGGCACCTCGGTCACCTATGGCGGGTCACATCTGGGTGCGGTGCCAGCCTTTCCGCTCCTCGCGGCGGTGCCGAGCGGCCCGGCGCGGTGGCAGATCGTGGTGGTGTTCCTGGCGACGGTCGTGGCGGCCGGCGTGGCCGCCGGCTGGCGAGTCGCGCGAGCCGATGGCCTGTCGATGGAGGAGCGGTTCCGGGGCGCGCTGGTCGCGGGCGCCGTGCTCGGCGGGTGCTGCGCGGTTGTCGTCGCGTTCGCAGGCGGCCCGGCGGGACCAGGCCGGCTCAGCGCGGTTGGCCCGTCACCATGGCAGGTCGGCCTGCTCGTCGCGCTCGAGGTCTCCGTGGTCGCGACGATCACGGTCGTGGCGCGCCAGTTGATCGCGAAGGCGCGCCACGCCGCGTAGTCGGTCTTCCTAGTTGGAGCTGAAGGTGACGTTGCCGGTCGCCGACAGGATGATCAGCAGGGCGAGCCAGATGAACGAGATGACGAGCCCTGCCGTCGCGAGGCCGTCCCCGCCCTGACCGCGCTGCTTGATCTGCGACTTCGCGATGAAGCCGAAGATGATGCCGAGCGGCCAGCACAAGAAGGCGCAGATCAGGGACGCGATCGCGAACCCGTTCGTGCCGGCGCTCATCGGCGGGCCGCCGTACGGGGCGCCGTACTGCGGCTGTCCGTAGCCGGGCGGGGGAGCGCCGTACGCCGGTGGTTGCTGCCCATATGCCGGTGGCGGTGATTGCTGCCCATACGCCGGCGGCGGCTGGTTCGGGTCCGGCGTCGAGCCGGGCGGTGGCGTCGCGAATGGATCCTGCGCGCCGGGATCTTCTGGAGTTGTCATCGCCTCACACCTTGATCTCGATCGTGCCGCAGACCTTGTCCGCGAACGTTTGGGCCTTGTCGTCCCACAGCGGCCAGAGGTAGCCGATGTAGCAGGGGATGCCATCGAGGACGTGGGCGAGGCGATGCACGAAGCAGAACCCTGGCCCGAGCACCTGCCCGTCCGACTCCTTGATGAGCTTGATGCCGAGCTTCTCCTTGCCGATGCTCTGGCCGGTGTTGCCCTGTTTGATGATCGTGTTCCAGATGCCCAGCCCTAGCGCGAGCAGGTACCCGAGGATCACGAGAGCTGTGCCGGCCCCGCCACTGATCGCGACACCGATCAGGACGAGCACCACCGCCGGCACCGCTGAGATCGCCGCGTCGATGAGGAACGCTGCCACGCGTTCACCCCAGCCGGCGTAACCGCCCGGCGGCAAGCCGTAACCAGGACCCCAACCGGGCGGTGTGCCATACGCCGGATAGCCGGGCGGAACCGGCGGCGCCCCGTAGGGCGGTGGGGTCCCATAACCGGGTGGCGGTGCGCCGTACCCAGGAGGCGGCGGTGCGCCGTACGGCGGGGGAGGTGGTGGCACGGCGGGTTGTTGCGGATCCGGCGTGCCGGGGTCCTGCGGCGTGCTCACGGTGCCTCCTCCGGAGGGGTTAGTGCGTGATGATGCCGAATCTGGCGAGTTCCCACACTTCTGACACGGTGAGCAGGCCGATCACGATCGTCCACCGGGTTCGCCGGTCGGCCCACCATCGAGGCCTCGGCAGCGCTGCCAGCAACGGGCCGAGAGCGAGGAGGCTGACCGCGAGGGGCGAGGCCCGCAGTGCCCCGGCAACCTGACCACGGCCGAGATCGACCGCGGCCGTCGTGCCGCCGCAGAACGGGCAGGGGATGCCGGTGACGCTCCGCAGGATGCACAACGACGCCGGCCGATGCTTGAGGTGGACAGCGCTGAGGCCGACGGCGAGGATTCCGACGGCGAGGTAACGACCGGCGACGATCGGCATCCGGCCGAAGTGTCTCGGCGGTGCGACCGGCTCGGCACTCACGACCGGAAGTGTGTCAGAAACCCGCTCCGGGCGGAGGTTGTCCGGGCGGTAGTCTGGGCCGCACTTCCCCGCACGCTTCCTGACGTCCGCTGACCCGCCCATTGACCTACCGGGGAGATGCACTGACCGCGCGGCTCGTCGTTCTCGTGTCGGGTTCCGGCACGAACCTCGCCGCCCTCCTCGAAGCGGCGGCTGATCCGTCGTACGGCGCGACCGTCGTCGCGGTCGGCGCGGACAGAGACGACATCGAAGGCCTGCGCCGGGCCGAACAGGCCGGCGTCCCGACGTTCGTCGTCAAGGTCGGCGACTACCCGAGCCGCGACGACTGGGACGCCGCGCTCGCTGAGGTGGTCGCGGCCCATGACCCGACCCTCGTCGTGTCGGCAGGTTTCATGAAGATCCTCGGCAAGCGGTTCCTCGAGCGCTTCACGACGGTGAACACGCATCCCGCCCTGCTCCCGTCGTTCGTTGGCGCACACGCCGTTCGAGACGCGCTCGAGTACGGCGTCAAGCTCACCGGCGCGACAGTGCACATCGTCGACGCGGGCGTGGACACCGGTCCCGTGATCGCGCAGATCGCGGTGCCGGTCGAGGCCGGCGACGACGAGGACACGCTGCACGAACGCATCAAGAACGCCGAGCGGACCATGCTCGTCGAGACCGTCGGGCGAATGGCTCGAGACGGCTGGCAGGTCACCGACAGGAAGGTCATCATCGGATGAACGCCGACTCTTCGAAGCGCCCCATCAAGCGGGCGCTCGTCAGTGTCTACGACAAGTCCGGTCTCGACGTCTTGGGCAAGGCGCTCGCCGCGGCCGGTGTCGAGGTGGTGTCGACCGGGTCGACCGCAGCCAAGCTCAAGGAGTACGGCGTCGACGTGCGACC
>JAFAZI010000009.1 GCA_019239875.1 Frankiaceae bacterium
GGGCTCGCCATATACATCACCGAGCCGGGACAACACCGTTCCCCAGGCGAGCCCGATCCTGACGTCGGGGATCTCCTCCACTGCGGCCAGCTGTTCGGCCAGGTCCAGGGCCACCTCGGCGATCGTCGCAGGAGCGTCCGCGACGAACAGCACCTCGTCCCCGATCGACTTGACGAGCCGAGCCCCGCCGGAGGCCACGATGTCCGCCGCCATGCTCTCGAAGTTCTCGATCAGCTCGGCCAGCTTGGCGTCGTCAAGCTCCCGCGTCAGGCTGGTGAACCCCACGAGATCCGCGAAGCCCACCGCCATCGCCCGCGCCGCGAACTCGTCTCGATCCTCGGCGAGCGCCCGACCGGCCGCGGCGGCCAGATGGCGTCGCCACACGTAGGTGAGCAGGTCTTCCACCACCGGCACCAGATTCTGGGCTCTGGCCAGCGCTTCATCGACCGCCGTGTTGGGATCGATCATCGAGCCGATCGCCGCGAGCTGCCAATCGGCAAGCCGAGACATCGACTGGCCCAGCGCGCGGGTCATCGCGACTTGCATGTGGTCGTCGAGCCAACCTTGCTTGCCGAGGTCGTCGACGGTTCGCAGCGCCCAGGCGTCGCGCTCCGTGAAGGCTTTGACGTCGTCGTCGACGTCCGCAAACCCGAGGGCTCGCCACAGCGACTGAGCACGGTCGAGGTCCACACCGGCCATCTCGGAGATCTCGAGGCGGGTGTACTCCCGGTCGCCGCCGAGCAGCTCGCGTTCGATGTCGGCGGGTCTTACCTCATCAGCCACGCACCGACCCTCTCATTCCCGCAGTTATCCGAGCAGCCCGGTGATCGCGTCGGCGAACCGCTGTTGCGATGTGGCCGGGTCACCGAGGGTGTCACGCAGCAGCTCGCGGCGACGGGTGCGGCTGGAGTCGGTGCCACCGCGGAGGGCCGCGACGAACTCGTCCAGCCCATCGAGATCCGGGCCGAGGACGAATCCACCGGCGGTCGAGGGAAAACGTCGGGTGAACTCGTCGTGACCGAGGCCGCGTGTGTCCACGACGGCGTACGGGCGGTCGAACGGCAGGTACTCGTTGATGACGCTGGACACGTCACCGACGAGCCCGGTCGACCGATTGAACGTCTCGGTGAGCGGCTCGTGCGGGGGCACTTGGCCGACGAGCTGCAGGATGCGCTGGTGGGCGGCGCGCAATGCCCGATCCCGGCGGCCGGTCAGCGGATGGGCCCGGTAACGCACCGTGATGCCATCCACCGCAAGTAGTCGCTCGATGAGCTCGACACCGATGTTGCCAAGCGAGCTGTGATGGGGGTCGTCGCCCCATCCCTCCCAGGTCGGCGCATAGACGACCACCGGCGGATCCGGTGGCGGTGCGATCGGCGCGGTGATCTGTGGCCGGCCGATCTCGATGATGGCCGCTTCGCGAATGCCGATGTTCGCCTGCACGTATCGCCGACGACCAAGCGGACCAGCGACCCAGATCTCGTCGTACACGCGCGCGAACGGGTTCACGCTGTCGGGCTTGTCGCTGTCACCGTGACCTATGAACGCGGTCCGTGACTCCGGCCGCCGAATCATCGACAGGTTGTTGCCGCTGTGGGTGACGAACAACGCGGCGACTCGGGTCGGCAGCGGCAACGACGCGATCGTGCCGTTGTACGGGCTGCAGATCACCGGCAGCGAAACGTCCGAGAGCGCGTCGAAGACAGCCTGGCTGCGAAGGACGAGCACGACGCGACGGTTCAGCTTCGCCAGCGGCTCGAGCCACATTCGAACCTGATAGGTCTCCTCTGGCGTTGCGGCGTAGTAGAGCACCACCTCGGGCGCGAGCGCCTCGATCGCGGTCGTCGCGGCCTCGGTCAGATGAGTCCGCAGCTTCGCGCGATACAGCGCCAGCAGCTGCCAGGCGAGAGCGACGACGGGAGCAGCCGTGATCAACGCGGCAAGGACCAGAGCACTGACGACATACGCGGCCTGATTCGAGCTGTCGCGGGCCAGCGCGACACCCACGGCTGCAACGAGCACGGCCAGCGCGTCGAGCCCCCGCGGATCCATCGCCAACGCAGGCGGCGGGGCGGGAACATCGAAATCGCCAAGATCGATGTTGCGTGTGACCAACGGGAGCCGTCGTACCCGAGTGACCACCACTCGGCCGGCTTCGGCACCGAGCGCGAGACCGACGATCCCCGCGCCGACCGCCGCGGTCGCGACGAACAGCGAATGAGACAGCGTTGTGGCGGCGAGCATCGCGACCGGGACGAGCTGCAGTGCCGAGCGGGCCGGTCGGCCGGCGTTCACCCGGCGCATCGCCCCGATCGCGAACGGCGAGAGGTGCGGAGTGAGGAGCTCGACACCGGCGGTGACGGCCAGCGCAGCGACGGTGATCCAGCTGTTGCGGTATGCCGCGGCAACGATCGCGACGACGACCGAAAGCTTGAGTAGCCCGATCAGCACGAGCGCGCGGGTCCGCGCGCGACGGTCGCGGATCAGGCTGGGCGTAGGCACCCGACTATCAAACCGGAGGCTCAGCGCAACCGCTGAGCTTCGTCCTCGACCAGCCGATAGATGTCGCGCTGAACCGCCTCGACCTTGGGTACGTCACGGAGCACCACCTGTCCGCGCTCGCCTGCCGACTCGATCGTGAGCGTTCCCGACCCGAACATCCGCTCGATCACAGTGCGCTGGAAGGACACGTCGTTGACGCGAGTGAGGGGTACGTCGCGACCGTTACGTGACAGGACGCCGGTCCGCACCAGTACCCGGCGGTTGGTCAGGCAGTACCGGGTCGACAGCCACATCAGCAGCGGACGGACCGAGAACCAGATCAGGATCAGCGCAGCAAGAATCAAGACCGCGTACAGCGCAGCCTTGTGATTGTTGATCTTGTCGAGGCTGCAGAGGTACGCCGTCACGCCGACCACGATCGGCAGCAGAGCGACCGGAATCGCGACCCGCCGCCAGTGCGGCCGCAGATTCCGGATGACCTGCTCGCCGTCATCGAGGATGTTGTCGGGGAACGCCATCAGCTCACCTTCCGCACGTGCTTCACGTCACCCACGAGGACGGCGCGCTCATCGCCGGTCGCGTCGTCCCGCAGGACCAGCCGTCCGGTGTCGTCGACTCCGGATGCATAGCGCCGCACGACTTCTCCCCCTGGTAGGTGCAGATCGACCTGATGGCCAATCGTCTCGCACCGTTCGCGATATGCGGGGATGACGGTGTCGGCTGACCCGTCCGTGTCGCGCCAGGCGAGGAATCTCCGCGCGAAGGCACGCAGCACCTCGCGGATGAGGATCTCGCGGTCGGTGCTGCCGCCCACCAGAGCGAGGCTGGTCGCGGTCTCGACCGGGAGCTCCTCCTGCCGGGTGGACACGTTGATGCCGATGCCGATGACGACGGCATCATCGACTCGCTCGGCGAGGATTCCACCAAGCTTCAGGCCGTCGATCATCACGTCGTTCGGCCACTTCAACGCGGCCTCGACCTGACCCACCGCAGACACCGCTTCGACGACCGCCAACCCGCTCAGGAGCGGCAGCAGCGGCCAGGTCGACGGATCCGGCTCCGGGCGCAGCAGCACCGACAGCATCGCGGAAGCCCGCGGTGGTGACTCCCAGGAGCGGTCGACTCTGCCGCGGCCGGCTGACTGTTCCTCCGCGATGATGACCAGACCAGCCGGTTCGCCGGTTCTGGCAGCTGCTGCAACGTCGGCCATCGTCGATCCCGTGCTGGTGACGATCCGAACGTCACGCCACAGTGGGTGCTCGCTGAACGCCAGCTGCATCCGGATCGGCGACAGCGGCGGTCTGGAGAGGTCACTCCACTCGGTGCCCATCGCCGTACCGTACGGAATGGCCGCGCCGTACGCTACGTCTTCATGAGCGCGCAACCTGACGAGACCGCGGTACCGCACACGACCGCAGGACGAATCGCCGAGTTTGAACGTCATACGGACGAGGCGGTACACGCCGGCTCGCAGCGGGCCGTCGACAAGCAGCACGCCAAGGGCAAGATGACGGCGCGCGAGCGGATCGCCTTGCTGCTCGATGAGGGGTCGTTCGTCGAGGTGGACGCCCTGGCGCGCCACCGCGCGCATGACTTCAACATGTATGACGATCGGCCTTATGGCGACGGCGTGGTGACCGGGTACGGCACCGTCAACGGGCGGCAGATCTGCGTGTTCAGCCAGGACTTCACGGTGTTCGGTGGGTCGCTCGGCGAGGTGTTCGGCGAGAAGATCTGCAAGGTGATGGACCTCGCCATGAAGACGGGCTGCCCGGTGGTCGGCCTGAACGACTCGGGTGGTGCCCGCATCCAGGAGGGCGTCGTCGCGCTGGGTCTGTATGCCGAGATCTTCTACCGCAACGTCATGGCATCCGGGGTGATCCCGCAGATCTCCCTCGTCATGGGTCCGTGCGCGGGAGGCGCGGTGTACTCCCCCGCGATCACCGACTTCACGATCATGGTCGACCAGACCTCGCACATGTTCATCACCGGTCCCGACGTGATCAAGACGGTGACCGGCGAGGACGTCACGATGGAGGACCTCGGCGGGGCGCGCTCGCACAACACGAAGTCCGGCGTAGCTCACTTCATGTCGGCCGATGAGAACGAGGCGATCGAGCTGACGCGAGCGTTGCTGGCCTTCCTGCCCAGCAACAACATGGAGCAGGCGCCGTCCTATGACGAGGAGGACCTCGAGAGCCTCGCGATGGACGACTTCCTGGACACGTTCATCCCCGACTCGGCGAACCAGCCGTACGACATCAAGACCGTGATCGAGCACGTCGTGGACGACGCCGACTTCCTCGAGGTGCACGCGTTGTTCGCGCCGAACATCGTGTGCGGTTTCGGGCGGGTCGACGGGCACTCGGTCGGCGTCGTCGCCAACCAGCCGATGCAGTACGCCGGCACGCTCGACATCGACGCGTCCGAGAAGGCCGCGCGGTTCGTCCGGACCTGCGATGCGTTCAACATCCCGGTGCTGACGTTCGTCGACGTTCCCGGCTTCCTGCCCGGAACGGCACAGGAGTGGAACGGCATCATCCGCCGCGGCGCGAAGCTGCTCTACGCGTACGCCGAGGCCACGGTGCCGAAGGTCACGATCATCACCCGCAAGGCCTACGGCGGCGCGTACGACGTCATGGGCTCCAAGCACCTTCGCGCCGACATCAACTTCGCGTGGCCGACCGCGGAGATCGCGGTCATGGGCGCGCAGGGCGCGGTCAACATCCTGCACCGGCGCACGATCGCCGAGGAGTCGACGCCCGAGGCGGCGGAAGCGAAGCGCAAGGAGCTCATCACGGACTACGAGGACCACTTCGCGAATCCCTACATCGCCGCTGAGCGCGGCTACATCGACGCCGTGATCCGGCCGTCGACCACGCGGCTCGAGGTCATCCGGGCGTTGCGCCTGCTCCGCAGCAAGCGCGAGTCCCTCCCGCCGAAGAAGCACGGAAACATTCCCCTCTGATGGCTGGCGACGAGACGACGGCACCGCCCGTGCTCCGTGTCATCAAGGGCGGCGAGCCGAGCGACGAAGAGCTTGCTGCCCTGGTCGCCGTACTGTCCGCCAGGGGCGGTGAGCCGGCGCCGGAGCGAAGGCTGCGCGAGCCGCTGTCCCCGTGGGTTGCCAGCGGTCTTGTCAAAGGCACCCGCACCAAGGCCTGACCGCGTCAATTTCTTCCCGGTTCTGAACACAACGGGAGCTGAGCGCGGCTCGGCGAGCGATGGCCGAGCGTGCGTCGCGGCAACAACCCGCCAGATGTGTTCAGAAACGTCGGGGCGAGGCGTCAGGCTTCGCGGCCCGCGGCGACTCGGATCGGAGTCTCGGCGACTGCGCGGTCGTACGCCGCGTCGACGGCCGCTGAGAACCGGGTCATCGCATCCGGCTCGTCCGGCCCGAGCAGGTAGTGCTTGAGGTCACGGCGCTCCGCCGCCAACGGGTCGGCCTCACGCACGAGATCGATGATCGCGCCGATTCGATCGCCGGACGGGTCGAGGAGATACGCCGCACCGGCGCTCGGGTACTGCTCGCGGAATGCAGCCTCGTCGAGCCCGGTCAGGTTCGCCACGACGTACGGCTTCTCGCTGTAGATGAAGTCCGACAGCACGCTGGAGATGTCGGCGACCATCAGGTCAGCGTCGTTGAAGCACTCGTACAACGTCGGGGCAGCCTCGACCACGACCTGGTGCTGCTCCCCGGCCCGTCCGAGGGTCGCCCGAATCCTTGCGTCGGAGGCCGCCGCGTCTCTGCTCACCGTGCCCGTGAAGGGGTGCGGCTTGTAGATGATCCGCACATTGCCGAGGTTCAGCAGTCGGTCGATCAGCGCAGGTCCGGTGCGGATCAGCGATGTGTGCGCGGGATCCCCGGTCCACCCCTCCCAGGTCGGTGCGTAGAGCACGGTCATCTCACGATCACCGATCCGCTCGGTCGCCACCTCGATGCCGTCCAGCTGCGGCCGCCCGACCTCGACGATGTCCTCGTCGCGAACTCCCACGTGTGCCTTCGCGTAACGGTCCCGGCCGGCCTGCCCGGCGACCCACACCTCGGAGTAGACCCGACTGAACGGGTTGAACGACGCTGTCTTGTCGCTGTCGCCATGACCGATGAAGACGTGCCGGACACCGGGCTCGCGAAGCATGTGAATCGTCTTGCCGACGTTCGCGGTGTACATCGCGACGCGGATCTCGGGAAGTGCGAACGTCATGAAGTCGACGGAGTCGGGGATGCAGATCACCGGCAGCGGAGTCTCGTCAAGCTCCTCGAAGACGCCGCGTTCCCGCAGGGCCACGATCGCCCGCCGGTTCAGCTGCTCGCAGGCGCCGAGCCACATGTTCACCTGATGCGTCGAGTCGGCGGACCCCGTGTGGTACAGCATCACCTCGGGCGCCAGCGCGTGGACGCGCAGATAGACCTGTTGCCAGTACTTCTCGCGGATGACGGTGCCGCGCGACCGCAACAGCCAGGACATCGCGGCGGCGACGGCAATGACCTCGACGGCGAGAACCACTCCGACGATCGCGAACAGCGTTGCGCGCGACTCGGTCACCACGCCGAGCGCGGCGCCGCCGAGCGCGATCGCAGACAGCCCATGAAATCGCTCGGACAGCCGACGCCGCATCAGGTCCGGCAACAACGGCGGCGGCTTGATGCCCGTCAGGTCGATGTTGCGGGACTCGACCGGCAGGACGGCGCGACGCCGGACCAGCACCATCATCAGCTGGTACAGCAGGCGCAGCCCGCCGACCCCGACCACGCAGAGCGCGGCGAGGCGCGCGGAGTCACGCGAGGCCCAGGCTTCGGACAGGACGAGCGCGATGATCGACAGCTCGCGGATGATCGTGCGGGTTGCGATACCGAGCTGTCCGCGCGCGAGCGCCGCACGAACGTCTTCGTTGTTGACGACGATCAGGTCTGTGATCTGGCTCAGGATCACCGCGACCAGGCAGGCGACGGCGAACGCGAACACTCCGGAGATCGGGAGGAATGCGTAGACCAGCAGGAGCGCCAGGCCGGTGATCCGCGGGGCGCGGTTCGGTGTCCGATTCTCGATGGTCTCCTCGGCGGTGCCGTCCGCCGTCTCGATGGCCTGCTCTTCGGTCACGACGACTCGTGCTCGCGGACCGCTTCGACCTCTGCCGCCGCCTCTTGCGCCTCGATCTCCACCGCGACTGACGCTGCGGTGTCGGCCGCCGTCGCTGCGACGGTCGGCGCGGGCCGCCGTACGTCGATGACCTGGCCAGTGACGTCGGAGACCAAGACGTCGACCGACGTCTGCGCGACGACCGACGACTCGAGCAGATCGCTGGCCGGCTCCTCGCCGAAGGCCTTGGTGCGCATCGGAGTCGCCGTCCGCTCCGGATTGATGCAGTTGACCCGGACCAGATCGGAA
>JAFAZI010000010.1 GCA_019239875.1 Frankiaceae bacterium
CAGGTCCTTCATCGCGACCTGCATGCCCGCGCCGAGGTCCGAGTGCTGCGCGATCGTCGCGAGCCGATCGTGCGCCTCCTCGGTCAGTGGTTTCTCCGGCGGATAGAGGACATAGGCGTATGCGCGCTCACGACCGCGCCCGACCCGGCCGCGGAGCTGGTGCAGCTGCGAGAGTCCGAGGAGATCGCCGCGCTCGATGATCAACGTGTTGGCGTTCGAGATGTCCAAGCCGTTCTCGACGATCGTCGTGCACACCAGCACGTCGTAGTCCCGCTCCCAGAACCCCAGCATCACGTTCTCGAGCTGGTGCTCGTTCATCTGACCGTGGGCCACCTCGATCCGCGCCTCCGGCACCAGATCACGCAGCCGCATCGCCGCGCGCTCGATCGACTCGACACGGTTGTGCACGTAGAAGACCTGACCTTCGCGCAGGAGCTCGCGGCGGACCGCGGCCGCGATCTGACGCTCGTCGTACGCACCGACGAACGTCAGCACCGGGTGCCGTTCCTCCGGTGGCGTCTGGATGACGCTCATCTCCCGGATGCCCGTGATGGACATTTCCAGCGTTCGCGGGATCGGGGTGGCCGACATCGTCAGCACGTCGACGGATGTGCGCAGCCGCTTCAGGAACTCCTTGTGCTCGACACCGAATCGCTGCTCCTCATCGACGACGACGAGGCCGAGATCCTTGAAGCGGGTCTCCGGCTGCAGCAGGCGATGGGTCCCGATCACCACGTCGACCGAACCGTCGGCCAAACCTTCGAGGATCGCTTTCCGCTCGCCGTCGGTCTGGAACCTCGACAGGCCTTTCACCGTCACCGGAAATGCTGCGAACCGCTCGGAGAAGGTGCCGAGATGCTGCTGCGCGAGAAGGGTGGTTGGCACCAGGACGGCCGCCTGCTTGCCATCCATCACGGCTTTGAACGCCGCGCGGACCGCAATCTCCGTCTTGCCGTACCCGACGTCCCCGCAAATCACGCGGTCCATCGGATGCGGCGACTGCATGTCCTCCTTCACCTCGTTGATCGCCGCGAGCTGATCCGGCGTCTCGACGTAGGCGAAGGCGTCCTCCAGCTCGTGCTGCCACGGCGTGTCCGGGCCGAACGCATGTCCAGGCGCCGACATCCGAGCGGCATACAGCCGGATCAGCTCGGCGGCGATCTCCCGAATCGCCTTGCGGGCACGACCCTTGCGCTTCTGCCAGTCGGCGCCGCCCATCTTGTCCAGCGATGGCGCCTCGCCGCCGACGTACTTGGTCACCTGGTCCAGCGAGTCCGTCGGGACGTACAGCCGGTCACCCGGTTGGCCGCGCTTGCTGGGTGCGTACTCGATCACGAGGTATTCGCGAGTCGCGCCCTGCACGGTGCGCTGCACCAGCTCCACGAATCGTCCGACGCCGTGTTGCTCGTGGACGACCGCGTCGCCTGCTTTCAAAGTCAGCGGGTCGATCGTGCCGCGCCGCCGGCTCGGCATCCGGCTGAGGTCCTTGCTCGCCGATCGGGCGCCGGTGAGATCCGCCTCCGTCAGGACCGCGAGCTTCAACCGGTCCGATGTGAACCCGTCGCAGATGCCGCCGGTCGTGACGTGGACGACACCCGGCTCGATGTCACCGTCGAGAAGGTTCGGATCCAGCCGCGCGGCGATCTCCTCTCCTCGCAGCACCTCGACCAGACGTTCGGCCGGCCCGTGGCCTTCGGTGACGAGTACGACGCGCCAACCTTCATGTAGCCAGCGCCGAACATCCCCGAACGCCCGCGACACGTCACCGCGATAGGACTCCACCTCGTGCGCGGAGGACGTGACCGCGGCGGCATCGCTCTCCTCGTCGACGAGGAACGGCCCGATGGTCCACCACGGGACACCCAGCTCGGCGGCATGACCGCGAACGTCGGCGATCGTCTGATAGGCCGCGGCACCCAGATCCACTGGTGCCTTTCCACCGCCGGCGGCCGCCGCCCATGATGCCGCGAGGAACTCCTGGCTCGTGTCGACCAGATCCGTGGCCCGCGATCGCACCCGCTCCGGGTCACCCACCACGATGTGCGTCCCGGCTGGAAGCTCGTCGACGAGCAGCACGAGCCGGTCGAGCAGCACAGGGGTCAGCGCCTCCATGCCCTCGACGGGTATGCCGTCGGCGAGCTTGTCGAGCATCTCCGCGAGCTCGGGGTGCTGCGAGGACAACGCACGTGCCCGTTCCCGGACCTCGTCGGTCAGCAGCAGCTCGCGGCACGGTGGTGCCCACAGTCCCAACGTCGCAACCTCGAGTGACCGCTGATCGGAGACGGCGAAGTACCGCACCTCCTCGACAGCGTCGCCCCAGAACTCCACGCGGACCGGATGATCCTCGGTCGGCGGGAACACGTCGATGATCCCGCCCCGCACTGCGAACTCGCCTCGCCGCTCCACCATGTCGACGCGGGTGTAGGCGATCTCGGCCAGCGTCCGGATCACAGAATCGAAGTCGGCCTCGTCGCCGGCTTGGAGCTCGACGGGCAGCAGATCGCCAAGTCCCGCGGCCTGCGGCTGCAGGATGCTTCGAACCGGTGCCACCACGACGCTCACGCGGCCGATCGACGGGTCGTCACCACTCGGGTGCCGAAGCCGGCGCAGCACAGCGAGCCGGCGGCCGACCGTGTCCGCCCGCGGTGACAGCCGCTCGTGCGGCAACGTCTCCCAGGGCGGGTAGTCCACGACCGACCCCGGCGGCAGCAACGACTGCAAGGCGGTTACCAGATCAGCTGTTTCTCGCTCCGTCGCGGTGACCGCGAGGACAGTTCGTCCTCCTGCGGCGAGCGACGCGATCGCGAACGGCCGCAGGCCGGGCGGCGCAGCGAGGTCGAGCTCCGGCGTACCCAGGGCTTCGCCGATCCGCGCAACGGCCGGGTCAGCCGCCAGCGCCGGAAGCAGTCCGCCGAGGGTCATCGGGTCTCACCTCGCTTCGAAAATCGCATGCCAATTACGCCCGAATTCCTGATGGAGGGGGCTTGGTTCCTACGCTACTCGGGGCAGCCGGGGGCTAGTTCTTGCGGTGACGGATGTGAACCACGTGGCTCACCGACGCCGCCGCTCCCGACGTCGTCCAGACGCGAAGCTTCACCTTGAACCGACCGTTGACGTCGTAGCGGTGAGCCACGCGCCGACGGGTCGAGGCCTTGTGGACCTTCCCATCGCCGAACGACCACCGATAGGTCGGGGTCCCCCCGTCCGGGTCGGACCACCGTGCCGCCACGAAGGAACACCTCGAACGCTTGCAGTCGTCGGTGAAACTCGCCTCGGGTGTCGTGGTCGGATTCGTTGCGGAGGAGAGCGCGAACAGTCCGTGACTTGCCCAGTCTGCAGAGCGGTCGACGACCTTCGCCGTTCCGGCGGGATGGCCGTGACGCCAGGCCATCCGCCTCAGCCTGCCGGTCGTGCCGTCAGCGAAGTACACCCGCTTCCCGGCGAGAAACGCGCCTGCGACTGACGCCCAGTCGCCGCCGGCCACCGTGTGATCATCTGCGCCGACGATGCCCGAGTCGGGCTCGAACCACCGCCAGTGGAGGTCGGAATCGCCGGCAATGCTGAAGTACAGCCGGCCACCGCGGAAGAACATCGACGTCACGGCCG
Source organism: Frankiaceae bacterium (assembly GCA_019239875.1). GTDB lineage: Bacteria > Actinomycetota > Actinomycetes > JAFAQI01 > JAFAQI01 > JAFAZI01. The sequence continues at coordinate 3,607 of JAFAZI010000010.1, forward strand.
GCAGCTGCGCAGTGAAGTCTGACGGCACCCCCCGATAGGTCTGCCCGGATCCGGTCTGTACTGAGTCCCACTCCGGGTCGTCATACGGGTCGAGCTTCGTCGGAGCGCCGAAACTGTTGCCGTCGAAACTGCGCTGGTAGAGGAACCCATCGTCGAGCCCGTAGATGACCTGACCGTTGACTGTGAACGCGCCATGCACCGCACTCCACGAGATGCCCGAAGGTACGTCCACCTCGGAACCGAACGCCGAACGGCTCGCCTCGCGGAACGCCAGCCGGTCAGGATCGACCCCGGCGCCGAGCGCACCGACCAAGTACACCCGACCCGGCAGTTTGGGGGTGGCATTTGCCGCGAGCGTCTCCCCGCCGGCGAGCGGGAAGAACGCGATCTTCTTTCGCAGGTACTGCCCGTTGCCGATGTAGTCGGTGTCGCTGCCCACGTAGAGGCCCTTGCCGGTTGCGAGGATGGCGAACGCACCACCGCCCCGCGGGTTGCGGCCTGGGTTCCAGGCAAGCGGAAGGCCGCTGATCGGGCTGAGCGCGGCAAGGCCGGGGCGAGGTACGGCGCCGGGCGCCGCCTCGTTGAGTCCCTTCGAGTTGTTGAGCCATCGCTGGTGTCCGCCGACGTAGACGGCGCTGTCAGTGACGGTCGCGGTCCACAGGGTGTCCTCACCGGTGTAGGCGACCCACGTCGCCTTCACGTTCTTTCCGGTGTCCGCGCTCTCGTACCGCGCCGCCGCGTCACACTGACCCTTCGAGCCATCGCTGTTCGTGCCGACTCCGCCGGTCGCGGCAACGACGAAGTACTCCCCGTCCGGCGAGAACTGAACATCCCGGACGTAGCTGTCATCGGCGTTGGCGAAGCACTTTGCGGTGTAGGACTTCGTGTTCCAGGCCGCGTCCAACCTTGCGGCCTGCTTTCCCAGACGCAGCATGGCGATCTGGTCTCGCTTGGTACCGGAGACATCGACGAAGTTGCCGATCGCCACGAGCTGCTTGCCGTTCGGTGTCACATCCATGGCCCGAACGCCGATCTCGCCTCTCGCGCACGTCTCGGTGCTCGGGTCACATTTGCGCTGGTAGTTGTGGTGCCCGGTGAAGTCCAGCGAGACGTACGACGTGACCTTGCCGCTCGAAGGTCTCAGCGCGACCAGACCGGCATGCGTGCGCCCGCCCGCCTTGCTGAAGGTGCCGGCCGCGTAAAGCCGCCCGCCCGAGAGCACCAGCCGGTAGACCTGACCGTCGAGCGCGGCCGGATGCCACGTCGAGACCAGCGCTCCGGTCTGGGTGTCGAGCAGCGCCACCCGCATGGACTTGCCGTCGACGGTCGTGAACGAGCCACCGATGTAGACCTGATCTGGCTTCGGACCGGGAATGATCGTGTTGACCCGACCGTCGACGGTGGGCTGATACCCCGTCGTGTCGATGGCTCCGGTGTCGGCATCGAAGGCCATCGTGTTCGGCTGAACGTAGACGGTCCCCGCGTCACCTGCCGGGCTGGCCGAAGAGAAATTCCCGCCGAGGATGACCTTGCCGCCGGCCCGAGCAACGGCATAGACCACGCCGTCGTTGACGTTCGGGGTCCCCGTTTGGGGGACGGCGGCCACGACCTTCGACTCATGGTGTTGTACGCCGAGCGCCGGTGGGGCGACCACCGATGCCGCGCCGAGCGCGACTGCACATGCTGACGCCGGGATGGCCAGGCGACGTGCGATGACTCGGGGGGACGACGCGCCCTGCAACTCGACCTCCTGCCGGCCCCCCGTGGCGTTATGGCGCTGGCGTGAGTGCCACCGTCCATTGAGCGGCCGAACCACTTGCGGCGCTACTCGTTGCCGTCTGGGCAGCATAGTTGCCGCTCACTCCGGCGCCGGAGTCTGCGAGCACGGCGCTCACCGCCGCGCCACCCGTCCCGAAGACCTGCGACCGGGAGGTCACGCCACTCGGCAGCGTCCACGCCGATGTGGTCGTGGACTTGTCGGTCCAGTACGACAGCACCCACGTGCCCGCTGTCAGGCCCGAGACCGCGGGGGCCGTGTGCGTGGCGGTCGACGTCGACCGAGCGACCTGGATCGCCTCGATCGCCGATGGAGCCGTGTTGTGATAAGCCGCGAGCGTCGCGCTGCCCTTGACCTGCGCGGAGAACGTCACTGGCACGGAGCTGCCGGCGTCACCACCGCTCGCGGTCTTGGCATAGACCGTGGAGGTCAGCGTACCCGGCGAGCTGCCGACCTGCGTCCAACCGGCCGGAACGCTCGAGGTCACAGTGCTCGAGGCCTGCGAGACGAACAGCAGCAGGGTGTCACCGGCCGACGTCGCCGCGGGGACCGTGACGTTGCCCGATGGCGCGTTGCCGTCGTACGTGCTCGAGCCGACGAACCCGATGTTGGCGGTGGTGCCTGCTGCCACATTGACGCTGTGGTTCACCGTGTCCGTCGCGCCCTGGTTGTCGGTCACCGTCAAGCTGACGGTGTAGGCGCCATCCGAGCCGTACGTGTGCGACGCCGACGACGACGGACTGGCGGGCTTCGTCGAACCATCCCCGAAGGTCCAGGCGTAAGTCGCGACGCTGCCATCTGAATCACCTGAGGTCGACGCGTCGAAGGTGCACGAGCGCGCCGTGCAGTTCGACGTGAACCGGGCCGTCGGTGGCGTGTTCGAACCACCGGTGGTCGTCGGTGCCAAGATGACTGTCCACTCCGCTGCCTTCGCGCTTGCGGCGTTGGTCGTGGCGCTCTTGCCGCCGTAGGACCCGGCGCCGATCGTGCTACCGGAGTCGGCGAGCAACGATGTGATGTAGCCGGTGCCGGTGTCGAAGAACGTCGACCGCGTCGTCACCGACGCCGGCGGTGCCCATGTGGTCGTCGTCGAGGACTTGTCCGCCCAGTACGACACCGCGAGGCTGCCATCGATCGTTGCCGCCGCGTTGGGGGTGGTGTGGCTCGCGGTGTTGCTGTCACCGGCCTTCGCGAGGGCTTCGATCGCCGAACCGTTCGCACCGTGGTAGTCCGCGAGCGTCACCGAGTTACGAGTGTTGCCCGAGAAGGTCACCGTCACGTTGCCGCCGATGTCGCCCGCAGTTGCGGAGCGGTAATACACGTTCGACGTGAGCGATCCGCTGACCTCGCTGTCGAGCAGCTGCCAGCCGGCCGGGGCACTCGCCGACGGCGTCGTGGTGTTGGGCCAGGAGACGAACATCAGCAACGCATCGCCGACGGCCGTTGTGGCAGGCACGCCAACCTTCGTGGTCGACGCGCTCCCGCACTTGCCGGTGCCCGGACCGCACGCGGTCACAGCGCCAGCGAAGGTCGGAGTTGCGGTCGTCGTGCCGACGCTGACCTGCTTGGTCACCGTGTCGGTGGCGCCGTCGTTGTCGGTAACGGTCAGGGTGACGGCATAGGTGCCCGGAGACCCGAAGTCGTGAGCGAACACGGTCGAGTTCGGATGATGCTCGGCGGACCCCGTGCCGAAGGTCCATGCGTAGTCCGTGATCGAGCCGTCCGGATCGATCGCAGTCGAGGCGTCGAATGAACACGAGGTCGAGCCGTTCGAGCAGGTCGCCGTGAACTTTGCCGTCGGCGTCTGGTTGGGGATCGTGACGTCCGCAACCAGGAACATGCCGCGAGCGGCCCAGTTCTGCGTGGAGTCCACAACCGTTGGCGACCCGGTCGGCTTGATGCCATCGAAGCCGATCGAGGAGAGGACGCCAGTGAGGCGGTCCGCGAAGTACAACGTGTTGCCGGACAGGAATGCGCCGCCCACGTTGGACCAGTCGTTGCTGTCGCTCACCGCGAACTCGTCCGACCCGACGATTCCGGAGTCGGGCTCGAACCAACGCCAATGCATCGCCGAGTCGTTGCGCTGCGTGTAGAACAGGCGACCCTTGGCGAAGAACATCGAGGTCAGGCCCGGCAGCTCAGTCGCAAAGTCGGACCGGTTGCCGCGATAGTTCTGCCCCGATCCAGTCGCGATGTCCGACCAGTAGGGGTCGTCGTACGGATCGATCAGCACCTCGGAGCCGAAGGTCGAGCCGTCGAAGGTCCGCTCGTACAGGTTGCCGTCGCCCTTGCCGTAGATGAGTTCGCCGTTCAGGGTGAACGCACCGCGGATCGAGCCCCAGGCGATCGCGGTCGATTTGGTCTGCACTGCGCCAGGCGTCGTACCGTCGAAATGGCGATACGTCAGCTGGTCGACGTCGACCTGAGGCGTCACCGGCGTCGGTCCGGTCTGGTCGATCTGCACGCCGTTGATGACAGCGTTGTCCGCTGAGCCGTTCGTCAGATCGACGGTGACCTTTCCGCTCGCGGGGGCGGTCACGTTGAAGGACTTCATCTCGCCGGTGCGATCACCGACATCGGCGACGATGTCGTAGTCGGACAGCACGGTGTTGCCGTCGATCGCGACGTTGAAGCTCCGGCCGCCGGGGAAGCTGGTGCAGCCGCAGTTGTTCGCCAGGAACAGCTGGACATTCACCGGGGTGCCCGGCGCAACCGGGAACGAATAGCTGTGCGGCGCCCACCGCTCGGAGTCGAAGACGTCCGACGGGACGTACGACGGCAGCGAGCCCGCTCGTGCGCCACCCCACGGCTGGTCCCAACCCGCGACGTTTCCGCCGGTGCGGAACGGCGTACCAGTGCCCGTCGTGTCTGCGTCGTCCGCCAGCCAGTTCGCCGGGTTGCCGGCGTCGATGGCACCGATCTCACCACCGCCGGAGTGCACTCGGTACATCGTCGCCGGGAAAGTCGTCGGCGCGGATTGCTTCACGATCTCGATCCCGTTGATCAACGGGTTCTCGGTCTCGTGGGTCAGGTCGATGTCGATCTCGCCGTCACTGGTGAGAACCACGTCGCGCATCGTGCCCCTCTGGTCTCCAGCCGCTTGCACGATGTCGAAGTGATCGAGGACCGTCTGACCGTTGACGGCTACGTCGAACAAGCGCTGCCCGACGCCGCTGGTGCAGCCGCAGCGGTTCGCGAAGTACATGCGGACGTCGACCTGGTCGCCGGCCGGGACGGGGAACGCCCAGTGCATCTCCCCACCGTCGCCATGGCTGCCGGGATCCCAGCGCTCGCTGTCGAAGATCGCGTTCGGCGTCGTCGACGGAACGGTGTTGTCCGTGCTCGCACCCGGTCCCCAGTCAGCACTGTTGCTGCCGGAGTTTCGGTACGGCGTCGGGTCGTTCTGGTCACCCTGCCAGTCGGGACCATTGTCGAGTGCGGGAAGGGTCGGACCGCCGGTGTTGACGCGGTAGAGCACCGGGCTGTTGCTGGTGTTGGCGTAGGCGCCGGCCGTGAAGACGCGACCGGGCAGGTCGGGCGTGGCGTGCGGCGGCAAGGTCTCGCCGCCGGCCAGGGGAAAGAAGGCGATCTTCTTGTGCAGGTAGGTGCGGTTGCCGATGTAGTCGGTGTCGCTGCCCTCCCAGAGCCCGCTCGGGGTGACCAGCAGGGCGTAACACCCTGCCCCGCGCGGATTGCGCCCAGGGTTCCACGCCAACGGCGTGCCCGACACGGGGCTGAGGGCTGCGATGCCAGGCCGCGGCACGGCACCGGGGCCGGGGGCGTCGTAGCCCTTGGAGTTGTTGAGCCAGCGCTCGTGACCGCCGACGTAGACAGCTGTGCCGGAGATGGCAACGCTCCACAGCGTGTCCTGACCCGTGTAATCGATCCAGGTCGGCCGGACATTGTCACCGGTGCCGTCCGTCTCGTACCGGGCTGCTGTGTCACAGGAGGAATTCGTGCCATCACGGTTGGTGCCACTGCCACCGGTGGCGACGATCACGAAGAACGAGCCGTCCGGGGAGAACTGGATGTCCCGGACGTAGCCGTCGAAGGCACCCGAGAAGCACGCGGCGGTGTAGGCCTGCGTGTTCCAGTCAGCCGCGAGGGTCGCGGCGTTGCTCGACAGGTTCAGCACCGCGACCTGGTCGCGCGCGATGCCATCGACGGAGTTGAAGTTCCCGATCGCGACCATGCGCGTGCCCGCTGGGTTCACGTCGATCGCCTTCAGGCCGGTCCCCGCGTTCGAGCAGCCCTGGGTGTTCGGGTCGCAGTTGACGCCGTAGTTGTGGTGGCCGGTGAAGTTCGGGGTCGCGAAGGTGGTGGGTTTGCCGGTTGCCGGGTCCACGGCGAGCAGCCCGTCGCGGGTGACGCCGCCGGCCGTCGTGAAGGTACCGGCGACGAACAGCCGGCTGCCCGACAGGACCATCTTGTTGACCGGGCCGTTGAGAGCCACCGGCTTCCACGTCGACACGATCTGGCCGTTCGTGGTGTTGAGCAGCGCGTAGCGCATCGCAACACCGTTCACGTTGCGGAAGGAGCCCCCGATGTAGACCTGGTTCGCGGCGGGTCCCGGGATGATCGTGTCGACCTCACCGTCGACTGCCGGCACGAAGGCCGTGTCGATCGCGCCGGTGCTCGCGTTGAAACCGACCACGTTGTTGCGGGTGAGGACGGTGCCGGGCGTGGCGTGAGGGCTCACCGAGGTGAAGTTGCCACCGGCAACCATCAGGTTGCCGACCTGGCCGATGGAGTACACGGTCCCGTTGTTGATGTCGGGCGTCTGGGAGGCCGGGACTGCGTTCACGACATTCGGCTGCTGGGCGCCGACAGCGTGGACCGGCGCCGGCGCCACCGTGGCCAAACCCGTGCCAATCAGGACAAATACGCCGAGCGAAGCAACACGTGATCGCAACATCTTCTTCGTGCCTTCCCCGTGGGCTCAGGGTTCCTGGGCGCTGATCTGTGTGATCAGCGGTCTTCATTCAGTTCTGGTTACGTGCTCGCCAGCTTGAGGGCGATCGACCAACCGGAGTTGGCCGGGCTTTGATCGTTCGTGGTCGCAAGCTTGGCGGCGTAGTTACCAGAGATTGGACGGTCGGAGTCCGCCAGGAGGGCGTTCACCGCCGCGGACCCGGCGCCGAGCGTCACCGATCGCTGCGTCACGGTCGGCGGCGGCGTGAAGCTGGTCGTCGCGCTGGACTTGTCGGTCCAGAAGGACACCACGTAGCTGCCGTCGGACAATCCGGTCAGTATCGGCGCGATCGCGGTCTTCGTGTTGGTGGCCGTGGTCGTCGCAAACGTCTCCACCGGATTCGTCGTATCGGTACCGGTGTAGTCCGCGATCGTGAGGCTGGCCTTGATGGTCGCCGAGTAGGTGACAGTGACGTTGCTGCCGGCGTCAGACGCCGCGGCGACCCGCGAGAACACTCGTGTCGTGTGACTTCCCTGCACGGTGGAGCCGACCAGGGTCCACCCGGCAGGCACCGTGTCGGTCACCGTGTTCGAGGCAAAGGTCTCGAAGAGCAGCAAGCCGTCGTTGGTCGCGGTCGTCGCCGGGATGCTCACGGTCTCGCTGGTCGCGTTCCCGTGCTTCGCGCTCACGCCTGCGAAGGCGATCGGCGGCGGCGGCGAGACGCCGATGTACACCGTGTGCGTGACCTGCGAGGTAACGCCATCGTTGTCGGTCACGGTCAGCGTGATCGGATACGCGCCATCGGCGGCGTAGGCATGCTGATCGTGGCCGTCCACGTCGGAGGAGGTGGTCGAGTCGCCCCAGGCCCACGAGTAGTCGGTGATCGTGCCGTCCGGGTCGTTCGACCCGCCAGCGTTGACCGTGCATATGCGGGTGTCGGACGTGCAGTTCGTGGTGAACGCCGCCGTGGGTGGCGTGTCGTTGATCATCGATCCCGAGAGGACGAACGCCCCATTGCTCGCCCAGTTGATGTCTGAGTTCGCGAGCGTCGACGTGCCCGTCGCCTGCCCGTTGACGAACGGGATCTTGAACAGGTTGTGGCTTGAGGAGTCCGCAAAGTACAGCGTGCTCCCGTCGAGGAAGGCGCCGGCGGTGTGGCTCCAGTTGAGGCCGTCACTGACGGTGAACTCGTCGGCACCCATCACGCCGCTGTCCGGCTCGAACCAGCGCCAGAACATCCCCGAGCGACCCGACAGCGTGTAGTACACGCGACCGTTCCAGTAGAACATCGAGGTCAGCGAGGAGAGTTCGCTGTAGAAGGTGGGCTTCAGGCCGCGGTAGGTCTGCCCGGACCCGGTCGCGACGGTCGACCAGACCGGGTCGTCGTACGGATCGATTGCCGTCGGCGCCCCGAAGGTGCGGCCGTCGTAATGCCGCTGATAGAAGTTCCCGTCGGTCGAGCCGTAGTAGATCGTGTTGCCGATCTCGAACACGCCGCGTACCGAGGTGAAGTTTTCCGCGCCGCCGACCGACGTCGGCGTGGACGGAGTACCGGAGCCGTCCCAACGGACCGCGCGAACGGTCGCTGAGCCGCCGGATCCGCCGGTCAGGTACACGTTGCCGGGCAGGCTGCCCGTGGTGGTCGGGGCCAGCGTCGCGCCGCCGGCGAGCGGGAAGTAAGCGATCTTCTTGTGGTGGTAGACGGTGTTGCCGATCCAGTCGGTGTCACTGCCGACGTAGAGCCCGTCCGCGGTGGCGAGCAGGGCGTAGGCGCCCTTGCCGCGCGGGTTTCGGCCTGGGTTCCACGACAGCGGCATGCCGTTGACCGGATCCATCGCGGCGATGCCCGGGCGAGGTACGGCGCCTCCAGTCGCGCGGTCGGAACCGTTCGAGTTGTTGAGCCAGCGCTGATGACCACCGATGTAGACCGCTGCACCCGTGACGGCGACGGTCCAGAGCGAGTCCCGGCCGGTGTAGTCGATCCAGGTGGGCCGCACGTTGGCGCCGACACCGTTGGACTCGTACCGTCCGGTGGCGTCACAAGAAGACTTGGTGCCGTCGCTGTTGGTGCCGCTGGCACCTGTGGCGACGATGACGAAGTAGGTCCCGTCGGGTGAGAACTGCACGTCGCGGACGTAGCTGTCGAACGAGTTCGAGGCACACGCTGCCGTGTAGGCGAGGGTGTTCCAGTCCAAGTCGACGGTCGCTGCAGTTGCGCCGATGTCGAGCAGCGCGACCTGATCCCGGCTGGTACCGCCCACCGAGGTGAAGTTGCCGACGGCGACCAGCTGGGTGCCGGCCGGATTGATGTCGAAAGACTTGATGCCGATCGCCCCGTTGGCGCAGGTGGTGTGCGCACCGGGGATGCACTTGACGTTGAAGTTGTGGTGACCGGTGAAGCTCGGCGTCGCGAACCCCGTGAGGTCCGCACCCGTTGTCGGGTTGAGGACCGCGAGGCCGCCCCGCGGGTCCGCGTCGATCTTGCTGAAGTAGCCGCCGACCCAGAGCATGTTGTCGGCAAGGACGAGGCGCGTGATCTTCGCGTCGATCGATGGGGCATGCCAGCCGGCGGCGATCGCACCTGTGGTGGCATCGAGGAGGACGAGGCGGGTCTTCACACCGTTGACGTTCTTGAAGGCGCCAGCGGCGTACACAGTGCCTGGCGTCGGGCCGGGGAGGATCGTCTCGACCTGCCCGTCGAGGACCGGCGCGAACGAGCTCACCAAGTCCCCGGTGGCAGCATCGAAGGCAGCGAGATACGGCTGGTTGACGATCGTTGAGCTCTTGTGCGGGCTCAGGTTCGTGAACGAGCCACCGATGTAGACATTCGATCCGACCCGGCCGATCGCGTACACGACTCCGTCGTTGACGTTCGGCGTGAAAGCGGCAGGGACTGCATTGACGACACTGGCCTGGTCGGCCTGCACCGCGACCGCTGGTGTGGCGAACACGGCACCCATCGAGCCGAGGACCGCGCAAAGTCCAACAAACGCGATTCGTGAGCGATGGAGCATCCGATTTCCCACCAAGCTTGCCATCTGTGACGCGATGGCGACGTGACCGCCGGGTGCGAGCGGTGAAGCGAGAATATCCAGGGTTTCGTTACCGGACAGGGCCGTTCGGGGTAAGCGTCCACTTTTCACCCATTTGGGCCATCAAGTTGTCACCACTGCGATACGGAGAGTTGCTGACCGGGGTTCGCCGCTGGTCAGGATGCGGTGGCCGACGCCTCGCCACTGGCGATGATCGGGTCCTTGGCGAGTGACATGAAATCGGCCAGTTCCGTCGGGTCGGGCTGCGAGCTCGCGTTGAACGCGACCCGGAAGTCGCCTCCGATCCCGGGGCTGTCGAACAGCGACAACAGCTTCAGCCGGGGGAACTGGTTGGTGTCAACCGCGGTCTTGACGCCGGAGTAGTACTTGTCGCGGATCGAGGCGGTCGCCGCGTTGGTGCCGAACTCGCCGACGCCCCAGGGCTTCGACAGGTAGTCGTGCGATGCGTTCGAGTGCGAGGTCAGCAGGTTGTAGAAGTGGCCGGTCTGGCTCGCGAAGGTCGAGTTGTTGTCGCTGTAGGACTCGAAGAACACCCAGTCCACGAGGCTGTTGCCCGGCCACAGGTCGTCGGCGAGGCAGTCCCACGGCGAGTAGTTCATGTAGTTCATGTCCCACACGACGTTGGTGACGCCCAGAGCGTTGAACCGTGACTCCACGTTCGACCACATCGCGCGGTACTCCGTCGGCGTACCGGCCGTGCCCTTGTAGGTGACGTTGGGGCAGTTCGGATCACTGGTGACGTCGTTCTCGGGCTCGTGGAAGAGCGTGAGGAAGATCTTGGTGGAGCCGAGCGCCTTGATGCTTGCGGCCATCGCGTCGATCTGGCTGTTGACCGTCGAGTTCCCGCCGCCGGCATCCGCCCAGTGCTCGACCGGCTTCCAGTTCAGCTGGAGCAGGGCGCCGTGCGTCTTCGCCAGCGAGACGTCGTAGGGAGACAGGGTCTGTCCCGGCCGGCGGTAGTCGTGCGACAACGTCATCGTGGTGCTGGTCGCGGTGTTCGCGTTGCTGCGCTGGCTGACGATGTCGCTGCCACCCCAGCTCGTGGTCACCCCACCGAACAGCAGGCCGCAGCTGGGAACCAGCTTGCCCGACAGCCCGCACGCCGGCGTCGCGGTCGGTGTAGCGGTCGGGGTGCTGGTCGGGGTCGAGGTCGGAGTGCTTGTCGGAGTCGCAGTCGGCGTAGCGGTCGGGGTCGCAGTGGGAGTCGCGGTAGGAATGGAAGTCGGGGTGGACGTGGGGGTCGCGGTGGGGGTCGCGGTGGGCGTGGTCGTCGGCGTCGGCGTCGGGTGGGGCGGCAGCGGGATCGGCTTAACGATCACCAGGCGGAGCCGAGGGGCGCTCTGCGCCTCCTGCGACTGGAACCGTACGACGTCGTGCTTCGCGTTGCTCGACACTGCGAAGGCGTAGGTCCCGTTGCCGCGGATCGCGTGGTGCAACGGGAAGGACACCTGGTGCAGCCGGCGAGCCGAGTAGGTGGTCGAGACCTTCTTGCCGTGCCCCGGCGCGCGGCGAGCCACCAGGTTTGCTTGGTTCCAGCCGCGCGGGCTCACCCGGCGAAGGGTGAGCTTCGACCAGGGCAGGTGGTGGTTGTCGCGAGTGAACTCGAGCGTCGCGTCCTCGATCCGGGCGTTTGCCGGGACTCCGCTCACGCGGAACTTCACGTACACCGTTTTGGTGTTGTGACGCTGGTGCGTGGCGACGAGCTTGTGGAAGGTGCCATGAGTCCGGTTCGGTGCGGCCTTGGCGACGTAACTGTCAGCGAAGTCGGTGACGGCGATCTGGTGACGCACCAGCTTCACGGCGTGCTTGCCGCCGGTGTTGCCGTGACGCCCGGAGGCGGCCTGCGCGTGCGCCGTCGGGGCGGCGATGATCGAGGTTGCGACAGCCGCCGTGGTCAGCAGCACCCCCGCTGAAAGCCGCCGCTCTGCGGCTTTGCGGGTCGTCGACATGGCCATTCCTCATCACTGCTTTTGTGGGCTGTGATGACTAGGTCGACGGTGCCAGAATGCCCCTTGAGGGTGATGCTCTTCGTAGTCATTGATCTCACCCGGATGGCCCATAAGGGCCAGCCCGAAAGGCCGCAATTGCCTGATTCACAACGGATCAGGCCGCAGAACGGCGTCCGGGCGGCTACCCTCTTGTGAACGAGGTGTGGCCGCTGTCGTTACGGCCTGGCCCACCAATTCCCGGTGGTTCGAAGGGCGCAAGCAATGTCAGAGACGTCGCCGGTCGAGATGACCCACGACCTCGGCCACTATCTACGGCCGCTGCGTCGGCACAACCGTCTCGTCGCCCTCTGCGTCCTGGCTGGGTTCTTCTTGGGCATCGCAGCGGCGATCCTGAAATCGCCGACCTACACCGCATCGTCGAAGGTCTACGTCATTCCGGACATCGTCGACCAGGCCGGCGTCAACCCGTCCACGGGGCGAACCAGCCTGCCGGTCAACATGGACAGCGAAGCGCAGTTCGCGACGTCGCTGGCGACAGCGACCACTGCGTCCGACCTGCTCCACGGCACCGCGAGCCCGGGCAAGTTGCTGTCGCGAATGTCGGTCACCGTCGCACCCAATTCGCAGTTCATGAAGATCTCGTACTCGGCGCACAGCACATCCGCGGCGATCGACGGCGCGAACGCACTCGCCACGGCATACCTGCAGGACCGCCAAAAGGCGGCAGAGGACTACCAGAGCTCTCGGGTCGCTGCCCTTGAAGCTCGCCGCTCGGAGGCCCAGAAGCAGCTCGTCATGGACCAGGCGGCGTACGGAAACTCGACCCCCCACACCTCCGTGGCACATCGACTCTCGATCGCGATCAGCAACGACCAGAAGCTGATCTCCGGTCTCACGGACCAACTCACACCACTGCAGTCGGGCTCCACGATCCCGGGCAACTTGACGTCCAAGGCGGTTCTCGGCGGCTCCTCGCCCAACCAGGGCCGCATCATGTATGTGCTCGGCGGACTCGTCCTCGGCGTCCTCGTGGGCGTTGCGGCCGCCGCCGCCCGCGAGCGGTTCGACAAGACGGTCCGGTACGAGGACGACCTCGCCCGCGACGGGGTGCGCCTCCTGGCCGAGATCCGGCCTCGCCGACGCGGACAACGCAAGGGCGAGGAGACCGAGGCGCTCGCTCGGGCCCGAGCAGTGCAGAAGATGGCGGCCGCGATCGGCGCTGCCCTCGGTGACGGCGGCGGCTCGATCTACCTTGCCGAGCTGTCCCGGGTCGCGATGGACGATCGAATCGACGAGCAGCTCGCCGGTGAGCTCAGTCGCTTCGGCAGCACCACCGAGATCGTCACGCTTGGGGCCTCCCCCACACTGCATCGCAGGCCGACCCGGCATGCACAGGTCCTCGCGGCCGCACCTGAGTCGGAGCCCTCGGCACCCGAGCACACGGCACCCGAGCCCGCAGCACCCGAGCCGGTCGAAGCCGCATCGAACGGCGCCGCGGCGCACGCGATCGATACGGCGGAGCTCATCACCCCGGAGGACTACTACGCCAGCAACTCGATGCTCGGGTGGCCGGTTCCCAAATCCGCCGTTGCCGTCGTCGAGCTGCCGAAGCCCGCACCGGTTTCGGAACCGGAACCGGAACCGGTGCGCGAGGTAGCTGTCGTGGCACCCGCGCCGGTGACGGTCGAGCCGGTGGACGAGGACGAGCCCTTCGACGCCACGACCGCGTTGTTGCAGCAGGTGCAGGCCGGGCTCGGACGTGCCCGCTACGTCATCCTCACCGGCTCCGACGTGCCCCATGGCTCAGAGGCCTACGTGCTGGCTTCCTTGAGCCAGGTGACGGTGATCGTGGCAGAGACCGGCGTGACCCAGCGGTCGGCTCTCACCGAGGCCATCGAGCAGATCGAGATCACCCCGAGCCGCGTGCTCGGCGGGCTGCTCTGGCGGCCGTGGTCGAAGGACACCGGCAAGGTCGCCCCGAGTGCGCCGGCCCGCTCCAGGCATCGGGCGACCAAGCCGACGCAGGACGGCAAGTCGACGGCGCCGTCGAAGGAGCGCATGACCGGCGCGAAGTCGCGCTGAGCCGGACGTGATCGCTCTCGTCCATCGGTGGACCAGCCGACCGGGCTGGCCGCTCGCGGCGCTGTTGTGCCTCTACCCCCTCTGGTGGGCGTTGGGGATCGGTGCCTTCGCGTTCCTGATCTTCGCGATCCCCATGGCGTTCGAGCTGCGCCGCCGGCGGCCGCTGCTCATGCCGCCCGCGTTCGGCATCTGGCTGCTGTTCCTTCTGTGGACCACGTTCTCCCTGCTGATGGTCCCGCTGGAGGCGCCTCACACGTCAGCGGGCGGTTCGACGATCGGGCACATGATCGGCATCCTGTTCCGCTTGACGCAGTTCGGAGCCGTGACCGTGATCGCGGTCTACGTGGTCAACCTCCGCCACGACGAGGTGTCGCAGCGGGACATCATGCGATGGCTGTCGATCCTGTTCCTGGTCACGGTGGCTGGAGGGTTCCTGGCACTTGCCGTACCCAACTTGTCCTTCACCTCGCCCCTCGAGGCGATGCTCCCGCACTCCATCTCCTCGAACCGGTACGTCAGCTACCTGGTGCATCCGGCGGCGGCGGAGGTGCAGTCCGTCCTCGGTTACTCGGCGCCGCGTCCAGCCGCCCCGTGGGGATACACGAACTTCTGGGGCAACAACCTCTCGATCATGATCATCTGGTTGTGCGCCTACATGTGGCGACCGAACACCGCCCTCCGGCGGCTGTCACTGTTCGCGATCATCGCCCTGTCGTTGGTACCGATCGTCTACTCGCTCAACCGTGGCCTCTGGCTGGGCCTGATCCTGTCCGTGCTCTACATGGTGTACCGGTTCGCGGCGTCCGGTGACCTTCGGGGCGTGTTGTTCATCGTGATCGCGATTCCCTTCGCGATCGTCGCCTTCCTCGCGACGCCGCTGCACCGGGTCGTGTCGGACCGCACCAGCCACAGCGGCAGCGAGAACATTCGTGCCTTCGCCGACAAGGCCGCGATCGACGGTGCGTTGGAATCCCCCATCCTCGGGTGGGGCGGCACCCGAAAGACGCTCGGCAGCAGCCAGTCGATCGCGGTCGGACCGTCGCCCAAGTGCCCCAACTGCGGCAGCGTCGGGATCGGAAGCACCGGAGAGTTCTGGGAGATCGCCTTCACCACCGGTCTCGTTGGCGTCGCGATCTATTTCGCGTACTTCGTCGCCGCTTTCTGGCAGCTGCGTCGTGACCGATCACCGACCGGCTCGGCCGCCCGCCTGATCGTCCTGCTCGCGATCTTCTACAGCTACTTCTACAACAGCCTGCCGAGCTCGAGCGCGCTGACGTTCATCTCGATCGCCATGGCGTGGCGCAGCGTCCTCGCGGCCGAGGCGGAGCTCGTCACCGTGCCCAAGCGCGTGCCGACCCGTCGCTCCTGGCTGATCGGCGAGGCGCCGGCGTGACCGACAGTGCGGAACGCCTGACGCACGCGACCGAGGTCCTGACGCAGCTGTTCCCCGGCGGCACCGTGGCCGAGGGGGTGACGACGAGCGCAGCCCGATCGCGGCGCTTCGCCGTCCTGCCGAGCGTCCGCCACCCACGCCTGCTCGTCCCGCTGGCGCCGTCCGGCGGCGCGGCGGCCGCGCTGCGCGCCTACGGCGGGCGGCTGTCACGGCGCGACCAGCTCGCGTACGGCGCTCTCGGCACCGGTCTCGGCCTTGCCGGCTCACGGGTTCTCAAGGCCAGCCACTCGGTCGCCGGCGGCGTCGAGGGAGTCGACACTGATCTCTGCACAATCCTCGACACAGAGGTCTCGGTCGCGGTCCACCTGACGCCGGCGCGAGCCAACCGCAAGCCAATTGTTCAAGCGCTTGCCGCGGGCAGCAGGTATCCGGTGGCCTTCGCGAAGATCGCAAGCAACGCCCTGACCAGTGACCTCATCGATCAGGAGGCGGCCGCGCTTCGCCGCCTTGGCGCCGCGGACCGGTCCGCGATCGTCGTACCAGAAGTCCTTCGGCACGGCGACGTGGCCGGGCATCGCGCGCTCGTCATGCGACCGCTGCCGACGTGGTCGAAGGGCCGGATCCCGAACCAGACCGAGTTGGCAGCCGCCACCGCAGAGGTCGCGGCGCTGGGCGACCCCGGCACCGCCCACCTGGCCAGCTCGGCGTACTGGCAACGACTCCGGGGGGACATCGAGACCGTCACCGACCTGGCGAAGCGTGACGCCTTGCGGTCGACCGCCGACCGGCTCGAACAGTTCGCGGGCAGCCGCGAGATCGCCGTCGGCGGTTCGCATGGCGACTGGTCGCCATGGAACATGTGGCGTACCGATGCCGGGCTGCTGGTGTGGGACTGGGAGCGATTCACCCCAGACTCGCCAGTGGGCTCCGACCACGTGCACTACCGCCTGCAAGAGCTGCTCGTCGTCCACAACGCACGACCGATCGAGGCGGCCCGAGCCGCGGTTTCGGCCGTATCGGACCAGCTCATCGGCCTGTTGCACCTGATGACGCTGGCGGTTCGCTACGACAAGGACGACCAGAAGGCGCGGCCCACAGCAGAATGGTTGCTCCCGGTCATCAACGACGCCGCACGCCGCGGCTACGAACCAGCAGGGACGAGCGAATGAGCAAGGAGTCGACGCTTCCCGTTCCGGTGAAGAAGGTCGCCCAGAGTGTCGTCGTCCATGGCTTCGGCCGAGCCACCAGCCGGCTGCGCGCGCTGCCCAACCTGCTGATCGCAGGCGGCCAGCGTTGTGGCACGACCTCCATGTACCGCGCCCTCTCGCAGCACCCGCTCGCGTTCAAGCCCAACCTCCACAAGGGCGTGCACTACTTCGACGTCAGCTATGACAAGGGGTTGTCCTGGTACCGCGGCCACTTTCCGTGGCAGTCGGCGGTCGACAAGGTCGCAAAGGAGTTCGGCGTGACGCCGGCGGTCTTCGAGTCCAGCCCCTACTACGGCTTCCACCCGCTGTCGGCCGAGCGCTACGCGAAAGATCTACCGGGCGTCCGCCTGATCGTGCTGATCCGCGATCCGATCGAGCGGGCGTACTCCGCGCATGCGCACGAGTTGGCTCGGGGGTACGAGACGGAGCCGTTCGAGCGTGCGCTCGAACTCGAGGATTCGCGCCTGGAAGGCGAGGAGGCCAAGCTCGTCGCCGATCCGGCATATCTGAGCCATGCCCACCAGCACCAGGCCTACGTCCGCCGCGGCCAGTACGTCGAGAACCTCGAGCGGCTGGCCGGCGTCCTCGGCCGAGACCGGATCCACATCGTCGACAGTGAGCGGTTCTTCAGCGAGCCCGAGGCCGTGTTCGCCGGCGTCACGGAATTCCTCGGCATTCCTGGCGTCGACGGGATCGCCTTCGAACGGCACAACGCGCGGCCGCGATCGCCGATGTCCGACGAGGTTCGATCGAGACTCGACGCGCACTTCGCGCCGTACAACGAGCGGCTCGTCGAGTGGCTCGGCTGGACGCCCAGCTGGTTGCACTAGTGCGCCGCCGGCGCGGGGTGGCACTGGCACTACTGTTCGCGATCGGCGCCGCTGCGCTGCCGGGATGCTCATCGCAATCCCGCCCGTCTACCGGGCATCGAGTGTGTAATGGCCAGCCTGCCGCAGTTGACGTCAACGCCCCGCAGAACGCGACCTCACCGGCCGCTGCGCCGGTCGCGGGCGGTTTCTACTTCGGTGGCTTCGCGTTGCACGGCGCCGCAACGCAGGACAACTTCGTCGACTCGTTCGACGAGCTCGCCACAACGGCGTGCCGGACACTGAACCTCGCCCACGTCTACCTGCGGTGGCGATACCCCTTCCCGACCCCGGCCGCCGAGACGTTCGCCAAGCAGGGCGATGCAGTGATCGTGTCGTGGACCGGCACGGACACGATCGAGATGGGTAGCGGGTCGGTCGACGACACCATTCGCAAGACCGCCCGTGAGGTCGCGGCATTGGACGCGCCGGTGTTCTTCGAGTTCCGTTGGGAGATGGACCGGCCGAATCTCGCCGGCATCGTGCACGGCCCGACCGACTACGTCGCCGCCTGGGACCGCGTCCGCCGGATCTTCGCCGAGGTGGGGACCCCCAACGTGTCGTGGGTCTGGTGCCCCACCTCTGCTGGGTTCACTTCGGGGCGGGCGCAGCACTTCTACCCCGGTGACGACCAGGTCGACTGGATCTGCACGGACGCGTACCC
>JAFAZI010000110.1 GCA_019239875.1 Frankiaceae bacterium
CACGACGGTATCAGCGGTGATTACAGTGATCTTCGGTACCTGAAAGGGAGTCAGATGAGCGTGATGGCTGACGGCGCTGCGGCGGTGCCTCCGAGCGCGGGTACGGCGTCGGCGGTCGCGCTTCAACCGTGGTGGTACGAGCTGGGCAAGGTGGTGCCGCGCGCCGTCGGCTTCACTGCGAAGGCAACTCGTGGCCGTGCCGACCTCGGCATCCCGCGGCTCGCCCCGAATCCGCTGGCGTGGGCGTCGATCGCCATGGACGAGATGGCGATCACCTCCGCCTACCTCATGACCCGCCGGCGGGCCGACGCCCTGATCGGCGACCGGACCGCCGCAGCGGAGACGGCGCTTGCCCGCCTCGACGCCGCCGGCTACCTCGAGGATCCGGGACTTCTGTACCCGGCTCCCGCGGCGCCTGACACCGTTCGGCTGAGCCGCCGCAACCGTGGCGGCATCGCCTTCGAACAGGTGTCGTTCGACAGCGCGCACGCGGTTCCGGCCGGCCTCGCGGAACTCACCGAGTGGCAGCACATCTCCAACGATCGGGTGCATGCGTACCTGCTCCGCCATGAGGCGGGCGGCGCGCGGCCGTGGGCCGTGGTCATCCATGGCCACCGGATGGGAGAGGCGCGGGACATTCGGTTCCTCGGTAGCCGACCGCTGCACCGTGATCTCGGGGTCAACGTGGCCCATCTCGTTCTCCCCATGCACGGACCTCGCGGGCGCGTCGATGCCCACGCCTTCCCTGGCGCCGATCCGGTGGCGAACCTCCTCGGTGTCACACAGTCGGTGTCCGATGCTCGGGCGCTGATCGCGTGGATTCGGAGCGAGACACATCTGCCGATCGGCGTGTTCGGCATCTCCTTGGGCGGACTCGTCGCGTCGATGACAGCGGCCTTCGAGCCGGATCTCGGCTGCGTCGTCGCGGGCATCCCGCTGACGAACATCGCGATGATGCTCGCCATGACGGTGCGGAGTCGATGGGGGGAGGAGGCGCTCGCCGAGACGCACTTCCTGGACCCCGCGCCGGTCGAGCTCAGTCGGCTCGCCTCGCCGCTGAGCTTCCCGGCCGTCGTACCGCATGATCGCCGTTACATCTACGGCGCGGTGGGCGACCGGTTGGTAACTGCTCGCCAGGCGGAGGCGCTCTGGCAGCACTGGGAGCAGCCGACCGTCAAGTGGCTGCACGGCGGTCACATCCTCAACAACGTCAAGGCGAGCCGGCGCTTCGTCACGCGAGCGTTTGCAGCCAGCGGCATCACCGGCCGATAACACCGCCATGCGCCAGCTCAGCGGAGTCGATGCCCTCCACATCCTGGAGGAGAGCCCGAACCAGCACATGCACACGATCAAGCTGGCGATCGTCGGGCCGCGTGACGGAAGTCCCGTGCCGGTCGAGGAGGTGAAGGAGTGGGCGCGCCAGCGCTTGCCCGAGATCCCCGCGATGCGGTGGAAGGTGCTCAAGATCCCGATGGGTCTGGGTCGTCCCGTGTTCATCGACGCGGGCGCGTTCGACGTCGACCGCCATCTGTTCGTCGAGCGGTTGGCGAATGGTGATCCCGTCGAGTTCGACGAACTGGTGTCACGGATCGCCAGCACGCACCTCGAGCGAGACCGTCCGCTGTGGGAGCTGACCATCGTCGAGGGATTGCCAGACGGCCAGTTAGGTCTGATCTTCAAGATCCATCACGCGATCATGGACGGCCAGGCAAGCGTCCGGTTCTTCGAGCTCGCCTTCGACAGCGAGACAACGGTCGACTTCGGCCCGATCCCCGAGCCTGAGCGGGCACCCACGAAGGCAGGCCTGGTGCGATTCGCCCTGCGCTCCCAAGCGCACCTTTACGGGCAGCTACCGCACGTGCTGAAGCGAACGGTGCAGTCCGGGCGTGACAACCGGGCGCGCAAGGCGGCCGGCATGCCCGCTGTGGTCAACCCGATGTCGGGCCCCTCGACCAGGTTCAACCGGCTGCCCCTGGCCGAGCGCATCTACGTCGACGTCTCGATACCGCTGTCGCGGATCATGGCCCTGAAGAACGCGACGGCATCGACTGTGAACGACGTCTTCGTGACGCTTGCCGGCGGCGCGATCCGGCGCTACCTCGAGGCGCACGACGAGACACCAGAGAAGTGCTTGAACATCGCGCATCCAGTGTCGCTTCGGCAACCCGATGAGATCGACGACTTCGGGAATCGCACGTCGTACTGGTACGTCGCGATCGGCACTGACATCGCCGACCCGATCGAGCGACTCGCTGCCGTCAAGGACTCGATCGGCGCCGCACGGGAGTGGGCCAAGGGCGACACCGAGCTGTTCGCGGTGTGGCAGGACTACTACCTGCTGTTCGGCAAGATGACGCTGAAGATGCTCGCGGTCGCTGAGAAGCTGTCGAAGAAGCCGTTGTTCAACGCGGTCGTCTCGAACGTTCGCGGGCCCAAGCAGCTGTCGATCGCCGGGGCGCCGGTGGTCGCGGTCCGGTCGATGGGACCGATCACGCGAGTGCTCGGGCTGAACCTGACGGCCTGGAGCTATCTGGACACGTTCTCCATCGGCATCCAGTCCTGCCGTGAGTTCATGCCGGACCTGCGGGTGATGGCCGAGCACATCGAGGCGGAGCTGGAAGCCTTCGAGAAGGCCGCCGGCCTCTAGCCAGGTCTGTGAAGAGTTAGGCGTAGTCCGCTACGCCGCACGCTTCACAAACTGCTAGACCGTGATGGAGTCGCCGGCATCAGGGCGGTCGACGAGAGCATCACCCAGCTCCGCCAGCAGCGCTGACGCACCGCCGGTCAGCATCTCGATCTGCTTGCCCCACAGGAAGTAGCGGTGCACTGGGTAGGTGACGTCCGCTCCCATGCCACCGTGGAGGTGCTGGGTGATGTGCACGCAGTGCTGGCCACCTTCGGCCGCCCACCAGGCAGCCGTGAGGACCGCGAGCGTCGCGTCCAGGCCCTGGTCGAGAGTCCACGCCGCCTGTCGCGCAGCGAACTGGATCGCCGTCGTGTCGAGGTAGCCGTCGGCCGCTTTCAACGCGACCGACTGGAAGGTCGACAGCGGCTTCTCGAACTGCTCGCGGGTGGAGGTGTACGACGCCGCCATCCGCAGCGCGCCGTCGGTGACGCCGGCCTGGGTCGCGGCGAGGGCGGTCAGCCAGCGTTGCTGGAGCACAGCCGCGGCTCCCGAGTCGCCGATCCGATCCGTCGCGGCGTTGTCCAGCGTCAGGGTCAGGGCGACCTCGCGCCCCGTCGTCACAGCGCGTTCGGCGGTGACGCCCGCCGCCTTCGGATCGAGGGCGAGCACCGAGCCGTTGTGCGGGATGAGTACCGCGTCGGCGACATGAGCCCAGGCCACTCCCACCACGACCCCGCTGGCGGTGTCGCCGTTCGCCACGAGTTCGACGACCGACTGCGGCGCGGCGACGGCCATCACGACGGAGCCCGCCGCGATGCCTGGCAGCCACCGTTGTCTCTGCTCGTCAGTGCCGCAGGCGGCGATCAGCTGAGCGGCTGCGCCGGTCGCGACCAGCGGGATCGGGGCGACGACGCGGCCCAGCTGCTCGCACACGAGCCCCAGCTCGACGGAACCGAAACCGAGTCCGCCGTACTCCTCGGGTATCGAGACGCCGAGCAGGCCGGCTTCGGCGAGTTCGCGCCACAGGTCGCGGTCGAACGCGTCCTCGGTCGCCTCGGTCGCCTCGATCTGTTCCGGCTTGCCGCGGCCGGCCATGATCTGTGCCGCAAGGCCGGCAAGGTCGTTCTGCGTCTCGTCGAGGCTGAGGTTCATCGGGCGCGCCTCGCCATCTGCAGCTCGGTGGCGGCCACGATCTCGCGCTGGATCTCGTTGACACCGCCGCCGAAGGTGTTGATCTGGGCGCTGCGGCCGAGCCGCTCGATCCGGCCTTGCAGGGCCGCGCCCGCTGCGTTGCCCCGGAGCCAGCCGCCCGCACCGAGGATGCCGAGCAGCTTGCGATAGACGTAGACGTGGGTCTCGGTGCCGTAGAACTTCGCGGTCGAAGCCTGCGCCGGCTGCAGGTTGTCCTCGTGGACCGCCTGCACCATGCGCCAGTTGATCAGCTTCATCGCCTCGAGCCGGGCAAAGCAGTCGGCCAGGTCGGCGCGCACCCACGGCAGGTCGCCGATCAGCTGCGAGCCGTCGCCGCCGCGCACCGGGGTGGTCGCCGCCCAGGCCCGGACCTCGCCCCATGCCCGCCAGGCCGGGCCGCCGAGCGCAGCGAGCCCCACCCGCTCGTGGTTCAGCTGGGTGGTGATCATGCGCCAGCCGCCGCCGCGTTCGCCGACGATGTTCTCGGCCGGGACATGGACGTCGTCGTAGTAGGTGGCCGTCGTGACGATGTCGCCGACCGTGACGATGGGGGTGTAGCGGAAGCCGGGGGAGTCCGTCGGCACCATGATCATCGACAGGCCTTGGTGCTTCTTCGCGTCCGGCTCGGTCCGGCAGGCCAGCCAGACCAGGTCGGCCTGATTGGCACCGGAGGTGAACACCTTGCTGCCGTTGATGACCCACTCGTCGCCGTCGAGTCGTGCCGTCGTGCGAAGCGACGCAAGGTCGGTGCCGGCTGCGGGCTCGGTGTAGCCGATCGCCACGTTGAGCTCGCCCGCAAGGATCTTCGGCAGGTACTTGGCCTTCTGCTCGTCGGTCCCGAACCGCATGATCGTCGGCCCGACCGTGTTCACGGTGACGAACGGGAACGGCACGCCGGCGCGCTGGATCTCGTCGAACACGACGTACTGCTCGACCGCCGAGCGGCCTTGGCCGCCGTACTCCACCGGCCACCCGAAACCGAGCCAGCCGTCGGCGCCGAGCTGCTTGATCACCTGCCGAAAGTGCTCGGCGTTCTTGCCGGGAGCCTCGAGCATCTCGCTCTCGTCGGCGGGCGCGAGCGTTGCGAAATACTCCCGCAACTGCTTGCGGAGAGCCTGTTCGTCGGGCGCGTCATCGAATCGCATCGTGATAGATACATTAGTGCAAAGCACGAAACGAAACACCCCCCGTTTGGCACGAGAGGAACTCAGCCAATGAGCTCGGAGGACCTGCTCGCAACGGTTCGGGCGTTGGTCGGCACGGAGGGGCCGGTGCAGGTTGCCCGGCACCCAGTGAACCTCCCCGCGATCGCCGACTGGTGCGACGCGATCGGTGACCACAACCCGGTGTACAGCTCCGAGGCAGCCGCGGCGAAGTCCGTACACGGCGGGGTGGTCGCCCCGCCGGCGACGCTGGACATCTGGGATCGCCTCGGTCTCCCTGCGCAGTTCCCTGAGTTCCGCACCGGTGACGATCCGCAGAGCAAGGTGTTGCGAGCCCTCGAGGGTGCCGGGTACGTCGGCGTGGTCGCCGTCAACAGTGAGCTCGAGATCGCGCGCTACCTGCGGCCGGGCGACAAGGTGCAGCACGTCCAGATCCTCGAAGAGGTGTCGGACGAGAAGCAGACCGCGCTGGGTATCGGGCACTTCATCACGACTCGCTCGCGGTACACGACCGATCGCGGCGAGCACGTCGGCGACCTGCTGTTCCGAATCCTGAAGTTCAAGCCAGGGACTGGTACGCCGGCGCCGGCCGCGCCCGCTGACAAGCCGAAGCCGCCGGACGCTGCACCGGAGCTGCGTCCTCGGCCGGCCATCAACCGAGACAACGAGGTGCTGTTCGACGGATATCGAAAACACGAACTGCGCATCCCGAAGTGCAACGGCTGCGGTGTCCTGCTCTTCCCGCCCACGCCGCGGTGTGCGGCATGTGGGGCGTTCGACATGGGCTACCAGGTCGCGTCGGGCCGCGGCACCGTGTACGCCCACGTCGCCGTCAACTACCCGCAGGTGCCCGGGTTCGCATACCCGCTGTCGGTCGCGCTGATCGAGCTCGACGAAGGCACTCGAATGGTGAGCAACATCGTCGGAGTGACACCGGACCAGGTGTCCATCGGGATGCGGGTGGAGGTCGAGTGGGCTGACACGCATCCGGCGCTCGTCGAGGGTGCGACGGATTCGCGCGGCGCGCAGACGCTGCCGATGTTCCGGCCCGCGACACCGGAGCGTCGTGGCGAGACGTTGAAAGCCGGCCAGGTCAGCGCCGAGGACGCGTTGCCGATCTGGGTGATGCCCGTGACGCCGACTCGGATCGTCGCCGGTGCGCTCGCGACCCGCGACTTCCAGGACGTGCACCACGACCGGGACCTTGCTCACAATAAGGGCTCGAAGGACATCTTCCTCAACATCAACACGTCGCTCGGACTGATGCAGCGATACGTGACCGACTGGGCGGGCTCTGAAGCGCTCGTGAAAGCGTTGCGAGTCCGGCTCGGCGCTCCGGCATACCCCTACGCGCCGCTGACGTTCAGCGGTTCGGTGCAGTCGGCCGACCCGGAAAGCGGCGCGGTCACTGTTGCAGTGGTCGCCCGGAACCAGCTCGGCAACCACGTCTCTGGAACCGTCGAGCTGGAGCTGCCGCGATGAAGCACTCGTATGCCGGCAAGGCGGCAATCGTCGGTATCGGCGCGACAGAGTTCTCCAAGGACTCCGGTCGCTCAGAGCTGCAGCTGGCCCTCGAGGCGTGTGTCGCCGCCTGCGAGGACGCTGGCGTCGAGCCATCGCAGGTGCGCGGCTTGTCGACCTTCACGATGGAGACCAACCCCGAGACGGAGATCATGCGGGGCTTGGGGATCCCCGAGCTGACGCATTTCAGCCGGATCCACTTCGGTGGCGGCGCGCCCTGCGCGACGGTGCAGTACGCCGCCATGGCGGTGACGACGGGCGTGGCGGAGTTCGTGCTCTGTTACCGCGCCTTCAACGAGCGCTCGGGTCGCCGGTTCGGCGCCGGCGTCCAGGACCGCGCGGCGGGCGCCACCGCGGAAGAGGCGCAGTTCGCATGGACCTCGCCGTACGGCATCCTCACGCCGGCGTCGTGGGTGGCGATGTTCGCGAGCCGCATGATGCACGAGTACGGCGTCACCAGCGAGGACTTCGGCCGGGTAGCTGTGGCTGACCGCCGACACGCAGCGACCAACCCGGCGGCCTTCTTCTACGAGCAGCCGATCACTCTGGAAGACCATCAGAACTCGCGCTGGATCGTCGAGCCGTTGCATCTTTTGGACTGCTGTCAGGAGTCCGACGGCGGGCAGGCGATTCTGGTGACGACGATCGACCGCGCCCGCGACCTCGACAAGGCGCCCGTCATCGTCGAAGCAGCGGCACAGGGCATGGCAGACGAGCAGCAGATGATGAGGTCGTTCTTCCGCGACTCGATCGTCGGTCTGCCGGAGATGGGCACGTGTGCCCGCCAGATCTGGGAGACGTCCGGGCTCGGTCCCGACGACGTCAAGACCGCGGTGCTCTACGACCACTTCACGCCGTTCGTGCTGGCTCAGCTCGAGGAGTTCGGGTTCTGCGGACCTGGTGAGGCCAAGGACTTCATGGCCGACGGCGGGATCGAGATCGGTGGTCGGTTGCCGGTGAACACCCATGGCGGTCAGCTCGGCGAGGCCTACATCCACGGCATGAACGGAATCGCTGAGGGAGTGCGCCAAGTGCGCGGCACATCGGTGAATCAGGTCGACGGTGCTGAGCACGTGCTCGTCACCGGCGGGACGGGTGTACCGACGAGCGCGTTGATGCTCGGCGTCGACAGGTGAGGTGGATTCCGTCGTGGTGAAGCAGCTTGTCCCTTCCTTCACGGGGTCAGAGGTCGAGGGTGCTGTCGCCGTCGTCACGGGCGCCGGCGTGGGGCTCGGACGATCTGAGGCGCTTGCCCTCAGCGCGGCCGGCGCGAAGGTCGTCGTCAACGACATCGGCGACGCCGCCGACGCGGTTGCCGCGGAGATCAACGCAGCCGGTGGGGAAGCGATCGGCGTGGCAGGCGACATCGGCGACTGGGACTTCGCCACCGGGCTGGTTCAGACGGCGATCGACACGTACGGCGACCTGAACGTCCTGGTCAACAACGCCGGCGTGCTGCGTGACCGGATGATCTTCGGCGTCTCGGCTGACGAGTGGGACACCGTCATCCGAGTGCACCTCAGAGGCCACGCGGCGACGTGCAAGGCGGCAACGGCGTACTGGCGCGAGAAGTCCAAGGCGGCGGACGGCGCGCCGCAGTGGGCCCGCGTGATCAACACCGCCTCCGAGGCGTTCCTGTTCGGGTCGCCCGGTCAGCCCAACTACTCGGCCGCGAAGGCTGGTATCGCGGCGCTGACCCTCTCCGTCGCTCACGGCGCCGGCCGGTACGGCGTACGCGCCAATGCAATCGCGCCGCGCGCGCGGACCGCGATGACCGAGGCGACGTTCCCGCCGGCGCCCGAGGGTGACGAGGTCGACCCGTGGGCGATCGAGCACATCGCACCCGTCGTGGTGTGGCTCGGGACGCGCGGCGCCGATCACGTGAACGGCAACCTGTTCGTCGTGTACGGCGGAAAGGTCGGCGTCATCAAGGCGCCGTCGCTCGACCGGTCGTTCGGCGCGGCGGGCGAGACGTGGACGGTCGACGAGCTTGCGAGCTCCGTTGGCGCTTACCTCGGCGACGGCGAGCGTCACACATTCGCCGTGGGCAACGACCTCAAGCTTTAGACCAGCATCGCCGCTCTCTCATGAGCCGCGGTAGCCACGCTCTGCGTGCGCGGTCTTCTCGAGCCGCCAGTAGTTCTCGACGCGCCAGCGCCCGGTGAATTTCTCGAGTCGCACCTCGACGTCGGCGGTCTCGGTGTTCGAGCACGTCGCCGTCGCGCCGTCCGGATCGCGGTAGTCGAGGATCACACAGCGGTCCGCCGGTTGCACGACGTCGACCGAGAGTCGGTGCCTGCCAACGATGCCGCGCACCGACCACCTCTCCTGGCCCAGCTTGGCGCGGAACAACGCGGCCGACGCCAGTGGGTTCGAAGGCCAGTCGTGGCCGTGCCGTCGCAGCTGGACGAAGGCCAGCGGTGGCAGCCTCCGCAGTGCCGGCCGCCGGCCGACGGCTGCGATCACTTCCAGGCTCGTCGTGTCGTCGAGGTCGGCGTGGAGCCACGCCCACCGCTGGGCGTTGCCATGCCCGTAGATGTGCGACAGGTTGCCGACGGCGTCGATCGGCTGGGCGTTGACGATCCCGATGAGCCGGGCCTTTGGTGCGAGGACGACGTGGGACGACGGCAAGATCTCGCGTTGCCAGGTGGCCTTGCTCATCGTCCACATGGGCGGCTCGTCCGTTGCCCATTCGAGGTCCCACGCCGTACCGGTCAGCGTCCCGGTCAGCCGAGTCGGGCCGATGCTGAAGTTGCTGCCGGACATCCAGTCCTCACCCGCAGGGGTGACGGCTTCCGGTCCGAATCGCTCGTACGACGGCGGACCGTCAACCGGGAAGGTCGCGAGCCAACCGTGGAGGTACGCCGCGTCGGCGGTGGGTGCGACCAGCTCGTAGTGCAGCCACAGACCCATGCCGGTCGCGATGTCCGTGGCACTCGCGTACCAGACCTCGAGGCGGCCCGGCTGCCCCCGCCACCGCGGCACCGCGGCGTCAGTCATCTGCACATTGTGGCGCGCTGACCCCCGGCGGCATGCAGTCGCGATGTCGACCCGTGCGATTCTGCCGGAGTGAAGATCGACACGACGATCATGGGTTCGATGCTCGACGACGGCTCGCGGGCGCGGGTCGCGGAGGAGCTCGGCTTCGATGGTGTCTGGGTCGCTGAGACCGGCCACGATCCGATGCTCGCGATGGGTGCTGCGGCGTCGCGGACCAGCCGCGTCTCGCTCGGCACGAACATCCTTGTCGCTTTCGCCCGCTCTCCGATGACGGTCGCCATGACCGCGAACGACCTCCACCTCATGAGCGAGGGCCGGTTCATCCTGGGGCTCGGCTCGCAGATCAAGCCGCACATCGTCCGCCGCTTCAACATGCCGTGGTCCGCGCCGGCCGCCCGGATGAAGGAGTACGTCGGCGCGCTCCGCGCGATCTGGCGCAGCTGGCACGACGGCGAGCCGCTGAAGTACGAGGGCGAGTTCTACCAGTTCACCTTGATGACCCCGATGTTCTCGCCCGGCGCCAATCGATGGGGACCACCGCCGATCTACCTGGCCGGCGTGGGAGAGCGGATGGTCGCGGCATCAGCCGAGGTCGCCGACGGTCTGCTGATCCATCCCTTCACTACTGAGCGCTATCTCAAGGACGTGATCGTCCCGGCGCTGACCGCCGTCCGTCCCGACCTCGACGGGTTCGTGATCAGCGGCATGCCGATCGTGGTCACCGGCCGGGACGAGGCAGCCCTGGCTGCGGCGGCCGACGCCGCCCGGATGCAGATCGCGTTCTACGCCTCGACGCCCGCTTACAAGCCGATCCTGGATGTGCACGGCTGGGGTGAGCTGTACGACGAGATGCACGACCTGTCGCTCAAGGGCGAGTGGGCCGCGATGGGGAAGCGCGTCGATGACGAGGTGCTGCGAACGATCGCCATCGTGGCGGAGCCCGATCACATCGCGGCCGAGCTGGAGAAGCGCTTCGGCGGGGTGATGTCCCGCTGCGCGCTCTCCACGCGCGAAGGTGTCGATCCCGCAGTGTGGGAGCCCGTACTGCGAGCGGTCAGCCGCTGAGGCGGCAGACGGTGACGGCGTAACCGCGGTCATCCCACGGCTCGCGCGACCAGGTCGAGAAGCGTTCGACCACCTGGAATCCGGCCGCCGCGCACCACGCGTCGTACTCATGGATCGTGAACGGCGGCTCGGGGATGGGCAGATGAGCCGCGTCCAACCCGAAGCCCGCGACGAAGACCCCCGTCGGCTCGAGCCGTGCTGCGAGAGCTTGGATGACGGCTGCCTCGGTGCCGGCGGCGAGGAGAGGGATGACGTTGCCAGCCGCCACGATCAGATCGAACGGCGTGCCGAGGTCGCCGAGCTCAGCGAGATCGGCGGCCAGCCACTCGACGCCGCTCGATGCACCTCGGGCGACGTTCAGCATCGATTCGTCGCAATCGACGCCGACACAGTGGTAGCCCAGCTCGCTCAGTCGAATCGCCACGCGGCCCGTGCCGCAGCCGGCGTCGAGGACACGAGAGCCGGGTGGCGCGAGGGCAGCGCACAACGTGGCTTCGCCGTGCATGTCCATCCCCGACGCAGCGAGCGCTTCGAATCGGGCGGCGTAGTCCGCGCCGTGGGTGCCACCGGTCGCCTTGGCCCACCGGCTCTCGGGCATCGTCAGGACGCCGCCTTGCCGGCCTGCGAAGCGGTCACGTGCCCGTTGCGGACGAGACCCCGAATGACCTCGTCGATCGTCTCGGCGGTCGGCCGGTACGTGACGCCGAGCTCGTCGTGAACGGCGCTGTCGTCGGTCGGCCGCGCGAGCGTCAGCAGGTCCATCGCCTCGGCGGTGAAGATCGACTCGAACGGAACGATCCTTCGTGCGAGATCGACGACCCGGCCAAGGGTTCGGAACAAGATGCCAGGGAGCGGCAGGACCGGCATCCGTCGGCCGGTGCTCTTTCGCAGCATCGTGCCAAGGTCGTGCATGTCGATCATGTCGCCGCCGACCATGTATCGCCGCGGACCCTTGCCGGGGGTCAGGGCCGCCACCATGACCGTGGCGAGGTCGCGGACGTCGATGACGGTGATCGCCCCGCCGGACAGCGGCACGAATCCGTTCTTCAGCATCGAGATGAAGCCCTCGGCCATGTCGCCGTAGGCCTCGCCCGCCGGTGGGCCGCCGACTCCGCCGGGATACACGGTGACGATTGGCTTGCCTTCGGCTTGCAGATCGCGAACGTAGGCCTCGCAGATCGCCTTGGACTTCGTGTACGGCGAGGTCGCATGCGTGGCGGGAGGCAGGTCTGAGTGGAGCAACGGCTCGCGAGGGTCGTAGAGCGCGGCGATGCTCGAGGTGTGGATCACCGGGTCGCAGCCCTCAGCGATCGCGGCGCCGATCACGTTCTCCGTGCCCGTGACGTTCGAGTCGATCGTCGCCTCGGCATTCGACTTGTCCAGCGCACCGACCACCGCGGCGCAGTGAATGACGGCATCCATCCCCTTCACCGCTCGTGTCACGGCATCCGAGTCCGTCATGTCGCCCTCGGCGATCTCCAGCGAAGCGACGTCGACGCCGAGCGTGCCGATGGTGGTCGCCAGCCGGCCCCGGTTGCGCACCAAGAGGCGCGGAGTGTGTCCGGCATCCAGCAATGCTTTGACCGTGTAGGCGCCGACGTACCCCGTGCCGCCGGTGACGAGAACGCGCATCTATCGAGGGTCCAATCGGAACACTCGCAAGTCGCGCCCGCTGCGTTCGGTGTACACGTCGTAGTTCGGCCAGAACTTGACCAACCGAGGCCAGACCTCGGCCTTCTCCTCCGCGGTCAGCAGGTGCGCGGTCACGGGGGTGTTCTTGGCTTCGAATGAGACCTCAGCATCCGGGTTCGCGATGAGGTTGCCGGTCCACATCGGATGACTGTCTCGCCCGAAGTTGCTGCCGACCACATACCAGCTGCCGTCCTCCGGCTTCGTGGCGAGCGGAGTCTGACGCTTCTGCCCGGTCTTCGCCCCGGTCGTGGTCAAGACGAGAGATGGGAGCATGCCGCCGCTGAGGATGACGCGTCCGCCGGTGAGCCGGTGCATGAATCGGTCCAAGTGAGGAACGACCTTCGGCCCGACCTTCGCGAACCAGTCGCTGCCGCTCATCTTGATGATCAAGCGCCCGAAGGTGCTGTCGTGGTTCGCTGGCATCGGGTGATTCTATGAGATCTGACTACCCATCAGAACCGGCCTCAAGATCACGTAGGGTTTTCGCATGACGGCCCCGGACAAGTCGGTATTTCGGTCGGCGAGGCTCGGGCCGCTCTCGCTCCGCAATCGCATCGTCAAGGCGGCGACCTTCGAAGGGGCAACCCCGAAAGGCGAGGTGACGGATCGGCTGGTGGAGTTCCACCGGCGCGTGGCCGCGGGCGGTGCCGGCATGTCAACGGTGGCCTACTGCGCGGTGTCGCCTGACGGTCGCGTGCAGCGGCACTGCCTGGTGCTCGATGACGCCTCGGCGGTTGCGCTTCGCAAAGTCACGGACGCCATCCATGCCGAGGGAGCCGCGGCCAGCGCCCAGCTCGGCCACGCCGGGCTGGTGGCCGATGCCCGTTCCAACGGCATGAAATCGCTCGCGCCCTCCCGCCGGTTCAGCCCGCCCGCCAAGGGGCTCGTGCCGGCGGCGTCACAGGCAGACCTCGACCGAGTCCGGGCAAGTTTTGTCACGGCAGCTCGAAACGCGGTCGAAGCGGGGTTCGACTGCGTCGAGATCCACCTGGGTCATGGCTACCTGCTGTCGTCGTTCATGAGCCCGCGGCTGAACAAGCGACGTGACCAGTACGGCGGGACGTGGCAATCGAGATCGGCGTTCCCCCGTGAGGTCATCCGTGCAGTCCGCGACGCCGTCGGGTCGCGAATCGCGGTCACGGCGAAGTTCGGCATGACCGATGGCGTCGCCGGTGGGCTGTGGCTCGAGGAGAGTCTCCAGATCGCCGCCGCGATCGAGGCGGACGGCTGCCTCGATGCGATGCAGCTCACCGGCGGCAGCTCCCTGGAGAACGCCATGTATTTCTTCCGTGGCGACGTGCCGCTCGAGGAGATGCTGCTGACCCAGCCGGCATATGTGCGGCCGGGGATGCGGTTGATCGCGCCGCGGCTGTTTCCGTCGTACCCCTTCGAAGAAGGGTTCTTCCTGCCCTACGCACGTCAGTTCCGCGCTGCCTTGTCGATGCCGTTGACCTATCTGGGTGGGGTGAACCGGATTGACACGGCGCAGGCCGTGATCGACGAGGGCTTCGACTTCGTGGCGATGGGACGGGCGCTGCTCCGCGAGCCTGATCTGATCAACGTGTGGCAGTCCGGGCAGCGCGACGAAGGCCTGTGCGTGCACTGCAACAAGTGCATGCCGACGATCTACAGCGGCACCCGCTGCGTGCTCGCCGAAGGACCGCTCGACTAGCTAGTGCTCGACGGCCTCGCGGTAGGTCAGTGCCGTGGCTGGGGCGTCGGCCGGGCTGGCGCCGAACAATCCGATCATTCCCACCGTGTCGCCATCCGCCCACAAGCAGATCGGGATGTTCAGGCCACTCGTGCTCATCGCCCCGCACTCCATCCGGCCACCGAGCTTGCCGGCCGGTGCGCTGGACAGGGGCGTCGTCAGTTCGGTGTCGGACCGCAAGCCACTCTCGACCTCGGACATCTTGCTGTCCGCGCTGCCGCGGCCGTGTGCGGCAAGGACCATGGCAGTCGGCAGTCCGTTGTTGCCGTAAAAGCCGGCGATTCCGCCGTGAATTCCGTTGCTGTCGAGGCCGTTGAGCATCATCGACTTGATCTGGTCGAGGCGGGGATCAGTCATGAGTGTGGTGCCGTTGATGGTCTGGGGTGTCGACAGTGAGTGGTGATTGCGAAGGAAGACCTGGACGGCGGCGCCGATGCTGATCAGTCCGACGAGAATCGCGACGCCCACGACCCACATGTTTCGGGACTGCTTCGGTGGCGTCGCCGCGACCGGGTACGGCGACCAGGTCGTGGGTGATGCCGCGACTGGCGTACCGAACTGGTTGACCTGGGGTGGTGCGACCGGCGTACCGAACTGGTTGACCTGGGGCGCTGCGACCGGCGTCGATGGCGCTGCGGTTGGGGCGATCGGCGCGGTGGGCGTCGCCGCGAAGAACCCGCTCGGGTCAGAGGTGGGGGGAGTCCAGGAGTCCGTCATGTGGTCAGCCCGGCAGGATCGTGTCGCCGAAGGTAACCGGCGCGGGTGCCGGCGCCGGCGGCGCGTAGGGGTTCGCGGGAGCCGGCGGCATGACGCCGTACGCGACTGGGTCTGCATAGCGCGCTGTCCCGAACTGCCCGACTGGCATCGATTGCGGCATCGGCCCACCCGTCGGCCCGTACTGCGGATGCTTGCGCCCCTGCCGCTCGGCGATCGCGAGCAGCACGATGCCTATCAACCAGCTGAAGCCCAGCACCAGCGCCCACAGCCAATCCGGCCAGCCCCATGGCGACCGGCCGTAGGTACGGGCGAAGCGGCGCGACTCCTGGTAGCCGGCAACGGCGAAGAGTGCGGCGAAAGCGAGCTGGACGCCGAGCATGGCTGACTCCTGTCTGTCCATCTCTTGTCGACGCAGACGTGGTGTGACTTGATGACCGTTTTCGGCATGCGGTTGAGGGCAGACACGCCGGCCTGTCGTGGCGCCAACCGCGTGCTCAACAGTTCAAAACGATGGGGGCCGCGTCGCGAACTGAGGTGCGTCGGCCCACAGCGGATCGCGTAGCTCGCGCCGGATCACCTTGCTGGTCTGGTCGCGTGGGATCTCGTCGATCACGACCACCGACGTCGGACGCTTGTACGGCGCTAGTCGCTCGTTGGCGGCACCGTCGATCGCGGCGAGCACCTCATCGATCGCAGTGTCTTCTGCCAGCGTGATGTGCAGCACGATCGCCTCACCGCGCTCGGGATCGGGTCCGCCCACGGCGCACAGGTCGGCGATGCCGGGTACGTCGGCGATTGCCTGCTCGATCTCCGCGGGATAGACGTTCACGCCGGCGACCAGGATGAGATCCGCGCTACGGCCACAGAGATAGAGGAAGCCCTCGTCGTCCAGGTAGCCGATGTCGCCGACCGTGAAGGCAGTGCCCTGATGGGCCGCCTCGGTCTTGTCCACCTCACCCTGGTAGTGGAACCGCCGCTGTCCTGACGACTGCTGGAAGTACACGGTGCCCTCGACGTTCGGCGGGACGTCGGCACCGGCCGCATCGAGGACGTGAACCTCCATGCCCGCGAACGGCCGGCCCACGGTGCCGGGGCGAGACCGCCACTCGTCAGCCCCGACCACCGTCATCCCGCCCTCGGTGAATCCGTAGTACTCGACCAATACCTCGCCGAACCAGTCGGCGAATGCCGCCTTGATCGACGTGGGGCAGGGTTCACCGCCGTGCAAGATCCGGTGAAGGTTCGGGTTCGGGCGCACCGAGCGGTCAATGTCAGGGAGCGCGAGCAGCTGGCGGAACATCGTCGGCACCATGATCGTCGACGTCACCTCCGGTCGGCTCAGCGCTTCCAGCGCCGCCAACGGTTCCCATCGCGGCAGGATTCGCAACGTCGCGCCACGAGCCATCGCGCCGAACCCGAAGGTCTGCGGCGCTCCGTTGAACAGCCGCGACAGGAACAGGTGAGTGCCCTCGCCTGGCAGGTGGACGATCTCCGCCCACCGCGCGAGGCCGGCCCATCCCGCGGCGAACGGCGTCGTCCCCGAGCCGGAGAGCACAACTCCCTTCGGCCGCCCGGTCGTGCCGGAGGTGTACGGCAGCTTGTACCCGGCGCGATCGTCAGGTAGCGGCACGTCGGACTGATCCGCGAGCCAGGTGTCGAACCCGGCCGCCACGTCGACGATGGGGATGCCGCGGGCGGCCGCCGCCGAGCGGGCGCCGTCCCGGTCTGTGACCACGATGCTGGTGGCGGCGTCGTCGAGCACCGCGCCGACCTCGTCCGCGGTCCAGCCGGTCTTCAGCGGGGTGTATGCACACCCGGCCCGCCAGGCGCCGATCACCGCCTCGACGAACTCGGTGCGGTTGCTGATGCAGATCGCAACATGCGACCCGGGTGCCGCGCCAAGCGCTTCCAGACCGTTGCCGACTCGCTGTGATCCGTCGTCCAGCTCGGCCCAGGTCAGCGACCGGACGCCGTCGTCGACCGCGATCGCGTCGGCGGCGACGCCGGCGAGCTGGTACAGCCGGCTCACAGCAGCGCGGCGAGGTCCTCGGCGTGATCCTCCGCCGTACCGAACTCCGTTGCGTGCAGCCAGGCCCGCTTCACGAAGTAGTGCACCGGCACCTCCCATGTGAAGCCCATCCCGCCGTGCACCTGGACACAGGCTCGGCCGTTGGTCGAGGCGGCCTCGTCGGCGAGGATCTTGGCGCCCGCGACGGCACGTGCGGAGTTGCCGACCTCCGGATCGTCGAGCAGTACGGCCGCTGAGTGCAACGAGGCACGTGCCAGCTCCGTCTTCACGAACATGTCCGCGCAGATGTGCTTCACAGCCTGGAACGATCCGATGGTCTTGCCGAACTGCTCGCGTTCCTTGGCGTAGGCCACGGCGAGCTCTGTCATCCGGCTGGCGAGCCCAACCTGTAACGCAGCCGTGAGCAGGGCACCGGCGCGGCGGGCCTGATCGCTCGTGACCGGCAGCGAAGCGATTGGTTCGGTCGGCGCGGCGGCGAGCTCGTGGAGGGGGGTCAGCGGGTCGAGCGGATCGTTTAGCTGAGTGCCCGTCACCGGTCGCGTGATGATCGGCTCCTCGCCGAGCACCAAGAGCGATGCGGCGACATCGAGGTGCGCGACGAGCAGCGGCGCCTGATCCGGTTCGACGACCGCGACCGGCCCTTCGCCGACCCCGTCGGCGAGAAAGGTGCCGACGAGCGGGCCGGGCACGCAGGCTCGGCCGAGCTCCTCGAACACCAGCACGGACTCGACCCAGCCGAGCTCGAGGTCAGTGCGCAGCGAGAAGACACCGGTCTCGGCGAGTGCCGACCACAGGTTCGCGTCGTACCCATGGGGGAGGTGTTCGAGGGTGAAGCGTGAATCGAGGAGATCGCGGACGCCGCGCTGGAGGTCGACCTGATCGGCCGTTGGCAGGAAATGCATCAGGCCACCCCCGAACGATGTGACGTCGTTGCGGCTATGGCGATAACGCTGTCACATCGTTCCATCACCATCAGCGCTCCCGCGGCAGGCCGAGAATCCGCTCACCGATGATGTTGCGCTGGATCTGTGAGGTGCCGGCAGCGATCGTGAAGCTCATCGACATGATGCGGTCGTCGGTCCACTCCTGGGCGGGGAGGCCGGCGATGTCGGTGCGGGCGAGTGATGCCCGGTCCAGCACGCGGGCGCCGACATCCATCAATCGCTGGCGGGCCTCGGTGTAGCGAAGCTTCAGCACAGAGGCAGATGGTCCGGGTACGCCGGAGCTCCCGCTCGCTTCCGTGACACCTCGCTTGGTGAGTGCCCACAGCCCGTCGAACTCGGCGGCGAGGTGCGCGATGTCGCGGCGCAGTCCGCGGTCCTCCCAGGCCACGCCGGATCGGCTGGTCACCTTCTTCGCGACCACCGCGAGGTCGGCGATCAGTCGGATCGAGTCGACGATCTGGTCGACCCACGCGGTGCCGCGCTCGAACGACAGCGTGACCATGGTGACGCGCCAGCCGTCGTTCTCCTCCCCGACCCGGTTCTCGACGGGGATCCGGACGTCATCGAGGTAGACCTCGCTGAACTCGCTCGACCCGAGCATCGTCTGCAGCGGCCGCACCTCGATGCCGGGCGTGTCCATCGGCATGATCAGCCACGAGATGCCCTTGTGCTTCGGTGCGTCGGGGTCAGTACGAACCAGCAGCTCGCAGTAGTCCGCGACCTCGGCGTGCGACGTCCAGATCTTGTGTCCGTTCACGACGTAGTGGTCGCCGTCGAGCACCGCCCGAGTCCGCATCGAGGCGAGGTCTGACCCGGCGGACGGCTCGCTGAAGCCCTGGCACCAGATCTGGTCGCCGCGCAGGATCCCGGGGACGTGCGCGGCCTTCTGCTCCGGCGTTCCCTCGGTGGCGATCGTGGGGCCGGCGTGGAGCAGGCCGACGAAGTTGACGCCGACGTACGGCGCACCGGCTCGCTCCGACTCCTCGAGGAAGATCAGGTGCTCGGACGGT
>JAFAZI010000123.1 GCA_019239875.1 Frankiaceae bacterium
GCCAGGTTCTGGCTGACCACACGGGAGCTGCGTGATCCGGCCGGGTTGGCAGACCACCTTGATCGCTTCGGGCTTGCACTCTTCGAGGGGCAGGAGCCCGCGCATGTGTTCGACGCCTTTCGCGCGGTGGCGCGACCCCTGGCCCACCGGGACAGCGCCGACGATAACGTGACTCGTTTGTCGTTCCGTCCTGAAGTTGCTGGTAAGAGCGGCTACGACGGCTTCACGCGCAAGGCGATGCCACCGCATACAGACGGATCCTCGATGTCACGACCGCCCGAGCTCGTTGGCATCATTTGCGCATCTGCGGCGAGTGAAGGTGGCTCAGCAATCCTCGTAGATGGCGGGTCCGTGCTGGAGGCCATGCCCGAGGCAGCCAAATCGCTTGCGGCTCGCCGCAGTGCTCGCTTCGGGACGTCTCGTACTGACCGGGCCGTGGTGGACGTACGCAAGGGTCGATACTTCCTGCGCTACCGCGAGGACGGCCTGATGGCGGCGCCGCGAGTCGAAGCGGAGTTAGCCGCATTCCGAGAGGAGATGCTGCGAAACCTCATCGAGCTGCCCATGCCTAAGGGGACGGGTTACATCCTGCAGAACGGTCGCTGGCTGCATGGTCGGACGCGCTTCATCGGCCACCGCGAGATGCTCCGGATGCTCGGTACCTCGAAGCGCGGTGCTGAAGACGTGCCGCTCGTACGTTTCGGATTCAGTGCGCCGTGGCCCACCCAGGAATTGAGTGTCACGACTGCGGGTGCCTAGATGCAAGAGTTATCGGTTGCTGTCAGCGACGAATGCACTTACCAACTCCACGAGCGGCACGCTGAGCGCTCCGGCAACTTCCTTGAGCTCGATCAAATCGAGCCGTCTCTCCCCGGACTCGTACTTACTGACGAATGACTGCGGAACGCCGAGATCACGGGC
Organism: Frankiaceae bacterium; assembly: GCA_019239875.1. Lineage (GTDB taxonomy): Bacteria > Actinomycetota > Actinomycetes > JAFAQI01 > JAFAQI01 > JAFAZI01. The sequence continues at coordinate 922 of JAFAZI010000123.1, forward strand.
CACGTCGGCCTGAACGAGTCCGGCATCTTCACGCACACGTCGAAGCAGCTCGCCGAGTCGCCGTAGCTCGGCGTGGTGCGCAGCCTGGTCCACCCCGAAAGTTCACGGAACGATCGACCAATATCCCAAAATCGGATATCGTCCGTCCTTCAATCCGACGAACGGAGAGATGATCATGAGTGGTGGCGGTCCGGTTGCCGAAGCCAACGTTGGGGGACTCCGGCGCATCTTCTACGCCGCATGGGGATGGGTAGCGTCTCTGGCCCTTTGACGGGCTTGCGCGTTCGGCCCATGGGGCAACACCGCCGGCGGGTAGTTTCACAAACTAGAGTAAGTCGGTATACTTATTAGCAAGGTATGCACGATTCGCTCCACCGGCTCTATCAAGCAAAGCTCACCATCCTGGCGTTGCTGCTGTTCTTCGTTGGGCTCGGTCTGCTGATCTTTGGGCACTGGGTTGAGAGCCAGGCTGGCTGGCACTGGCTCCACAACTGGCCAATCGTCGACATTGGCTCGGGGATGTTCACGACCGGGCTGCTTGGTGTTGGCCTTCAATACCTTGATAGCGCCGACAGCGAAGTACGCGACACCGAGCGCTTGAAGCGTGTGCTGTCGGATAGCACGCCGGCCATGCGCGATGCCGTCATCGACGGATTCGCCTTTGAGCCGGACGACCTCGCCAGGGTCGCGACCCCAGAGGTGCTCGACCGAATAACAGCCAACGCGTTGAGCATCCGTCTGAGCGATGAGAGCTTCGCGCAGGAGATCGTTGACGACCTGACGGTTCAGGCGATCAACATGCCCGAGCGCTTATACGACGCGCGGATCTCGATTCGGCTATCCATGGATAGGGGCACGGCCAAAGGCCGTGCCCCTATGTACGTCGCGGTCGTTCGGTGGGAGTTTCGCTTCACGCCGGTTTACCCAATCCGTCGCTTCACCTGCCTGTCGGATCCCAACGAGTTTCGCGAACTTAACAACGACACGGCAGCGACATCAGCCTGGTATATCGCTAAGCGAACGGGACTCGATGCCGCCGCCGAGAGTTCGTTCCAACTGGTTGACTTTCAGATCGACGGTGAGCCGCTCAAGCTCCAGCGCTCGAGTAAGAAGGGGAGCCAGACGTACTCCGTCGCTCTCGGCGAGGAAGCAATGCATGCTGTAGAGCCGCTGTCAGTGGCGTACACGTATCGCACGCTTGTTGTCCCCTCCTGGCACGTGCTGCAGCTTCGCGTCGATCAACCAACTAAGCGTCTCGCAGTCTCGATCGACTACAGCGACACCGACCTCAAACACGTCAGCGTGCTCGATTTCATTGCGAGTGGAGAGCGAACGAGGATCAGTCATAGCGCCGACTTTGTGCCGGAGCGCACGATCAACGTCGACTTTGATGGCTGGGTCTTTCCAAGGTCAGGTTTGGCCTTCGTGTGGGATTGATGACGGACGCATGTGGCTGACCAGCACCGCAAAGCTGATGTCGCTCCTCGCTTGCCTCGTCGGCCCGGTGGACTCGGACCATGAGTTCGCAGTTGCGGATAGCCATTGCGAGTTCGTCGACGAAAATCCCGAGGCGCCGCGCCACCGCTGGAGCACGGACCTCGGCGAGGGTGGTTCTCGACGGATCAAGCCAGCTGGCACGTTCGGGTGGTCGACGTAGGTGGGGTATGGCATCTAGTTGTCGCAAAGAATCTCAAAGCGCCGGACGAACGCTGTTGTCCAGCTTTAGAGTCTGCCCACCGCGCACGAGAATGTGACGTTTCGAGGTCGGGGGGACCGATGACAGCCCAGCACTCTCCGTTTGCCCGTCGCAGCAACCGAAGTCGCAGCAAGTTGGCGAGCAGCGGACGCATCACGGGGGTCGTTGCGACGCTCTTCGCGTTCACTTTGGTCCCCGTGACGGATCCGCCGGTCGCTCGGGCCGGTGAGGCGACGAGCGTGACTGCACTACCGGATGAGACCTCGGCCATGCTGGCCGCTCGTCTTCAAGATCATCGTGTGGAGATTCAGAATTGGGAGTCGGCGACCTCGACGAGCTGGGCCAATCCTGACGGGTCAATCACGTATCAAGCCGCGGCCGATCCGATTCGCGTGCAGTCCGGTGATGGCTCGCTCGTCCCGCTCGATCTGGACCTTGCGGAGAATGCGGACGGCTCGTACTCGCCGGGCGCCTCCCCTGCTGATGTCACATTGTCTGGTGGATCCGATAAGACCTCGGCCACGCTCGAGGAGAGTCACAACCGATCCGTTGGATTGGGCTGGCCGTCGCCGCTTCCAGAACCCACGATCGACGGTGCTACGGCCACCTATGCCCTGTCCGATAACGAATCGTTGGTGGTTGCTCCCACCAGCGCAGGTTTCGAGGAGCACATCGTCCTGTCGTCGGCACCGACTGGCGACGTGGCTCTCAAGGTTCCGCTGCGGCTGTCACATCTTGACGCGGTTGAAACCGACGAAGGCGGCGTGGATCTACAGACAGCCAGCGGTGACACGGTTGCGAGTACCCCACAGTTCCTGATGTGGGACGCCACGGCTGACTCCGACTCTGACCTCAGTCAACAAGCGGTCGTCGACTCGCACCTCGACCACACCGCCGCCGGAACGCCTGAGCTCGTACTGACGCCATCGATGGACTTCTTGACTGCTCCGACGACTCAGTATCCGGTAACCATCGATCCAGGTATGACGCTGACCTCTACCGAGTCCAACCACTGGTACACGAACAACACGGTGGATCAGTCAGGCGATTACAAGATGCCTGTCGGTACGCAAGACTCGGGCACGACGAAGTACCGGTCATTCGTTCGGTTCAATCTGAACCAACTCATCGGATCGCACGTCACGAACGCGTCGATGAACCTCTGGCAGTACGACGCTGGTGCCTGTACCGCAAAGCAAATTAACGCTTTCGCGACAACGACTACCGGCAACGGGAAGGTGTGGGCTAATCAACCGACGACGACTACTACCGGCCAGTCATCTGCATCGTTCAACACCGGCGACGACGCCTGCGTGCCTGCGCAGCTCAACGGTATGCAATCGATCGATCTCACGACCATGATTGACGATGTCGCCCAGGGGACACTCGATTGGAAGGGCCTTGAGCTCAAAGCGGGTTCTGAAACCGCGAACGGTTACTGGAAGAAATTCTGCTCGAGCGTTGTCGTCGACTCGGCTACATCTCCGGTGTGCGACACGACCAGCCACGTTCCAACACTCACGGTGACATACAACTCGTACCCCGGGACTGCAATGAATTTGTCGGCGGCGCCTAGTTCGATCGGCGGCGACGGCGTGACGTACGTCAGTTCCCTGACCCCGAGCTTCCACGCCGCTGTGGCGGACCCTGACGGCACGCGTCAGGAGGTTGACTTTGAGGTCAACTTCGACCCGGCCTACACGGACGGTACCGGCCTCGCGTGGTCGGGTTCGGTGTCTCAGATCGCATCCGGGAAGACGACGGTCGTGACCGTGCCGTCGGGCGTACTTCATCAAGGTTGGCACCTGCAGTGGCGCGCGCGCGGTTTTGACGGTACTGACTACTCGCGTTCATGGACGTCGTGGCAGCACTTCCAGATCAACACGCAGAAGCCCTCAGCGCCGACCGTGGCATGCGCTGGTTTCCCGTCAGGCTCCTGGTCGAACGGCAGCCTGCCGGCAACCTGCACTTTCACTGACTCCACGGACTCGGACCTTGCAGGCTTTTTCTACTCGCTTGACGATCCCGAGCCCGACACCCAAATCAGCGCTACGGGCAGTTCCGGAACAATGAATCTCAAGTCGGGGCTAACGACCGGCTGGCACAAGCTGTACGTGCAGAGCTATAACAAGGCCAATCTTCGTTCTTCGACAACAACGCAGTTTGCCTTTGGCTACGGCGTCGGTGGATTCACGTCACCTGACGACGGTGACAGCACTCAAAGTGCGATCACCTTGTCAACAGCGGCCACGTCGGTCGAAGCGGGCGTCACGTATAAGTATCACCTCGGAACAACAGGTAGCTTCGTCAATGTTCCTGTCAACGACGTCGTTATCGCCGGGTCAACAACTCATCCCACGTGGCCGCAAGCGGTCGCAAGTGGCGCATCGGCGCCGCTCGTTTGGAACATGGCTCAGACGGTCGCGAACGCTGGTGGCTCCGACGGTGCCGTTCAGCTTCGGGCCTGTTTCAGTCACTCCGGCACGAGCGATGGGTGCAGCACGACTGAGACGTTGGAACTCAACACTGGCGTGTTCGACTATGCATCCGCGGTTCGTAATCTCGGACCTGGTCAGATCTCACTTCTGACAGGAGACTTTGATGTCCACGAGAACGACCTAACGCTTCCCGCCGCGGCCGACGACATAACTCTGGGGCGCGACTTCACGACCCTCAGTCCCTCTACGTCTGACTTGGGTACAACGGGAATATTCGGTCCAGGGTGGGTCAGCACTGTGCCGTCAACTACAGGCGGGATCGCAGACGAGACGCTCGCAACCGATCCGACTCACGGCGTCGCGACGCTCACAACATCGTCGGGTCTGACCTTCAGTTATAAGACATCCGATTCATCTTCGCCTTACACGTATACAGGACTCGGATCCGCGAACGATGGCACGAAGATCGTCGAAACCATCACGACGTCTCCGTCTTCCGACACGGTGACGGTGACGGAAGCTGGAGGTCTGGTCACCTCGTTCACAAAGGTCAACGGTGCATTTCAGGCTCAGACTGTCAACGAGCCCGGCGCCGAGCACACTACGTCTTACTCGTACAACTCGAAGGGACAGGTCACGCAGGTTGTGGCCCCGACGCCGACGGGTGTGAGCTGCAGCAATCCCCTGACCACTCGAGGTTGCCGTTCGCTATCGATGACCTACTCCACCTCGTCTGATCCGAACTTGGCGACAGGCACCGCTCCAGGAACCTGGGGGAACTATTGGGACAGCGCGAACGGCGTCGGTCGATTGGCGTCGGTTGACATGACGGCCTGGGATCCATCAACTTCGGCAATGACGACGACCACACTCGCCTCCTACGACTACGACAACACTGGCATGCTTCGCGGCCAGTGGGATCCTCGCGTATCGGGCAAGCTCGAGACGACCTATTCGTACAACGCTCAAGGGCGTCTTGCCAGCCTTAAGCCACCGGGTCAGAACGCCTGGCAGATGACCTACGGCAGCGCAGGAACGCTAGCTTCGGTCCAGCGGACGGATCCAGCAAATGGCGTCGCGACCTCCGCCGTCGCCTACGGCATCCCGGTGTCGGGATCTGGGGCGCCTGTCGACATGTCGGCCGCTGGTTCGTGGGGTCAATCAGATGACGTGCCGTACGAGGCGACGGAGATCTTTCCAGCAGACCACGTGCCGGCGACGAACGGAAGCGGTGACTATGTCCCCACCTCAAGCGACTATCCATTCGGAGAAATCGCGTACATGGACGTCAGTGGCAACGACGTCAACGATGCCACCTATGGAGCGGGAGATTGGCTAGTTAGCGCACGGCAGTTCGACGGAGTCGGCAACGACGTGTGGTCGCTGTCCGCGTCGGCACGGGCGCAAGCCCTGAACCCCACGAGCGATACCGATCCATTTGTCGCCGCACTTAGCTCGTCCGCTGATCGCGCTTCGTACCTGGCGACCGCGAGTATGTATGACTCTTCTGGCACGGACCTAATCGACGAGTACGGGCCGATGCATCAGGTCGTGTTGGACAACGGCAGCCTCGCAGGTGCGGTCGTCGACGCTCGCGATCATGTTCACTACACCTACAACCAGGGCGCGCCGGCAACCGGCGGACCCTATGACGAAGAGACTCAGAAGGACGAGTCGCCCTATTTCGTCCAAAATGGATCGAGCTTGCCCGCTGACTATTCTCCGGACACTCGCACTACTAAGACGTCCTATGACCCAATTGATGGGACGTCGAACACGAGCCCCACGTCCGGGTGGACATTGGACACCCCCATCAAAACCACGATCGACATGAAGGGCACTAGCGGAAACATCGGTGAGTCAGTTGAGTTGGACAGTTCCGGGCGCGTGATTCAGACGCGCTTGCCGATAGCGGATTCCCTCGGTATAAGCAATACAGCTGAAACAACGAACTTCGTCTACTACGCGGCTGCGTCGAACGCCACTTACCCCGAATGCGGAAACCATGCCGAGTGGGCCGGGCTTGTCTGCAGGACGGGACCGGCTGGACAACCTTCTTCCGGATCCAGCGTTCCGGTGAAGGAGGACAGCTACGACATCTATAACCAGCCCACCGTCGTGACACAGACATCGGGCACGACCACTCGAACGACAACCCGCACCTACGACACGGCGGGGCGTCGTCAAACCTTCTCGATTAATGACAACTCGTCGGGAGTGACTTCGATCCCATCGCAGACGTTCGGGTACAACTCGGCAACGGGCTTCATGACCACTCGGACGACGTCTGCAGGCACGATTACGACTGGATTCGACGCAGTTGGGCGCGTCACGAGCTACAAAGCGTTGACGGCAGTCGGGATCAACACGACGACGACAACCTATGACATCGACAACCGTCCTAAGACCATCGACGATGGCAAGGGCACAACCACCCTCACCTACGGGTCCACCGACAGCCTTGGTCGCACTGAACATCGCGGCTTGGCGACCTCGAAATCCACGGGTGTCGGCTCCGACGCATTTGGCGCCTCGTACAACGCGGACGGTCAGGTTGAGTCAGAGACCTATCCCAACGGGCTAGTTGCGACCCGCTCCTTCGATTCGCTTGGTCAACCGACAGAATTGAAGTACAAGATGGGTTCCACAGAGTGGCTGGACTTTACGCAGGTCGGCAACGTATTTAGAGAAGTTCGTCAGCAAGCCAGCCCGGAGTCTTCTCAGCAGGAACGGTACGACTTCGCAGGAAGGCTTACCCAGGTCGATGATGCAGGTGATCAGACCTGTCAGACGCGAACCTATGGCTACGACCTGGACTCCAACCGCAGTTCCTTCAAGGCATACCCAGCTGACTCAAGCGGCTTCTGTTCTATTGCGACGACTCCGTCGACATCGATATCATCGACGCACGACGAGTACGACCGGTCGAACAACAGCGGCTACACGTACGACAAACTCGGACGAACGCTCACGGTGCCTGCTGTGGAATCCGGCGACACCACGGCAAGCCCGACAGCGCTAAATCTGTCCTACTTCGCCGACGACATGATTCACTCCGCCACTCAAGACGGTGTGACCGACACCTATACGCTCGATCCTGCCGAGCGCCAATTGGGAATGACTGATGGTGCTACAGGCGTCGTATCGACCAACATTTATGCCGATTCCGGCGACGCCCCGATCTGGATCTCGAACAGTGACGGTTCGTGGCTCCGGCTTCTAACGGACCTCGGTGGGTCGACGGCTGGCACGGAGACCGCGGCAGATACCAATCACACCACTTTGTTGCTGGTGAACCTCCACGGTGACGCTGTGGCTACGGTTGCGGACTCCGGAACCGCTTCAGCGCCGGTGGTGGGAACAAGCAGTTACTTTGAGAACACCGAATTCGGAGCCGCTCGCAACGGTGCCGCTGGCACGACCCAGCCGTATGCCTGGCTCGGCGGGACAAGGCGACCCACAAGTCCGATGCCGGGAGTGATGCTGATGGGAGTGCGGGTGTACAACCCGTATGAAGGCCGCTTCCTATCTGTCGATCCGATTGAGGGAGGCAGTGCTAACCGTTATGACTACGCGAACCAGGATCCGATCGACGGCCGCGACTTTGGTGGGACGAGCAGCGGGCCGAAGATCACCGGCGACCCGTGGTTAGCGCACCCGCGACACAACGCCCTCAGTAATTGCAGGGGAAACTCGAACTGGAGTGAACAGGGAATCCTGAAGAAGCATGTCTACGTCAACCCATGGACGCACCGCGTCGAACGCGACAGATATGAACCGGGCGACTCACAGTCGCTGAATGGCGACATCACAACAAAGGTCTGGATCGATCGGTTCTTCAGCGTTGGTGTCAAGGTCTGCGGTTGCCACTACGGTGATTGGTGGATCGCGTACTACGCCACGCACTACAAACACGCATACGTCTATTTCCGCACATCTTGCAGCGATACCTCCTGCACCAGCAATTGGAATTATGGACAACTTTACGACGGTTATGGACCGACTCATTATGACCACAACTAAAGCTTTCTTGAAATGGTCGGCTGCGTTAGCCACCGCAGCGCTACTGGCCGGTTGTGGATCTAGCGGCTCCGTGGGGCCCAGAGGCGGTCCTAGTGGTCCACGTGCGTCCCTCACGAACGACACGGCAGACGCGGTAAGCATTCACAGGGTGTATACGCGCTTTGAGCAACGTGCGTCGCAGCTTCCTCCAGGCGATATATGTGCACCCGTCCAGACTCCATGCTCATCGGCAAGGCGATACCACCTCCCTCCGGGCGACGTGCTGACGTTCGCGGTGCCCAAGGTGATCGGCGACGACAGTCCGCCGATGTACGACGTCAGGTCGGCATCTGGAGAAAAGAGTTGCCTGGTACTTCCCACGTTTCCGCTCATACGCGACCCGTTTCCGATGAATGTTTCGCAACTGCAAGGCGGTAATTGCCCGACCTGACTTGGTGCTGCGCGCTCATCGTGTGCGCGATCGTTGTAGGCAGTATTCTCCGCTCGAGCTAGGTGAACGTTCCGATGGACAATGCTCTTAACGCACTGGACCGAGGACGGGCAGGTCCTCGTAGCGTTGCCGATGACGGTTTGAGCGGCGCGAGAGCGCGGCGCGTCGGCGGGACTTTCGGCGGGCGGCTATGCCACGTCGGGCTGCCTGTAGTGCCTCATAGCCCATCGCCGCGCTACTAGGGCGGGCTACGGTGAGTCGTCGACATCTTCCATGACGCGAGCGAGAATCGTGTTGAGCTTCGATGCTTTCGCCGAGGCCGCGATGTATTCGCGATAGACGTCTCGAGCGTTGCTGACCAGTTCGTCGTACGTCATGATCGTTCCGTTGATGGCTCGTAGGGTCTCTTCCTGGGTTGCTCGAGTGCCGTC
>JAFAZI010000195.1 GCA_019239875.1 Frankiaceae bacterium
ACAGCTGCCGCGCAACTTCGACGAGGACCGCGTCTCCAACGCTGTGACCGGCGCCGTCGTTGATGGTCTTGAAGTTGTCGAGGTCGAGGAAGAGCACCGAGACGGGGGTGTTCTGACGGGATGTGCGCGCTAACGCTTGGTCGAGCCGGTCGCTGAGGAGCGCGCGGTTCGGCAGACCGGTGAGCGTGTCGTGCAGCGCCCTGTGTTCGATCTCGCGCTGCATCGCGAGCCGCTCGCTGATGTCACGGGCGATCACCGAGCAGGCGACGACTCGTCCAGCCTCGTCATGAACCGGAGAAACGGTCAGTGACACATCGATGACCGCGCCAGTCTTGTGCCGGCGCACGACGTCCAGCCCCCGAGTTGTCTCGCCGTGGACTGCGGCCGCGAGGACGCTAGCAACCTCGTCATGCCGGTTGATCGGCGCGAGCATCGACTTGTGTTGTCCGACCGCTTCTTCGGCGCTGTAGCCGTAGAGCTCCTCGGCGGCGCGGTTCCAGTTGGTGATCTCACCGGCAAGCGATACGCCGAACACTGCGTCGCCGGTCGACTCGATGACTGCGGAGTACCACCGCATCTCATCCTCGGCCCGTTTGCGCTCGGTGATGTCGGAGGACACCCCGATGATTGCGCGCAGGGCGCCGTCCGTACCCATCACTGGTGTGTCACTGACCAGGACAGGGAACTCGCGGCCGGCCTTGTCCTTGACCAGAAAGTCCCCGGTCCAGCTCTGGCCGGCGGCGAGCAGTTGCATGATCTCCGCTGCACTTTCCGCGGTCTGCGTCGAGGGCGTCAGCTCCAGCACAGAGCGTCCGACCGCCTCATCGGCGGTCCAACCGTAGAGCTCCTCGGCGGCGCGATTCCAGTACAGGACGGTACCCATGGGGTCGGTTGCCACGACCGCCTGACCGACGGCGGCAAGCAGTGCAGCCTGGAAGCGGTTCGCCTCTTCGGCCGCGAGTCGCTCTGAGACGTCACGAATCGCCGTCACCACACCGAAGACGGTCCGGTCGGGCCCCACGAGCGGATGCGCGTTGAGCTCGACCCAGATCTCTTCCCCGCCAGGTCGCGTCATGCCCACGACCGCACCGGTCACGCTCTCGCCGTTGGCCAGTACCCGTGACGAGGGAAGGTCGTCAGCAGCGTACTGCCGCCCGTCGAGGCGGCACGATCGGAGTTCTGGTGCATCGGCTGGCAGACCGAGTAGCTGCTCCGGCGGCAGGCCGAAGATACGACCTGCTGCGGGGTTGGCGAACACGATGCGGTTGTGAGCGTCCTTCATGACGATGCCGTCGGCGACTGCCGCCAACACGACCTCCGCGTCGGTGACGGTCTTGCGCAACAACGCGCGTGCTCGCGTCCGCTCGACGGCGTAAGACAGCGTCTGGTGCAGCGTCCTCGCGTCCGCACGGTCCTTCTGCACATAGTCCTCGGCGCCGCGGGCGACGGCGACGAGACCCAGTTCGTCCTTCGACCGGCCGGTGACAACGACAACAGGGGCGCCACTGCTCTCTCCGAGCACCATGTCGAGCGCTTCCAAGCCGGTCGCGTCGGGCAAGCCGAGATCCATCAGCACGGCGTCGACGCGCTCCTGACGTAAGTGGGCGACGGCGCCGGCCACGGTGTCGACGCATGTGACCTCATAGCCCCCGAGCTCGCCCAGGGTCTCGAGGAGCAGGCTCGCGTGGCCCGGGTCGTCCTCGACAAGAACGACCCGCGTCGGTAGGTCTGTCATCGCAGCTGTCCTCGTCAACATGGGAGCTCTGTCGGCCGGCGGTTGCCGGCGCGGGGCAATGATCGACGGAGCTGACTGACAGATATGTGACAAAACTGGGAACTAGCGCGGTCCGTTCACCATGACGTCGATCGAGGTCCGCCAGTCTGCTGTCAGCGAATTGTCATCTGGTTCGGGATGCACTGAGAGTCCGACATTGTTCACATGACAGTGAGACCGATCGTGACTTCTGACTCGCCGACCGGCGATGCTGCGACAGACGCGCTCCTCGTTGCTGCGGTGGAGTCAGCCACGGATGCTGTGATCACCGTGGATCTCGAGGGAATCATCACCTCGTGGAACCGTGGGGCCGAGACACTCTACGGATACGACGTTGCGGAGGCGGTGGGACAGCGGCTGTCCGCCCTCATCTTTTTCAAGGGGTCGCAGGCGGAGTGGCAAGACCGGCTCGACTTGGTCCAGGTGGGCGGCAGCGTCAGCCACGACATCGTTCGGCGACGACGTAAGGACGGGGCCGAGATCGTCGTGTCGGTCACGGTTTCGCCGTTGCGGCTGCGCGACGGTGTCGCTGTCGGGGCGGTGGCGATCTGCCGTGACTTCACCCAAGAGCTCGCGACGGCGGGTGCCTTGGAGCAGGTTGGCTTCGAACGTGACCTGCTCAGCCAGTCGATCGACAGCGCGCCGGTCTATGTCATGGCGTTCGACCAGCACGGCATCGTGATGATCGCCCGCGGACGTGGTGCGCCGACGCAGCAACGCTCCGCGAGCGACCTGGTCGGCGGCTCCATGTTTGACCTCTACGCCGAGGAGCCGGCGATTCTCGGGGCGGTCGAGGCAGCGCTCGCCGGTGAGGAGCTTGACATCTTCGTCGACTATCAGGGCCGGCGAATCCAGGCGGCCTACCGACCGCTGCGGCTGGCCGACGGCACTGTTGCGGGCGGAACCGTTTCGTCTGTCGATGTCACCGACCTGATGCTCGCCACCGAGGCCTTGGCGCGGGCTGAGGCGCGGTCGCGCGCTCTCCTCGAGCACGTGTCGGAGATCATCGTTATCACCGACCAGGACGGGTTCATCGTCGATGCCGAGGTCGGCTCACCAGGCGCGTTCGGCTACACGCCGGAGGACCTCACCAGCCACCTCGGTTGGGACTTCCTCCATCCAGACGATGTCCCGCGAGTCCGCGTTGTATGGGACGAGCTGCTCGAGCGGCCCGGCGCGCAGCGGCAGGTCACGCTGCGCCTGCGCCATGCCGACGGCAGCTGGGGATGGGCGGAGGAGACCATCGCGAACGCGCTCGACGACCCGGCCATCCGCGGCATGGTCATCAACTGTCGCGATGTCACCGACACTCGCCGTGCACAGGAGGCGCTCGTCGAAAGCGAGCGGCGTTACCGGCGAGTTGTCGACGCATCATCTGACGCGATTGCAGTGTTGGACGACCGGCGGCGCATCCTGCTGGCCAATCCACGGTTGGCCGAGCTGGTCGGTCGCCGCCGCGACGAGCTCATCGGTGCTGCCTTCACTGAGCTCGGCCTGCCAGATCCTCACAACCACCCCGTCGGCGGTCTTGCGCCGGTAAGGGTGCAGCTGCAGGGTCGGATGCTCTGGCTTCGGGTGCTAGCGCTCGCATTGGCGACGGCCGATGGCGCCAGTGAGCGCACGATGATCGTGATCACCGACGACACCGAACGCATCGCCATGCAGCAGCAGATGGTGGACACCGAACGGCTCCAGGCGGTCGGGCGGTTCGCGGGCGGGGTCGCGCACGACTTCAACAACGTCCTCACTGCGATCCGTGGGCACGCCGAACTGCTGCTGGAGGGGCTGCCGCCAACCGTTCCAAACGTCGCCGACGCCCAGGCGATCATGCGTGGGGCGGAGCGTGCTTCGGCGTTCGTGCAGCAGCTCCTGGCGTTCGCCCGCGGCCAGCGGCTGGAGCCGGCCGTCGTCGACGTCAATGACGTCATCGACGCGACGCTCGAGGTGTGCAGTGATCTCATTCCAGCGGGAATCAAGCTGAGGGTCGAAGTTGACCCTTCCGCCGTCGTGTACGCCGATGCGGTGCAGCTCGAGCGCGTCATTGCCAACCTCGTGCTCAACGCGCGGGATGCGATCGGAGGTGTCGGCACGATCGACCTCAGCGTGAGCGCGCACGACGGCCAGGTTGTCATCGTCGTCGCAGACGACGGCCGGGGCATGACGGCGGAGGAGGCGTCGCGGTGCTTCGAGCCGTTCTTCACGACGAAGGACTCGGGGAACGGTACGGGCCTCGGCCTTGCGTCGGTATACGGCGTCGTCACCCAGAGCGGCGGATCCATCGAGGTGGAGACAGAGCTCGGCGCCGGGTCGCGCTTTGTCATCAGTCTCCCGCAATGTGACGGTCAGGGAGTCCCCGTGCTCGCTACCGGAAATTCGGCGGATGACGAACTGGGTTCTGCACCGGTGGTGCTTGTCGTCGACGACGACGCTGCCGTCCGCGGCCTCGCGGTCCGCATCCTCGAATCGGCTGGTTACCGTGCGGTCGGCGCAACCGGAGCCGCTGACGCCATCGCGCGATCCGAGGCGCTTGAACGGCCGGTCGACCTGCTGCTGACCGACGTCCGAATGCCCGGGGAGGACGGGGTGTCGCTCGCGCGGCGAATGCGTGAGCGCGGCCTGACAAAGCGGGTTCTCCTCATGTCCGGCTACGCGATGACCGGTACCGGCCTCGCGGTCAACGCCGGCCGCATGTCACTCGTCAACAAGCCGTTCCGTCCCGGCACTCTGCTGTCGGAAGTCCGCGCGGCGCTACGGGGTTGATGGGTGCGAATCCTCATCGTCGACGACGATCCTGACGTCGTCGCTTTCGTATCGGCCGCGCTCCAGCGCGAGGGCCACGCCGTGGACACTGCGGCGACCGGTGATGACGCGCTGTGGTTGGCGCGCGAGGCGCCCTTCGACGCCATCGTGCTCGACATCAACATCCCGTCATTGGATGGCGTCGAGGTCTGCACGCAGCTGCGGGAACAGCAGAACTGGACGCCGATTCTGCTGCTCACGGGACGAGCTGAGGTCAGCGATCGCGTCCGTGGCCTCGACGCCGGCGCCGACGACTACCTCGTCAAGCCGTTCGCCGTCGCCGAGCTCAGGGCGCGGCTGCGGGCGCTGGTGAGGCGGGGCGCACCTGCACGCCCGGCGTTGCTGTGTGCGGGCGATGTCGTCATCGACCCGGCCGCGCACCGCGTGCAGCGGTGCGGGCAGGAGGTGCACCTCACCGCGAGGGAGTACACGCTGCTCGAAGTGTTGGTGCGCAACGCCGACGCCGTGGTCACGCGCGATGACATCGTCGCCAAGCTCTGGGACTTCGCCGCGGAAGTGGGTTCCAACGTCGTCGATGTCACCGTGCGGAGGTTGCGGGAGAAGATCGACCGCCCGTTCGGCGCCGCATCGATCGCGACAGTGCGAGGCAGTGGTTACATCTTCCGTTCGCACCTCTGATCACGTCCGGGAAACCGAGCTCTTACGCGAGGGCTGCGCCAGCCGACAAGGGCTTTTGCCGGAGTCGCGGACGGGTGCCGCTCCGTGAACCGACCACCGTGACTACGTCGACTAGCCGCGTAGCACCACGTCAGTTCGTGTCAGCGGACGGTTTACGTCCCCATCGCTCCAGCCGTGTGGTCCGTGCGTCGAATCGCGCTGTGACACCACATCCGAACTCGGTGCGAGGCCCCGAAGGCCTTGGGAAATCAGGGCTCGTCCGAGTTGCCGACCGGAAAGGAGGGCCACGTGCTCAGCTTCAGCAAGGGTGGCGGCGCCAACCCGTCGCCCCGCTTCGTCGCCCGCGGCGACCACGCAATGCCGCTCGGTCACACCGTCGCTGTCTGCCAAGACGAGTCGCTGGTACTGGGCTACCACTCGGTGATCAACCTCGCTGACGGCAAGGTGCGCGGCGCCGAAGCCGTCGTTGGCTGGCAACACCCGCTACGAGGGCTCATCCCGGCCAGTGAATCCATTCGCACCGTCGAACCCCGCGAACTGTTCGGATCCCCTGGCCCATGGTTGTTGCACACCGCGTGTCGGGATGCGGCGGCGTGGACCGACCTCACCGGAGCATCTTTCGTCGCCGTCAACCTGTTCCCGTCCCAGTTCCCCGATGCCCGCCTGATCCACCAGGTCGCCGCTGCTTTGGCCGCCTCAGGGCTCGCGCCGAGTCGGCTGTACGTGGAGATCACCGAAACCATGCTCAAGACCAGTCTCGAGTCCGCTGCGGCGTCGCTGAAAGGGCTGAAGCGACTTGGCGTCCGTACCGTCGTCACCGACTTTGGTTCGGCCGCCTCGTCACTGGCGTACCTCACGCAGCTGCCGATCGACTATCTGAAGCTGAACCCAATGTTCCTCGCCGGCCTGGACGAGAGCTCTGACAACAGTGAAACGTCAGCCATGGCGGTGTTCACGCTGGCGGACCTGTTGGGTATCAGGATCATTGCCGACGGCGTGGAAACGGAACGGCAAGCGAACGCCCTACGTGAACTGGGGTGCGATCTGGCCCAAGGCCCGCGTTACTGCAGGCCTCGTCCAGCCGACACGAGCGAGCACCCGGAGGAAACCGACCGGCTCCCTCGCCGCGGCGCGGCACCGGCGGCCTGAACGCACGTGTGTTTGCCGACTAGCCCGGGGGAGTTCCTCGCTCCGCTAAGGAGTTCGCGCCGGGTTCGTGACCTCGCGCACGGCGGGCGCGAGCCAGTAACGAAGGAACGTCCGTAGCTCTCGGGGCGAGCGCGTGGGCCCGGGGTCGATGAGAAGCGACTGCAGGGTCCGGAGATAGATCTCGACAAGAGTGTCTTGCTCACGTCGCTTGAGGTGCAGCGCGTCCCAGTTGACGCCGAGTCGCTCCAGAAGAGCGCGGGTGAGCTGGGAGGGGACAGCGTCGGTGAAGTGCTGGTTCGGCAAAGCGATCTCACCGTCGGTGATGAGCAGGGAGAGGTACCGCTCCTTGCTCAGTCTTTCGACCGTGAAGGCGGCGCATTCGATGAGCTTGTCGGTGAGGTCGTCGAGCCGCTCGACCCGCGCGGTCAGCTGATCAAGAAATGCGTCGGCCGCGGCGATTGACACAGCCTGGAAGAGCTCGTCAGTGCTGGTGAAGTGGCGATAGACGGTCTGCCTCGTGATGCCGAGCTCACTGGCGACATCGGAGAGCCCGGTCTTGCTCGGCCCGTGCCGATCGATGCACCGCATCGCCGCCGCGATGATTCGATCCCGCGCTTCGGCATCGTCAGCGGGCGGCGAGCCCTGCCACCCTCTGTTCCGCATCTCGCCTCAATCGTATCGACTCAATGGGCGACGACCCTGTTGCGTCAGC
Organism: Frankiaceae bacterium; assembly: GCA_019239875.1. GTDB lineage: Bacteria > Actinomycetota > Actinomycetes > JAFAQI01 > JAFAQI01 > JAFAZI01. The sequence continues at coordinate 7,074 of JAFAZI010000195.1, forward strand.
CCGCGGATGTGTATGGTTCCGGGTCATACATGTAAGACGCGAAGTGTATGACACGAATGTCATGACGTGAGGTGAGCTGTGACGACGTTGGACGGCACAGAGGTCGATGAGCTGTTCGGTCCAGAAGTCGTGGTGGACCCGTATCCGTACTACCGGCACCTGCGTGCGAGCGACCCCGTTCACGAGGTTGCCGGGACAGGGACCTTCGTGGTGACGCGGATGGCCTTGGTCCGTCAGGTCGTGGCCGACACGGACACCTTCTCGAGCGCCTCCGGCGAGTTCCTTCACCTTGGCGACTGGCCGGCGCCTGGGATGCGCCCGGCGATGACCGGGTTGACCGACGACGCCACGAGCGGGGCCGCGATCGCGACGACGGACCCGCCGGAGCATGCGCGCCAACGAAAGATGGTCGTACGCCGCTTGTCCGCCAGCAACATCCAGGCGATGGAGCCACAGTTCCGACAGCTGCTCGACCTTGTGCTCGATCAGGTGGGGCCGGACGGCCGCATCGAATGGATGAACCAGGTTGCCGAGCCCCTCCCCATGGTCATGGTGACCCGCATTCTCGGCCTGCCAGACGCCGCCGCGCCCCAGCTGAAGCGCCAGGGGTACGCGATGGTCGAGCGGATCAGCGGCTTCGTGCCGGAGGATCGAATCCAGCCCCTCGAGGATGAGGGTGTCAACAACCTGGCGCCCGTCATCGAGGCCTATCTGGAGGCGAAGGCCGGTCCGAGTGCGCACGAGGACGACCTGATCGGCATCGTCAAGCGAGCCGTCGACGACGGCGAGCTCTCCGACCTCGAAGCGTTCGGCATCCTCAGCGTGATCATCGCGGCGGGTGGCGAATCGACGACCAGCCTCATCGGTACTGCGGTGCGGATCCTTGCCGAGCGCCCTGACCTGCAGGACGAGTTGCGCCGCGATCCGGCCCTCGTCTCCACCTTCGTCGAGGAGGCGCTTCGCTACGACCCACCGTTTCGTGGCCATTACCGCGTCGTCACGCGAGACACCGAGCTCGGTGGGCGATCGATACCCGCGGGATCCCACGTGCTCCTCGCGTGGCCCGCGGCCAACCGCGACGAGGAAGCGTACGAGGCGCCGGATGAGATCCGGCTGGATCGCACGAGACCGCGTGACCACGTCGGCTTCGGCTGGGGGATTCATCTGTGCGTCGGGGCACCGCTCGCGCGGGTAGAAGCGAGGGTCGCGATCGAGACGCTTCTGGCGCGAACCCACAGGTTCTCGCTCGAAGACGGCGCGGCGCTGAGCTACCACCCCAGCCTGGTCGTACGCCGGCTCAGCGCTTTGCCACTCGTGCTGGAACTGTCGTGACAACACAGTGGCGTGCCCGCGGGTGGCGACGCCGACGTGCGGTCGCGCTCGCCGTGGTGGTCACGGCAAGCGCTGCCTGCGGGGCACGGGTCCCGCCGTACTTTCCGTCGACAGGTGGCCCCGTCGACACCGGGACCGGCGGCTCCGCGGTAACCGGGGGAGATAGCGGCAATGCCTCGGGTCCATCAGGCCTCGGTACAGGTGGCCCCGGGAATGCGACAACTGGTACGACGGGATCGGGTGGCCAGGCCGGGACAGGAGCGTCGACCGGCTCGACGTCGCAGGGTGCTTCTGGCAAGCATTCAGGCAAGCAACAGGGAGGCGGGTCGGTCACTGGGATCAGCGCGCTGACGCCGGCAAACTTCGACTTCAACCCGCAGACCGAGGCGTCGTACTGCACCGGGACGACGGGCAACCGAGCGTCCGCGCCCGGAGTCACTCCCACCTCGATCATGATTGGGAACGTCAGCGGCATCACCGGTGCCGTGTCTGGCGTCTTTGAGCCGGCAGTCGACGCTGTCAAAGCAGCCGTCGCCGCCGTCAACCGATTCGGTGGTATCTGCGGGCGGAAACTGGTGCTGAACGTCCAGGATGACCAGCAGTCGGCCACCACGCACACCTCTGAGATCGAGTACTTGATCCCGAAGGTTTTCGCCTTTGTCGGGTCGACCTCGGACGGGGACAACGGAGGCGTCACCGAGATGACGAAGGCTGGCGTCCCGGACATCGGGAGGGCGGCGAACACCAACCGTGGCAACGCCCCGAACTATTGGTCGGTCGACGGTGGCAGTGTGGTCGTCCGTCACGGTCGGGCGTACCTCTACGACGCGTTCGTCAAGGGCCTGACTGCTGCCCACGCGCTCCCGAAATCCATCGCATTGCTCTCTTACGGGATTCCGATTGCTGCCCAGGTCGTCCAGGAGTCCGGCGTCCTGTTCCGCAAGTTCGGCTACACGATCTGCTACACGAACCTGTCCATCCCGCCCGCGCCGGGAGCAACGATGGGATCGGTCGTCGCGGCAATGAAGCAGCACCATTGCGGTGCGGCTTACACCGCGATGGATGTCGTCGGCAACGCCGATCTGGTCCGCGACATGCAGGCGCAGCACTACAAGGCAAAGGTGCTGACCACCCAAGGCTCCTACTCGCAGTCCCAGATCACAGTCGCCGGACGGTCAGCCGCGCAAGGATTCCAGGTCTACCTGCCGTCGATTCCGATGAGCGACACGTCGAACGCAACGATGCGACTCTTCCTGCAGGAGGCACGTACTTACGCCCCTGGCAAGCAGTTGAACGAGTTCAGCGTCGAATCCTGGTCAGACGTGCAGATGTTCATCTACGGGCTGCTCAAAGCCGGCCGTAACCCCACTCGAGCATCGCTCACGCAGGCACTCGCGGGGATCAAGAGCTGGACCACGGGCGGGATGTTCGGCCCGTACACACCGAATGAACACGGCACGTCACACTGCTACCTCGGTGCGGCAGTCAAAGGCAACACGTTCGTGCAGATCTGGCCTAAGTCAGGACCCTTCTGCAGCAACAAGCTCGTCGATGTCGGGGCGGCGTGAGGCCTGGTTTGGTTGCGTTGGCCTGCACAGATCGGTCCACTTCACGCTCGGCGTACCGTTGGTTGCGAGGGAGAGCAGGTAGGAGCCGGGTGCGGCGGCACGCATTCTCGCCGTCTGGGCGGGTACGGGCCCCCTAGGCAGGTCTCCGCGATGTCTTCTGACCACGCAGGATGTGAGCCATGTGTCTGCTTCCCCCCGAGCGCAACTCGCTTCGCTAACCGGTCTCCTCGCGCTGTTCCTGGTCATGACCTCCGAGCTCGACGAGAAGCACATCGTCGAGCTCGCCGCCACGACGGGGGTGTCGCTGGCCCACGCCCAGACCGTGGCGGTCTATCTCGACGGCCGGCGGCTCACGTCGCCGCCCGCTGGCGCACATGAGCCCCAACCATCACTCGACCGTCAAGTCATGAGCCTGGCCGCCGCGGGTGGGGCGGTGACGGCCGCAGGCCATCCCTGGGCATGGGCATTCCCGATCACCGATCAGCGAGACGCGTTGGGATTCTTCGTCGCGGCCGCCGCGGACGTGCCCGACGAGCATGACCAGTTTCTGTTGCGCGTGCTCGTACAGGCAACCGGCGTCGCGGTTGGCCTGGCCCGGCTATGCGCGGACGAGGAGGTCGCCGCCGAGCGGTTGCGGGTGGTGAACACCGCGCTCCAGCGGTCGCTAACCACTCTCACGCAAACCATGGACATCCACCGCGTGCTCACCCAGGTCGCGCTCAGCGGCACGGGCGAACGCGGCGTCGCGGATGCGCTTCACGAACTCACCGGGCGTTCGGTCGTGATCGAGGATCTCAACGGGCGGCTCCGCGTGTGGTCGGGTCCGGGGCAGCCAGATTCGTATCCGGCTGCGCAACCGCGAGCCCGCGACCGGCTGATCAGCAGGTTGTTGAAGGCTGCGGGGGCGACCCCTGTGGCGGGCGGGCTCGCGGCGTTGGCCCGCGCGCGCGCCGAACCGCTTGGTGTCATCACGTTGGTCGGCGCCGCGTCGCCCATTGACGACATGGAGCGGGTGGCATTGGAACATGCCGCCACTGTGTTGAGCATCGAGCTCACGCGGGAACGTGGGCTCGCGGAGACCGAGCTGCGTCTCGGCGGCGATCTCGTCGACGCCCTCGTTGCCGGTACGACGCTGGCCGCCGTTCGCAGTCGCGTCGAGGCGCTGGGCGCCGATCCATCAGCGCTGCACGTCGTGGTCGTCGTCGAGGGCAGGACGCGCGGCGGGGACGCCGAGACATTCTTTCAGGCGGTGCGGCGCGCTGCGCTGGACAGCGACCTCGCCTGCCTGATCGGTCGACGTGAGGGATCAGTCGTCCTGGTCTGTTCCATCGAGCAGCCGTGGGGCAAGTTTCGCGACACAGCTCTCGCGAGGATGCCAGGTGGCCGCTGCCGCGTGGGTGTCGGCGGCTTGTGCGACGGCATCCCCGAGCTTCCGCGCTCCTACCGAGAGGCCCAGCTCGGGCTGCGGCTGCAGCGCGACGCGGATGTTGGCGGAGTCACTGTGTTTGACGAGCTCGGCCTCTTCCGCCTTGTCGGGGCCGGCGACACGGCTGCGGCGGAACGGATCGTGCGCCACTGGGTCGGTGCGTTGATCGACTACGACGCCCGGCGACACACCGACCTCACCCTCACGCTGAGTGTCTACCTCGACGTGGGCGGTCATCACGAGCGAGCGGCGACCACCCTGTCGGTGCACCAGAGCACGCTGAAATACCGGCTCCAGCGGATTCGTGAGCTGACCGGTTTCGACCTCCGCGATCCGGAGGCGCGGTTCAACCTTCACATCGCTACCCGCACCTGGCGGACGCTCGAGGCGATTCGCGAGCTTTGACCGACTCCTGTCCTCCGCAGACAAGAGTGTCGTCCGATTTGGTCAGCTGCGGACAGGCCCCACCGGGCTCGTTGTGGGCAAGGTGCTCCATGAGAGAGCGAGGTGACGCCCGAATGACGATGCGCGACTGCGACGACCCAGACGGTTACACGCGCTGCCTCGAGAAGCGACTCGACGTGGTGCTGTTCGAATTGGGGGGACTCGTCCGCGACCCGACGTCCGCAGCATGGCTCGTTCGAGCGGCCATCACCCTGTCCGATCGGCCCCGGGCGGCGGCGGTGGTCGCTGCAGCTGCGGCGCTCGCCGCGGATTTCCCGAACGAGCCTTGCTTGGCCGTCGCGACCGAGCACGCACGCGCAGTGCTCGATCGCGACCCGCACCGGCTGGTCGCCGTGTCGCAGCAGTACGCCGACAGCTGGTCACGCGGGTCGGCGGCCGAGGACGCTGCCGTCGCGTTCATCGAGCTCGGCGACGGCGCCGCTGCGCTCGACCAGCTACAACAGGCGTGCGCCAGGTACCAGCAGGCCGAGGCGGAGCACGATCTCGACCGCGTCCGGGCCCGAATGCGCGCGCTCGGCGCGCGACCGAGGCACTGGTCGTGCGCCGACCGGCCGTCGTTCGGCTGGGACAGCCTCACCGACACCGAACGGCGAGTGGTGGATGTCGTTGTCGAGGGCCTCACCAACCGGCAGGCCGCAGCCCAGCTGTACCTGTCGCCACACACCGTCGCCTTCCACCTTCGGCAGGTCTTCCGAAAGCTCGAGATCAGTAGTCGCGTACAGCTCGCCCGACTAGCCAGTGAGCACAGCCACGATCGCGAGCCCGCCTCGTCACGTCCGCTGGCCGCAGCGGGGCACTGAGCGACTGTCAGTCCGTCCCCGATGAGGCCTTGATGGCCGACACCTCCAGCTCGAGCTGCACCTTGTCGCCGACCAGTACGCCGCCGGTCTCCAGCGGCGCGTTCCACTCGACTCCCCAGTCCCTGCGGTTGATCGTGGCCCGACCGCTGAAACCGACGCGGGTGTTGCCGAAGGGGTCCTTCGCCGAGCCGAGGTACTCCCAGTCGATCGTCACCGGACGCGTACGTCCCTTGAGCGTGAGATCGCCGGTCATCTGATAGCTGTCGTCGCCCTGGATGTCGACCTGTGTACTGCGGAACGTCATCTGCGAGTGGTTTTGCGCGTCGAAGAAGTCGTTCGCCCGCAGATGTGCGTCGCGGTCGGCGTTTCCGGTATCGATGCTGGGGATGTCGACGACCAGCTCGGCCGACGACTTGGTGGGGTCGCTGAAGTCGAGGTAGGCCCGACCCCGGAAGTTGCTGAAGTGGCCGCGGACCTTGCTGACCATCGCGTGGCGGGCGACGAAGCCGATGCGGCTGTGCGCCGGGTCGACGTCGTACTCGCCAGTCAGCTCCTGCTGGGTGGTCACCCCCGAAGTCTGGGTCACCGCGGACCCGCCAGTCGGCCGGCCGTTCTGGTCGCTGTCGTCATGTCGTCTCCTGATCGCGGGTGAGAGCGCGAAGTTGCGCATTCGCCACCAGCGTTCAGCACCAGGCGGCCGCCGACATCACTCGAATGGCTAGTGCGAAGCCGCCAATGTGTGCTCCACCCAGGCCTCGAGCGCCTGAGCCGACGCCGCTCCGGCCTGATGTCCGACAACATGGCCTTCCCTCAGAACGAGCAGGGTTGGCACTGCTTGGACCTGAAACCGTCGTCCGACCTCGCGCGAGACGTCTACGTCGACCTTCACCAGCTTCAGTCGCCCGGCGAGCCGGCGCGCGACCTGCTCCAACGCGGGACTCACGGCCCGACACGGTCCGCACCAGGGCGCCCACAAGTCGACGAGCACAGGCACGCTGACATGCACCGCCGCCGCATCGAAGGTGGAGTCGTCCGCATCGGCGATCCAGGGCAGCGGACTGTGGCACTGGCCGCATCGGGGGACACCCACCGCGACTGCTGGCACCCGGTTGCTCTTGCCGCAGGTCTCGCAGCGGATGACCCGGGAGGAGCTCATGGCCGTTGCGCCGGTGGTCGCGGTCATCGCAGGCCCACCGTCAGGCTGCGGCCCCGGCATGCGCCGGGGCATCGAAGGTGACTGTGAGTTCGCCGCTCGACAGCTCGACGTGGATTGTTGAGCCGTCCGGGACGTTTCCCTGCAGCAGGACGCGACCGATGCGTGTCTCGATCTCGCGCGCGATGAAGCGCCGCAGCGGCCTCGCGCCGTAGACGGGGTCGAAGCCTTGGCTGGCGACGAAGCGGTGCGCATCCTCCGTGACCTCGAGCGTCATTCGCCGTTCCGCGAGCCGGGCCCGGAGGTCGTTGAACATGAGGTCGACGATGCGCTCGATCTCGCCAAGCGTGAGCGGCTTGAAAAGCACGATCTCATCGATGCGGTTGAGGAACTCCGGACGGAAGTGGTTGCGCAGCTCGCCCATCACGGTGTCGCGAACGTCCGGCTTGATCTCGCCTGCTGCGGACACGCCTTCGATGAGGTACTGCGAGCCGATGTTCGAGGTCATGATGATGACGGTGTTGCGGAAGTCGACGGTGCGGCCTTGCGAATCGGTGAGCCGCCCGTCGTCGAGGACTTGAAGCAGCGTGTTGAAGACATCGGCGTGGGCCTTCTCGATCTCATCGAAGAGCACAACGGAGTAGGGCTTTCGGCGCACCGCCTCCGTCAGCTGGCCGCCCTCGTCGTATCCCACGTAACCCGGCGGCGCCCCGACGAGCCGGCTGACGGTGTGCCGCTCCTGGTATTCGCTCATGTCGACACGCACCGTGTTGTCCTCGGTATCGAACAGTGTTGCCGCGAGTGTCTTTGCGAGCTCGGTTTTGCCGACCCCGGTTGGGCCCAAAAAGACGAACGACCCGACGGGTCGACGGGGGTCCTTGATACCTGAGCGAGCCCGGATGATCGCGTCCGCGACGAGCTGCACTGCCTCGTCCTGGCCGATGACGCGTTCGTGCAGGATCTGGTCGAGTCGCAGTAGCTTCTCGCGCTCACCCTCCTGAAGGCGACTCACCGGAATCCCGGTCCACCGCGCCACGATTCCCGCGATCTCCTCCTCGGTGACGACCTCGCGGAGCAGTCGCCTGCTGCCAAGGCGCTCGTTGAGCCGCCGTTCCTCCGCCTGCAGCTGCCGCTCGAGCTCCGGCAGGCGACCGTGCCGAAGTTCCGCCGCTTGGTTCAGGTCGTAGTTGCGTTCAGCCCGTTCCGCCTCCTGTCGAACGCTTTCGAGCTCCTGGCGCAGTTCCTGCACGCGACGCAGAGCTTGGCGTTCGGTCTCCCACTGCGCGCGCATCGCGTCGGCCTCCGCCCGCAGGTCCGCGAGCTCCTTGCGCAACTCTTCGACTCGCGCCTTGCTGGCGGCGTCCGACTCCTTCGCCAATGCCGTCTCCTCGATCTCGAGCCGCATCACGCGTCGGGTGAGCTCGTCCAGTTCGGCCGGCATGGAGTCGATCTCGGTCCGGAGCATCGCGCATGCCTCGTCGACCAGATCGATTGCCTTGTCGGGCAGGAACCGGTCGGAGATGTAGCGATAGCTCAGCGTGACTGAAGCGACCAACGCACTGTCCTGGATCTTGACGCCGTGAAACACCTCGAAGCGCTCGCGGAGCCCGCGCAGGATCGAGATCGCGTCCTCTACTGTCGGCTCGTCGACGAGCACCGGTTGGAAGCGCCGCTCGAGAGCGGCGTCTTTCTCAATGTGCTTGCGGTACTCGTCAACCGTCGTCGCACCGATCATGTGCAACTCGCCGCGGGCGAGCATCGGCTTGAGCATGTTGCCGGCGTCCATCGCGCCGTCCGGTCCGCCACCCGCACCGACGACCGTGTGCAGTTCGTCGACAAACAGCAGGATCCGACCCGCCGCCGCCCTCACCTCGTTGAGCACACTCTTGAGTCGCTCTTCGAACTCACCGCGATACTTCGCACCAGCGACCAGGGACCCCATGTCCAGCGCGAAGATCGTTCTGTCGCGCAGTCCCTCCGGCACGTCGCCGTTCGCGACACGCTGTGCCAAGCCTTCGACGATCGCGGTCTTGCCGACACCGGGGTCGCCGATCAGTACGGGGTTGTTCTTCGTCTTGCGGGACAGGATCTGCACCACCCGGCGGATCTCGGAGTCCCGCCCGATGACCGGGTCGATCTTCCCCGCTCGGGCATCAGCGACCAGGTCCCGCCCGTACTTCTCCAATGCCTCGTAGGTGACCTCGGGCATCGCCGAGGTGACCCGCTGGTTTCCACGAATCGAGGTGAGGGCTTGAAGGAACCTGTCGCGGGTGACGCCCTGATCGCGCAGCGCGCGACCGGCTCCCGTCTCCACTCCTTCCTCGACGAGGGCGATGAGCAGGTGCTCCACAGACACGTACTCGTCCTTGAGCCGCTTAGCCTCGCGGTCGGCCGTGTCGAGCAGCCGGTTCAGGCGCTGTGTCACGTAGACCTGGCCAGGCGCCGCGCCGGGCCCGGTGACCCGTGGTCGGCGTGTCAGCTCCGCCTCGAGGTTGTTCTGCAGCTGCTCGACGTCTGCCCCGGTCTGCATGAGAAGCCGCGGCGCGAGGCCGTCCGCCTGCTCGAGCAAGGCAAGCAGCAGGTGTTCGCCGTCGATCTCTGTGTGACCGAATCGCAGCGCTTTCGTCTGGGCGTCGTGCAGCGCCTCCTGGGACTTCTGAGTGAGTCGATTCATGTCCATGACGGACCTCCATGGCGGGGGACTCGACGAGCTCGGGTAGCGGCCTCGAGCTCGGCGATACGGTCGAGCAGATCGACGACGAGACCAAGGGCGGCGTAGTTGAGCGAGAATCCGGCACGCAGCCGGTGAAGCCTCGCGGCGACGAGGATTTGTTCGGGCGTGAACCAAAGGTCGACCGAAGATGCCGGCGCGCCCTCGAGAAGGCCAAGGTCCACCAGCAGCAGGACGAAGTCCGGGTGGAGTCCGGTGGCGCTCGCGAACCCTTCGAGGTCGAGTCTCATCGGTCGGGTCAGGGCGTACGACGTCATCGTCGGCTCCGCGGGTCGAAGGTCGAAACGGTGGCCAGCTCTTCGAACAGCCGTCGCTCGTCCGCCGAGAGCCGCTTCGGAACCAGAATCTTTGCCTCGGCATAGAGGTCGCCGGGTTCGCCGCGCGGGTTCGGCAGGCCGCGGCCCCGAAGTCGCAGCCGGCGCCCGCACGACGTACCCGAGGGCACCTTGACCTTCGCCTCGCCGCCGGGCGTGTCGACCGCGACAGAGGTCCCGAGCGCGGCCTCCCAGGGCGTCAGCGGTGCGTCGACATAGATGTCGCGGCCCGCCACGCGGTAGTGCGGATGAGGTGCGATACGCACGACGAGGTAGAGATCGCCGGAAGGGGCGCCGCCGCTGCCCTGACCGCCCTGACCGGCGAGCCGAATCCGTTGCCCGTCCGTCACGCCCACGGGGATCGTCACCTCGACGGTGCGCGAGCCGCCAGGACCGTCGAGGGTCAGCTTCCGGCGTCCGCCGTTGTAGGACTCCTCCACACTGACTTCGATCTCGGCCTCCTGGTCCGCACCCGGGACCCTGCCCCAGCCGCGGCGGCCGCGGCTGCCGAAGATTCCGCCCAGGAGGTCGTCGATATCGACGTCGCCTCCGAACTGAACGCCCTCGAACCCATCTGCCCCGCCGGAGCGCCGCGACCGCGCGCCCGCCGGTCCGCGCTGCGCCCGCGCCCAGGTATCGGGGTCGACTCCTTCGGGGACGCGGCGGAAGTCGGGGCCGTAGGCGTCGTAGCGTCGACGCGCATCCGGATCGGACAGGACATCGTAGGCCTCGGAGAGCTCCTTGAAGCGTTCCTCCGCCGCTGGGTCCTTGTTGACGTCGGGGTGAAACTGCCTAGCGAGCTTGCGGTACGTCCGCTGGATCTCCTTCGCATCGGCGGTGCGCGGGACACCGAGGACGTCATAGAAGTCTCGCGTGCTCGTGGCCATCAGTTCGGCCTCGACGCCACCACCACGGAAGCTGGCCGCAGCTGGCGCTGGTCGTCGCCGTAACCGGGCCGGACGACGTGCACCACCGTGCCCTCCGGAACGTCAGCGGTGGGCTGGGTGCTCACCGCCTCGTGGTGCGTCGGGTCGAAACTTTTCCCGATGTCGTCCTGGCGCGGGTAGCCAAGGCGCTGAAGCAGGTCGACGGCGAGGGACAGCACGGCCTGAACGCCCGGCACGATCGCCGCGGGGTCGGCGTCGGCGTGCTGCAACGCGAGTTCGAGGTTGTCGACCACCGGCAGCCACTGCGCGGTCAGTCGGGTTCGATCCTCGTCCAGTGCACGTTGGGTATCGCGCGCGGTTCGCTTTCGCAGGTTGTCGAGGTCGGCGAGCGCGCGTCGCCACTGATCCTCCAGCTCGGCGACGCGCGCTCGCAGCTCAGCCAACTGGGTGCTGGCCTCGCCGTTGGGAGCCTCGACCTCTGTTGGTTGCGGGTCGGTCGGTAGTTGGCTTTCAGTCATCGCGCTCTAGCTGGTGGTGAACTCGGCGTCAATGACGTCGTCGTCCTGGGCACGCCCCTCGGTACCCGACGGTCCTGCGGCGCCGGGCTCGCCCGGATAGGGCTGGCCGCCGGATGCCCCCACGCTCTGGTAGACCTGCTGGAGCTCCGAAGTGAGCGAGCGCAGCCGATCGAGTGGCGCTTGGTTCTCCACCGCCTCTCGAGCATCCTGAATCAACATCTCCGCGCGCGCCTTCTCGTTCGCCGGGACGGCATCTCCGAGTTCCTCGAGCCGCCGTTCTACCTGGTAGGCGGCGGCATCGAGTGCGTTGCGTGCGTCGACCTCCTGCCGGACCCGCTCATCCTCTGAGCGGTTCTGCTCGGCGTCACGAATCATCCTGTCGACCTCGGTCTTGTCGAGGTTGCTGCTCTCGCTGACCGTGATGCTCTGCTCGGCGCCGGTGTCCTTGTCACGAGCCGAGACGTTGAGAATGCCGTTCGCGTCGACGTCGAACGTCACCTCGATCTGCGGCTCCCCCCGTGGCGCCGGCCGAATGTTCTCGAGTCGAAACCGACCGAGCACGCGGTTGTCGGCTGCTCGCTCGCGCTCACCCTGCAACACGACGACATCCACGGCGGGCTGATTGTCCTCCGCGGTGCTGAACGTCTCGGTACGTCGTGCGGGAATGGTGGTATTGCGCTCGATCACCTTCGTCATCACCCCGCCGAGCGTCTCGATTCCTAGCGACAACGGAATGACGTCCAGCAGCAGCACGTCCTTGACCTCACCCTTCAGCACTCCCGCTTGGATGGCTGCGCCGATCGCGACGACCTCGTCCGGGTTCACGGACATGTTGGGGTCCTTGCCGCCGGTGAGCCGGCGTACGACGTCCTGGACGGCGGGGATGCGGGTCGACCCGCCGACGAGGATGACCTCATCGATGTCGTTGGCCGTCAGCTTGGCATCGGCAATAGCCTGCCGGACCGGTTCCATCGTGCGCTCGACGAGATCTGACGTGATCTTCTCGAAGGTGGATCGCATGAGCGTCGTGTTGAGGTGCTGCGGCCCTGAGGCGTCGGCGGTGATGAACGGAAGGTTGATCGTGGTCTGCGTGACGGACGACAGCTCGACCTTTGCCTTCTCCGCTGCTTCGAACAGCCGCTGCAGGCCCTGTGGGTCCTTGCGAAGGTCGATGCCGTTGCTCTTCTGGAACTCGTCGGCGAGGTGGTCGACGATGCGTCGATCGAAGTCGTCACCGCCGAGGTGCGTGTCGCCTGAGGTCGACCGGACCTCCACGACCCCGTCACCGACGTCAAGGATGCTCACGTCGAACGTGCCGCCGCCGAGGTCGAAGACGAGCACCGTCTCGTGCTCGCGTTTGTCGAGGCCGTATGCCAGCGCGGCCGCGGTCGGCTCGTTGATGATGCGCAGCACCTCGAGGCCGGCGATTCGACCGGCATCTTTCGTGGCCTGCCGTTGCGCGTCGTTGAAATAGGCCGGGACGGTGATGACCACCTCGGTGACCTTCTCGCCGAGCTGCTTCGACGCGTCATCGGCGAGCTTGCGCAGCACCATGGCCGAGATCTCCTCGGGGGCGTACAGCTTGTCGCGAATCTTGAACCTTGCGGCTCCATCCGGCCCCGCCACCACGTCGAAGGTCACGGCATTCATCTCGCTCGTGACCTCGTCATGCCTGCGTCCGATGAAGCGCTTCGCCGAATAGATCGTGCCCTTCGGGTTGAGGATCGCCTGGCGGCGTGCGAGCTGTCCGACCAGCCGGTCGCCCTGCTCGGTGAATGCGACCACCGATGGTGTCGTGCGTGAACCCTCCGCGTTGGCGATGACCTTGGCCTCACCGTTCTCGACGGCGGCGATCACCGAGTTGGTCGTTCCGAGGTCGATGCCTGCTGCTTTAGCCATGCACTCCACCCTGTGCACATCGACCCGTGCCCGCATCCCCAGGGTTGGTAGTGAGGTGCCGCCGGCATCCCGTCAACATGGACGATGCGGGGGGACCTGAAGGTTTGGTGTAGTCGGCCGATGACGACACAGCAGGCGCTCCCTATCGGAGCCCACGCGCCCGACTTCTCGCTGCCGAGCACGCCGGACCAGAAGGTCGCGCTCTCCGACTTCCGTGGCCAGCCCCTTGTCCTCGCGTTCTATCCAGCCGACTGGAGTCCCGTGTGCGGCGACGAGATGGTGCTGTTCCAAGAGGTCTTTCCGGAGATCCGCCGGTACAACGCGGAGTTGCTCGGCATCTCCGTTGATGGGGTGTGGTCGCACCTGGCTTTCGCCAAGGACAGAAAGTTGACCTATCCACTGCTGGCGGACTTCGAGCCCAAGGGCGAGGTGTCGCGCGCGTACGGCGCATACCGCGAGGCTGAGGGGACCAGTGCCCGCGCCCTGTTCGTCATCGACCGCGGCGGTGTCGTCGACTGGAGCTACCTGTCGCCGGTCGGCGTGAACCCCGGTGCCGATGGCGTCCTCCGCGCCCTCGAATCGCTGTCTCAGCGAGCGAAGGTGATGGCATGACAACCGGATGGACTCACTACGAGGGGGCCTCGGGCGTGCTCACCGAGCCGGTTGACGAAACTCGTGACCACATCATGGGTCCTTCGGACGCCGCCGTGACGCTAGTGGAGTACGGGGACTACCAGTGCCCGTTCTGCGTGCAGGCACATCCGGTAGTTGCGGCGTTGTTGAAGGCGGACGGTCCGCCGATTCGTTACGTCTTCCGTCACTTCCCGCTCACCACGGTGCATCCGCTGGCGGAGCCCGCGGCAGAGGCGGCAGAGGCGGCCGCGGCGCAAGACCGGTTCTGGCCGATGCATGACGTGTTGTTCTCGAACAGCCCCGCTCTCGAGGGTGAAGACCTTCGCAGGTACGCGCGCGCGCTCGGACTGGACGAGCGGAAATTCGTCCGGGATCTGGTCGAACGCGTGCACGCGCCACGAGTCCGGGCCGACTTCCTGACGGGGGTCCGTAGCGGCGTCAGCGGCACTCCGACGTTCTTCATCGACGGAGTCCGGCACGACGGCGCGTTCGACTATCCCGTGCTGCGTGCCGCGGTCGAGGCGGCTGCCCGCAGCAGCGCAGGTCGGCGGTGATCTGCATCACCGGTGCGCTCATCGGGGTGTGAGAGTCGTGGGCGACGTTCGTCCTTGGACTCCGGACGCCGAACCCTCCAGAGTTGCGAGTGGTGCCGTCACGCTCGTCGAAGGGTCGTCGTTCTGCATCTCCACCGGGAGCGGTGATCTGCAAGCGACCGGTTCTTACGGCGTGTTCTTTCGAGATACGCGAATCCTGTCGCGATGGGACCTCCAGGTCGACGGCGAGGCACCCGAGTCGCTAGCCGCCATGACCCCGGAGCCGTACCGCGGCATCTTCGTCGGACGTTTGTCCAAACGAGCGGGAAGCAGCAGCCTCCTCGTGCAACGAGAGCGTTGGGTCGGCAACGGGGTTCGCGAAGACATTCACATCATGAACACAGGAGGCGAACCGACGGCGTGCACGCTGACCCTGGCAATCGCCGCCGACTTCGCTGACCTCTTCGAGGTCAAGGAGGAGCGTCCGCAACCCGGAGGTGACCGGCACGTCGATGCGGACGGGGAGCGCCTGCTGCTCGGCCAACGCCTGAGGGGAAGCCGGCGAGGGACGGTCGTCGAGGCGCCTGGTGGGACTGTCGTAGTAACCGCGACCGAGGGCTTCACCGCCGGCAGTATCAGCTACTCCGTGGTGGTTGCTGCGCGGGGTGAGTGGTCGACGTCGTTGCTTGCCCGTCCAGTCGTCGACGACGAGGACATCGCCCCGTCCTTCCCCCTCGACCGTCCGACGGAGGAGTCCCTTCCAGTGTTGCGCTG
>JAFAZI010000006.1 GCA_019239875.1 Frankiaceae bacterium
GGTCGCCGACGCGCGAGGGATCGACTTCTTGCGCTCGACCACGACCACGCGCGCCGACCGCACCGCCTCCGGCGAGGTCAGCATCAGCGTGGAGCACACCGCGCGGTTTGCCATCGAGCCGGGCACCCTGCCCGACATGACCCACCAGTACGGCTCCCAGACCTTCCGCCCTCAGTTCGTGACGGTGGAGTGGCACGACGGCAAGCTCCGCCGGATCGCCGTTCGTGGCCAGCGCGTGCTGAAGTCGGGCAAGGTCCAGGACAACGGCGACCCGGCGAGCCGCAATTTCGACTGGACCGGCGCGGACGTCGAGCGCGGGCGCGGGTACAAGGACACGCCGATCCCCGAGGCGCTGCTGGCGCGGATCAAGACCTACGAGACCGAGGTGGCCATCACCGCCGCCGAGGCTCACTGATGGCGGGCGTCCCCGGCGGTGTCATTCGTGACGCCGCCCACCTCCGCACCCTGCCCGACGGCTCGATCATCAGCTGGCAGCGCATCCCGCAGGACCCGACCAGCGAGGCGGTGGCCTTCGTCCGGCGCGAGATTGAGACCCAGGAGGACGCCGACGGTCGCCAGATTCACAAGGGCGTCGTGGTCTGGATTAGCCCAGGCGGCTGGGACCCGCAGACGATCGAGAGCGCGGGCGTCACCTTCCCGGCCAAGGTGGTCCGGTTCGGGGAGTTCAATCCCGACGACTACCTCCCCAGCGAGCTGCCGGTCCTGGGCGAGACCCTGGACGAGGTGATCGGCGGCGAGGCGCTGAGCTTCACGGGCGGGACCTATCCGCGCGACGAGGCGCTGAGGGCGGCGGGGATGCTGTTCATGGGGACCGCGCGCGGCATCGGTGACGCCCGCTCGGTCCTGGAGGCTGCCGAGGAGTTTGCTCGCTGGCTCGACCCCGACGCGCCGGAGACCCCGCCCGCGCCGCTGAGCCAGCGGCTCCTGGCCGCGTGCGACGTCATAGACGAAGCGCGCGAGCTGGTCGGCCCGACCTTTGAGGTTGGCCTGAGCGTGGAGGGTATCCGCCGGTTCGCCGTTGTCTACGCTGATCCGATGGTCGAGCAGCGCGCCCGCCAGACGATGGCCGGGGTAGCGATGGAGGGCGAGTGACCACAACCGAGGCAGCGCCGCGCGTACCGTCGCGGTCCTGGTTCGATCCCGTGCTGGGTGCCACACTGTCCACGGGTGAGGAGGCGCTGGTCGCCGTCCGGCGGTTCTTGACCACCAGGCGGCGATCGGTCACCCTCGCGGCAGACATCGAGACCCCAGGGCTGGACCGGGCGTTCACGATCAATTGCGTGACCGCCGCCTGGCGGTGGCCGGACTCCGGCAACGTCCAGGCGATCCTGCTCGACCCGGCGCGCAAGTCCGCCGACTACGAGGCCGGGGAGGCGCTGTTCGATCACGCCGACGGGCTGATCTTCCACAATGCCGCCTTTGACATTCCGCCGCTGTTTCACTCCGGCCTGTTCGGCACCGACGAGATTGCCCGCGTGATCGACACGCTGCTCCTGGCCCGTATCGGCATCCCCGACGTGATGATCCCCAAGAAGCTGGAGGCGCTGGCCGTCCGGTTCCTGGGCCTGACCGACTCAAAGGGCGGGATGGAGCGCGCGTTCAAGGCTGCCGGGTACAAGACCCAGACGGCGGGCTATGAGGGGATGGACATCGGCAGCCCGATCTATCGGTTCGGCGCGATGGCCGACACGATCGCCACGCTGGCGCTGGAACCGATCCTCCGCGACGGTGCTCGGGCCTGGCTGACTGACCATCCGTTCGTGAACACGTACTCCGCCGCCCAGACCGCCGCCGAGGCGGACGCGCTGATCGAGACCCAGGAGACCGTTCACCACGTCATGCTCCGGCGCTCGGCGCTCGGCCTGGCGGTGGACCGGGCCTACCTCGATCGCTACGCCGAGGAGGTGGACATCGAGCGCAACCTGGCGGTTGCCGAGCTGGCCGTCCACGGGCTGGAGGGCGGGACCGGCAAGGGTGCCAAGCTGGTGGAGTACCTGGCCGAGCGCGGCGAGCTGCCCGAGCCGTGGCCCAGGACGCCGACCCGCAAGCTCCGCGCGACCAAGGCGGACCTGGAGTTCCTGGCCACCGTGAACCCGCTCGCCGCCGCCCAGCGCAAGCTCGCGGTGATCGAGAAGGTGATGGGCTACCTGGAGAAGGTGGACCGCCAGGCCAGCGTCACGGGGCGGTGCCATCCCCAGGTCGGCGTCCTCGGCGCGAGCGCCACGGGGCGCATGTCCTACAGCTCGCCGGAGCTTCAGCAGTTCCCCGCCGAGGCGCGCCCGGTTCTATGCGACGACGGGCAAGGGCTGACCTCGATCGACTGGTCCCAGATCGAGCCGGTGACAATGGCGCTGATGGCCAAGGACCACGCATTCCTGGCACCCTTTGAGGCCGGAGCCGACCTCTACGAGCCGATCATGCGCGCCGCTGGCATCGACCGCCCGACGGCGAAGATCGTCCTCCTGGCCACGATGTACGGCCAGGGCACGCCCAAGCTGGCGGCGACGATCGGCCACACCGAGGAGAGCGCCGCCCAGATCAAACGGCAGATGTTCCTGGCCATGAAGCGATGCGAGCGCTGGATGGCCAAGGTCCAGGAGGTCGCGTGGGCCTCGGGCCGGACGATCACCGTCGGCGGGCGCATCCTGCCGGTGGACGAGGGTGGCGTGTTCAAGGCAGTGAACTACACCGTCCAGGGGTCGGCCTACGACGTGCTGGCCCACACGATCGTCACGATGGAGCGCGAGGGCCTGGGCGCTCACCTCCAGCTGGCGATGCATGACGAGGTGGTCGTGGACACCGCCGTGGCCGAGGAGGTCCAGCGGATCATGGTCACACCGCCTCCCTTCTTGACGGCGTGGGCGGAGCGCGAACCAGTGCTCCGCACCGACCGCGCCGACATGGGTCACGCCTGGGCGAAGGTCTGATCTAGTGGCCGACGCGCCAGGACACCACAACATCTAGGGGCGGTTATTCCGTTGCCGCCCAAGGGTTTAGGCTCACCAGTCTGGACTCCCACAACCACCAGAAGGACACCGATGTCAGACACGTTCCAGGGGTTCTCGTTCCCCAAGCCCGATGCCACCACGCCCGCCGCCGCCGAGGTCCCCGAGGACGTTGCCGACGGGCCGGTCCGCCATGACGACCCGCGCCCCGGCGCTGCCCAGGGCCGGGCGATCGCCGAGGCCGAGGAGCGCCGCGTCCGCGCCGAGGCCATCGAGGAGGGCTGGCCCGGCGCGCCGCTCGGCGATGCCGCCGGGGACTGCCTTTGCCCTGACATGGCCACGCTGAACCCCGACTGCCCGCAGCACGGGACCAAGCCGCTGCCCGGCGTCGGCCCGCTGGAGGAGGCCCTTCGCGCCGCCGAGGGCTGGACCGGCGAGAACCCGCAGCTCTACGCCGACCCGCCGCCGATCGGGCGCGTGGAGTCGTTCGGCAACGTGCCGATCGTGGCCGATCACCCGAACGCCGACACGCCCACGAACGTGTTCGCCGCCACCGTCGCGCGCGAGGCGGTGGACCTGTTCACCGGGCCTCGGGTCAACGACTACGGGGACGCCACCGACAACTTCCAGGACATCGCCGACCTGTGGAGCGTCGTGCTCCGCCCGCTGCTGAAGCCCGGCGCGCGGATCACCGCCGAGCAGGCGGCGCTCTGCCAGGCCCAGATCAAGATTGCCCGGCTGAACAACACGCCGGACCACGACGACAGCTGGGTGGACGCCACCGCCTACCTGGCTCTCGGCGGCGGTATCAACCGACGACGCCGCGCCTAACCGACCCACGACCCCACAACCGACAGGACACCCATGCTTGGCTCCGCCCCGCTGGAAGCCGTTCTAGGCTCCGGCATCGACAACACCGACCACGAAGCTGTCCGCGCGTTCATCCGCCAGGCTGCCGACCTCGGTCTGAACCTGCTGTTCATCTATCCCGGCTCCAAGGTGCCCGCCGACATGCGGACGGTCCGCCAGAAGAAGGCCGAGGACAAGGCCACCCAGGAGGCGGCGCGCGAGGCCGGTCGCCGCGACTGGGCCTCGCTGAAGTCGCCCGCCGGGCTGGCGCTGGCCACCTCGGAGAAGCCGGTCCTGGAGCGGTACCTGAAGCGCTACATCGAGGTCTACTCGACCTGGCACGACGCCGAGGGTAACGAGGTCGGCTGGACCAAGAAGGCAGCCGACGAGGGCACCATCACGATGGTCACGCCCGCGCCCGTGAACCTCGCGGTGGAGGTCGGCGGCTCCGGCGTCGTGGTGATCGACTGCGATACCAAGGCCCAGATGGAGCGCTGGTTCGACGCCGCCGACCTGGACGATCCCGAGGACTGGCCCGCCCCGACGGTCGTCACGCCCGGCCACATGGGCGAGGGCGCGGACCCCGAGGACCCGAGCACCTGGAGCCACGCCGACGGCGGTCACTTCTGGTTCACCGTCCCCGATGAACTGATGCCCGTGCTGCCGCGCCACGTCGGCGCGATGACCTGGGGCGGGGACAACGGGTTCGCCGTGCTCTGGGATCGCCGCTATGTGCTGATCCCGCCCTCGACCAGGCCGGAGGGTAGCTACGAGCAGCTGGGCCACGTCTACGAGCTGCCCGACTGGCTGGCCGAGAAGATCATCGAGGCGGGCACCGCCCGCGCCCGGCGCGCCTTCGCCAACGACGGGAAAGCCGAGACCGAGAACAAGGAGCTGGCCGACCAGGTGGACGCCTGGGCGGCGAACGTCACCTGGGCCTCGCTGCTGGAGCCGCTGGGCTGGACCCAGCACCCGAGGACCGACAACTGTGGTTGCACCGTCTGGACCGCGCCCGGCGATCACGCCTCGCCCAAGTCGGCCACCGCCCACGACACGGGTTGCTCCTCGGGGCGCTACACCGAGGTGAACGCGCCGCTGCATCTGTGGACCGACCACGACGCGCCGCCCTTCACCGACGGCATGGACGCCGAGACCTGGAGGCCGACGTTCTCCAAGCTCCAGGCGGTCGCGCTGATCAGCTACGGCGGCAACATCGCCAAGGCGATGGACGACATGGGCCTGATGCCGGACCTGGCCGTCGAGCCGGGCCTGGACCCCAAGGGTCCCGACGCCGATCTGGACAAGACCGGGGATGGTGACTTCCAGCTCCCGACCGACGTCCAGGTGACGATTACCGACGGGGAGCAGGACTTCTGCCAGGTCTGTGGCACCTCGGAGGGCGTGTTCGCCACCGACGACGACGGCTCGCTCTGGCACGCCAAGGACGAGGACGACGCCGCCGACACGGGCGGGCACCTGGCCAGCTCGGGCCTCGTCGTCGCGGGCAAGTCCGACCCCGACCCCGTGGAGGAGCGCGCCGCCGAGACCGAGGTGGACCTGAGCCTCGACGCGCTCCCCGCCGACTACGGCAAGAAGCCCAAGGCCGAGAAGCCCGCCGCCTCGCCGTACCCCGACGCGGTGGAGGACCCAGACCCCGACGTGTTCGACTCCAAGCACACTGGCGTCCCGACGATCGCGCCGTTCTCGCACTGGCGCGACATGCCGCCGCCGGAGTTCATCATCGACGGGCTGCTGGAGCACGGCGGTTTGTCGTGCATCATCGGCCCGCCGGGGATCGGGAAGTCGAGCGTGGCCCTGGACATGGCCTGCCACATTGCCACCGGCAAGCGCTGGCAGGGTCGCCGGACACTCAAGACCCGCGTTCTGTACCTCCCCGGCGAGGGCCTGAGCGGTGCCGTTCAGCGCATCCGCGCCTGGGAGGCGGCGCACGACGTCCAGCTGGACAACGACCTGCTCCTGGGCAACGGCATCATCCTGGTGAACGCTCAGAACGAGGCGTGGGGCGAGATTGCCGCCTACATCGCCCGGCAGAACATCGGCCTGGTCATCTTTGACACGTTCGCCCGCATGTCCGCCGGGCTGGAGGAGAACAGCGCCACCGACGTGGGGCGCGCCGTCCGCCGGTTCGACAAGCTCAAGGAGCTGACGAACGCGGGCGTGGCGGTGGTCCATCACACCGCCAAGCACGACCCCTCGACGGGGCGCGGCAGCTCGGCGCTGAACGGGGCGCTCGACTCCGAGCTGGTCGTTCGGGACGCGACCTGGGACGTGACCCAGATCGCCGACAGCGACGGGCGCGTGGCCGGGAAGCCGATCGAGGTCTGGACCTCCAAGCAGAAGAACGCCGAGCAGCTGGACAACGCCATCCCGCTGCTGATGATCAACAGCCCGGCGGAGGGCGTGAAGGCTCCGCTGATCACCGGCCCGAACGGGGACGTGGACCCGATGCAGGGCGAGGTGGTCCTGGCCCGCGCGCTGCCCGAGCCGATCGTGGAGACCGCGATCAGGGTCGCGGAGTTCATCGCCACCCGGCCCGAGCAGGGCGCGACACGCGCCGAGGTCGCCGCCGCGATCGTGCCGGACGCCTACGCGCGCAGCCGCAACGACACGACCGCCTACTGGAAGCAGCGCATCGGCGAGGCGGTGGACCGTGGCCTCCGCTACTCGCTGCTCCAGACGCTCACCGGGACGCCCTCGGGCGCTCGGTATATCCCCGGCGTCGGCACGCCGGAGGACGCGCGCACCGCTGCCGCCGCCGAGGTCATCGACGGCGACTGATGGACACAACCGACAAGGAGAACCGCATGGACCTGACCGACCTCGACACCGCCCGCGAGCTGATGGGCGACGGCATTCCCAGCAAGGGCGGTCTCCCCGCCGCCTGGTGGCTAAGCGCCGACGCCGACATGATCGCGGCGTTCGACCGCTGGCTGGCCGACTACAAGGCCCACGTCGAGAAGATCGGCGAGCTGGCGGCGACCATCGGCCTGACCGCCGAGGATGGCTATATCTCGACCTGGGGGAAGCGCACCGACCTGATGGGCTTCCGCGTGCCGACCATCGCGCTGGGCATCGGCTCGCCGCCGCCTCCGGCGGGCTGGCGGATTGATCGCCAGTCGAGCACGCCCCGGCTGGTCCCCTCGCGCAAGACCAAGGCCGACCGCGAGGGTCCGGTGGCGGTGGCCTTCCGCAAGGTCTCCCGGCTGCCCAACGTGCGAAACTACGTCACCGGCCTGCCGGACAGCCTCTACCTGGACGACCGTGGCTGGGGCGGGACTGAGTACCCCGTCCACTACCGGCGCGGCGAGGCGTGCGTCTGGGCCTACTGTGGCGGCGATCCCGACCGACAGAGCGAGGACCAGAAGAAGCGCCGGGAGTTCTCCCACGACGCCGATCTCTGGACGCGGATGCCGCTGTCGGTGCTGGCCAAGCTCCAGGAGGAGAAGGCCGAGCGGATCGAGGCCAGCGCGTGAGCCGCCGCGCTCGCTGGCGCGTGGAGGGCACCGACGACACGCCGGACGGCTACCACGATCAGCTGCTCTACGAGGGCAGCTCGGTCTGGCAGGTCTGGCGCGCCTACCGGGACGCCCGCGCCAACCAGATGACGGTCAGAATCACCAGGCAATGGCCCTAGACATTCCCGCCCAAGTCGGGTAACGTCGCCGTTGTTGGTCACGCGGGTCTGGCACTCGCCGCCCGCGTGACCGACCACAACACATACACACTCACCAGCACAGACACACTCATAGGCATAGGAACAATGACCACCATGACGCTTCCGGCAGCAGCGCCCCGTGAACTCCGCGACTACCAGCGTGACGCGGCGGACGCCGTAGAGCGGGACTGGGCCGACGGCAAGCGCCGCGTGGGCGTCGTTCTCCCGACCGGCTCGGGCAAGTCCACCGTGATCGCCGAGCTGATCCACCGCGCCTACACCGACGGCGAGCCGGTCCTGGCCTTCGCCCATCGCGGCGAACTGCTCGACCAGATGCGCAAGGACTTCCACCTCCTCCACCCGTCGGTCCCGATGACCGAGACCGGGATCGTGCGCGCCGAGCAGGACGATCACCACTGCCCGATCGTGTTCGCCACCCTCCAGACGCTCGCCACCGCCCACCGCCGCCAGGCGCTCGGTCGCCGGACGCGGCTGTTCTGGGACGAGGTTCACCACGCCGGAGCCGAGGGCTTCCACACCACGTTCTCCGAGCTGGGTGGATACGAGGACGCCCTGATGGCCGGGTTCACCGCCACGATGTACCGCAACGAACGCGGCGTGATCGGCCTCGGCGACGTGATCGAGAAGGTCAGCTACGAGAAGGACATCAAGTGGGCGATCCGCAAGGGGTTCCTGGTCCAGCCTCGCGGGCTGACCGTGCGGATCAAGGGCCTGGACGCCCTGAACGACGTCCGCAACGTGGCCGGGGACTTCCACCAGGGCGAGCTGGCCGAGGTCATGGAGGCGGCGACCGAATACGTCGTGGACGCCATCAAGGAGCACGCCGCCGACCGCCGCCCGATCATCTTCGCCGCCTCGGTGGACGCCGCCCACCACATCGCTGAAGCGCTCACTGAGGCCGACTTCCCCGCCGTCGCCGTCACCGGCTCGATGGCCTACGCCGATCGGCTGCCGGTTTACGACGCCTTCCGCTCCGGCGAGGCTCGCGCGCTGGTGACCGTCCAGGTGCTCACCGAGGGCGCGGACTTCCCGATGTGCGACACCGTGGTCCTGGGTCGCCCGACCCGCAGCAAGAACCTCTACAGCCAGATGGTGGGCCGGGCGCTCCGCCTGTTCCCCGGCAAGACCGACGCGCTGGTCCTCGACCTCGCCGGGTCGGCCCGCCAGATGAAGCTGGTCAATCTCACGCAGCTGATCGAGGGCGTGGACGCCAAGGAGGTGGCCGAGGACGGCTCGCTGATCGAGCTGACCGAGGAGCCGCTGGAGCCGGTCGAGCCGATCGAGAAGCTGGTCCGCATGGGTCCGGTGGACATGGTGACCATCGACCTGTTGGCCAACGACGACACGCTCTGGCTGGAGACTCCCAAGGGCGTGCCGTTCGTCAACCTGATGGGTGATAACCAGGTCGTGTTCGTGTGGCCGGAGGACGGCTACGCGCCCGGTCGGCCCGACGCCGAGGGCAACGTCATCGAGACGACCAAGTGGGCGGTTGGCCAGATCAACACGCGCAACGGCAAAGGTGGCTGGGTCACCAGCTCGGGGCGCTACGTCAGCCAGGAGCCTGACTACACCGACCTCCCCGCCGCCCTGGAGGCTGCCGAGGTCTGGATCGTGGAGAGCGACCAGCAGCTCCCGGCGCGGACCGCCTCATGGCGGCGCAACCAGCCGCCCAGCGAGGCCCAGAAGCGATTCGCGCGGACGCTGCACATCGTTGACGCCGACAACATGACCAAGGCCCGCCTGAGCGACGAGATAAGCATCAAGCTCGCCGCCAAGGTGCTGGACCGGGGGATCGAGAACTGATGCCCACCGTGGCCGAGGAGTACCCGGCGCGCCGCCAGCCAGACGGGACGGTCTGGCGGCGGTCGGGTCGCGGTGCCCAGGAGGGCTGGACCGCACTGGAGAAGTACGCGGACCCGAGCTACTTCGCCGACGACGCGCCGCCCGTGATCGAGATAGGCGAGGACCCCTGGCCCAGCGATTCCGAGCTGGACCACCTCGCCGGAAAAGCCGCGCCCATGCCGCCCAGCGCCCCGCTGGCGGACGAACAGCCCTCCGGCGGTGTCAGTGCCGCCGAACCCACAACCGACGAGGAGCCAGAGCCAATGACAGCCATCACCGAGGACTTCCAGTTCGCACCGCCGGAGCCGCGCTTCACGCAATGGGAACACCTCCCACTGCCCGCCGACCCCGACCGGCCCAAGTCGGAGCACAACGGCTGGGGATGGTACAAGCTGCCCGCCCCTGAGACCGGCCTGCCGTCGGCCTTCCCGCGCGCGACGACGATCGCGGACACGCTCGATGATCAATACGGGCTGAACCGCTGGAAGCGCCGCGAGACCTCGGTCCGCCTGGTCCAGCTGCTCCGCATGGACCCCGCCGAGGTGATCTGGCGCGAGCGCACGGGCGAGCCGGTGACCGTCAAGGACGCGCTGGACGCCCTCGACCAAGCGATGGCCGGGGACAAGGTGACCGCGATCGACAACACGCTGGACGTGATCGACAACATGATGGGCGGCAGCCTGGCCCGCGAGCTGGGCGAGTGTGCTCACGCCTGGCTCGGCGCGATCAACGCGGGCACCGCGCTGCTCCGCGACGTCCCCGAGGTCGTCCAGCCGCACGTCCGCCACGGGCTGAGGGTGCTCGCCCACCGGGGGATCGTCGTGCTGCCGGAGTACACCGAGCGCACGATCCTGAACGACCAGGGCGAGGAGACCGTGGCCGGGAAGATCGACGGCATAGGTCGGCTGCTCACGACCGGGGAGCTGGTCCTGCTCGACGTCAAGACGAACAAGGATCTCAAATACAGCTGGCTGAGCTACGGCGTCCAGGTCGGCGGGGTCTACGGCTGGGCCACGAAGGTGCTCAGCGCCGACGGCAAGAGCTGGGAGCCGTTCCCCGAGATTCGCCAGGACTTCGCCGTCCTGCTCCACCTCCCCAGCGACCAGCCCGAGCGCGCCCAGGCGATCACGATCGACCGCTGGTGGGGCGGTGAGGTGATGATCTCCAGCCTGGAGGCCCGCCGCCGCCGCAAGGAGGCCAAGGTGGAGGTCCCCAAGCACGCCATCCCCGTGCCGTCCGCCGAGGCGGTCCGCTACTGCGAGGCGCGCAACGCGCTGAGCGCCATCACGACCGCCGACGAGGGTCAGGCGGTCTACGAGAGCTTTCAGGACGTCTGGGACGACGACCTGAATCAGTTCGCCGAGGCCATCGCCGAGCTGCTGTAACACCGTCCCTCGGGCTGGCGGCTCCCTCGGGAGCGCGGCATCACGCCCGACCACATGAAAACGCGCAGACATAGACACAAGCGCACTCACAGAAGGAGCCGCCAACATGGCCGGTCCGTTCGACAAGAAGAAGGGTGGCACCGCCACCGCTCCCGCCGCTGCCGCCTCCAAGGCCGACAACGACGACCCGACCAAGGCCGAGGTGACCAACCTCGGGGAGGACAAGCCGGTCCCCAAGGGTGACCCGTTCGGCAACGTCAGCGATCCCTCGGGCGTGTCCGGCTACAAGCCCGGCGCGTTCATGGGCCAGCTGGTCCTGATGCATCCGACCGAGACCGGCAAGATGCGGACCTCGGCGAACACCGCCGAGAACCCAGAGAGCGAGTTCGTCCGCTACGACATCATCCCGCTGACGGTGCCCGAGGAGGGCGCGCCGACGCGGAACCCGGCCACGCTCGGCCAGGATGACGACGGCGAGACCGTGGTCACCGTGCTGAACAAGGACGGGGAGGTCGAGAGTTTCGAGGCTTACGAGGTCGGCGAGCGGATTGACGACGTGCTGATCTTCAATAAGCCGCTGGTCCGCGAGGGCAAGAAGGCCCTGGAGAAGGGCACCTCCTGGCTCCTGGGCCGGATCACCCTCGGCACGAAGAAGCCGGGCCAGTCGGCTCCGGTGATCCTCGTCGCGGGTGACGAGGAGGACAAGGCGATCTACCAGGAGTGGCGCGCCCAGGCGGCGAAGAAGTAGCTCCGCCAACGACAACGCCCGGTCTCCCACCGACAAGGGAGGCCGGGCGTTGCTCGCTGGACCCACAACCAAGAAGGTCGCGCCAAGGGTACCGCCCCGGTCACGCCCCGATCAACGGACGCACCGCGTTGAGAGCCACCTGGACGCCCGTCAGCCCACCGAACTCCGGCTGAGGCTGCTCATAGAGGCCATGCGTCTGGATGCCGGGCAGCGCCATCAGCAGGCCGATCAGCTCGGGGATCGAGGTCAGGATGCCGGTCGGCGTCAGAATCTTGGCGATCTCCGCCGACACCGCCTCGGCGCTGTCGTCGTTGGTCTGGGCGTAGCCGACCAGCGGCGTCAGGGCACTGCCCGACATGCCGGTGACCGAGGCCAGGAGCGGGATCGCCCCGGCCATGCCCGCCAGCCCGCCGAGGCCACCGAGCAGACCACCGCCACCGCCGCCCAGGAACCCGCCGGTCAGCAGGCCGAGCAGCGCCGGGATGACCAGCTTCGCCAGGTAGACGATGAACGGCAGCTCAGTCTCCGCGTTGATCACGACCTGGTAGGCAATGTGAGCAATCCGCGACGTATTGCAGGCATAGAAGTCCGGCGCGGTCGGGGTCTCGGTCACCACGTCGATGATCAGCGCGGCGAGCCACGGCGGCGCGACCCACTCGCTGATCCCCTTGCCCTTGGGATTGCGCCCGTAGCGCGTCGGGCCACCCTGGCGAGCCGGGTTGCCGAACGCCACGATCGCCTTCAGGAACCGCCGGAGCAGAGCGAACACGCCGCCGTCCCCGAACAGGCGCGCGGCGGCGCGAATGATGCCGTCAGCGCTCTGGCTGTAGCCCACCAGGATGATCTGGAAGGCGCGCGGCAGCTGGGACACCTGGGCCTCGGTGATCGCCTGGCCAGGAGCCAGGTGGACGCCGTAGATGGTCAGAATGTCCTCACGTAGGCGGCGCTCGACTTCGTGGTCCTCCAGGGCGATGGTGTCCAGGTAGCTCTGGGCGCTGTCGCCGCCCATCAGCCCGAGGTAACCGCCCTTGGGGTAGCCCGCCGGGAAGTGCCGGACGCCCGCGTTCTCCTTCAGCCACTCGCACGTATTGAACGGCGGGCCGACCCACCAGTCCACACCGCTGCCCGGCGCGCTGATGGCGAAGGTGTCGGTAATGACATGCGCCGGAGGCGGGTTCGCGCCAGCGCCGGGGCGCGGCTCGATGTCCAGCTGGACCTTCGTGTTGTAGTCGAGCCAGCCGCGCCGGTCCATCCTCGGGCCGAGCTTCACGCCGCGCGCGATCTCGTCGTTTCGCCGGTCCTGGAAGGTGCCCAGGGCCTTGCCGAACGCCTCGGTGTAGATCGGCGTCCCGTCGTTGGCGGGCTTGCCGTAGCTGAAGCGACCCAGGTAGACCTTGGCCTTGACGATGTTCGGGTCGGAGTCGCCGACGGTGTTCGGCGGATGCCAGCCGCCGCGCGGGACCTGGACCTCGACGCCCTGGACGGTGATCGTTTGGACGGGCGCGGTCACTTCTTGGCCGACTTCTTGGGCGGGTCAGTGAGCGAGCCGGTCGGGCCGAGGATGGCCTGGAGCGCGGCGGGCGCGGAGCCGATCAGCGGGACGAACGCCTGAGCCAGCGCCTTGGCGTTCTCGGGGTAGTGCTCGGCGGCGAAGGTGCCCTCCGCCGGACCCTCCTCGGCCACGCGGCGAACGTCGTCGGCGTAGGGTTCAAACCCGGCGATCGCGCCCAGGATCACCCAGGCGTTGAATGCGTTCGCGTCGATGAACAGCTCCATCCCCACGGTGTCGTCCACGCCGCCGGGGCGGGCGAAGATCGAACGGCTGTCCCACTTCTCGGGCATCGTGCCGCCGCCCAGAATCTTGTCCACCGCCTTGTTCAGTCGATCGGCGTTGACGTTGCTCATCCAGTCCTCCTCGGTTGCGGGGTCGTTCGTCGGGCCAGCGGCGGCGACCTTCGCCACCTCGCCTCGGAACCAGTCCATGTCCAGGTTCGCCGGGTCGGGCTTGCCCTGGTAGTTGTGAATGGGGTTATCCGCCCCGGCCCACTCCTTGTGTGCCAGCTGGTGATCGACGGGCAGCGTCCCCTGGAGGTACCAGGAGATAGCGCCGCCGACGCGGATCATCGCGTTCAGCTGGGCCTCGGGCCAAGGGTTATGCAGCTCCTCGGGACCCCAGGAGTAGGCGCACTCAAAGCCGACTGACCGCTGGTTCATCGAGCCGCGCGGGACGCCGGGCCAGATGCCGTCGCCCGCGTGCCAGGCGATGCCTGAGCCGGTCAGGGTGACATGGCCATCTGGGTGGATCAGGCCGGTGGCGGCGAGACCGAGGGCCGGATGGTGAGCAATGCCCTCGTCGGTCTCGTTCACGCTGCCCGTGTGATGCCAGATCACGTAGTCGATCACGCCGAAGTCGCCATGACCGCGCTGGTCCCAGGGGACGCCCTCGGCGTCGGTGTAGGTCGAGACCGACACGCCGAACGCGCGAAGAAGCTCGGGCAGGTAGAGCGGATCGCCTCGGTGGCCGGGGTTCGGCTGGATGACCGGCGCGGGCGGAACCGTCGGCGCGGGCTTGACCGGCGAGGGGACGACCGGGGTCAGCGGCGTGGGCGAGGTGGCCAGGGCGCGGCGGAGGAGGCTCCAGCAGTAGTCCCAGTGCTTGGCGTAGGCGTCGGGGACGCCGCTGCCCTGGATGCGCTGGACGATCCCGTTCGCCGCCCACGCATCGCGGACGCTCTGGTAGTCCTCGCTCATCCGGTCCTGGAAGGTGTCTACCGCGCACTCCAGCGTCATGCGGCAGACCATCGGACCCCACCAGTTGTCCGGCGAGTCGCCCAGGTCCTCGCCGGGCGCGCCGTTCTGCTGCTGGAGGTAGCCGACCGAGCGCCCGTCGTTGCTCTCGGAGTCGTGGTCGTAGCGCTCCGAGCTGGGGTCCTTGCGGTTCCACGGGTTCCAGAAGTCGGACTCCTGGCGGATACCCATCAGGGTGATGACCGAGCACAGCTCGGGGTTCTTCTGGCCGCGCTTCAGGCTGACACTGTGGACCCGCCGGGCGATGTTCTCCTCGGTGTCCAAAGGCGTCGGGTTCTTCTGGACAAAGCTCACCCGGCCCAGCGTAGGCCGGTCTGGTGAATATCTCGGTAACGGGTTGACTTCTCCTCCCAAGTCGGGATAGTCTGATCGTGTTCGGCGGGAATGGCCCGCCCTCACAGATAGGAACCGACAATGGGAACTCCCTTCGCCTCCACCTCCACCGCCCCCGCCTCGATCGTTCGCCCGGCCACCGACGCCCAGATCGTCCGCGCGCTGGTCCCGATGCTGGAGGACCGCGACTGGGCCTCCTCCGATCAGACCGCCTACGTCGAGCGCGCCGCCGTGCTGAAGCTGGTCATCCGCTGGGCGACCAACGTCATGGACGACGCCACGCCGCCCGCGATCAGCCGCGTGGTCCACAACACGGTCGGTCGGCTGGCCAGCCACGGCGAGAAGGTGAACGCCATCCTGGCCCACCTCGCCGAGCAGCCCGAGCAGTCCCGCCACCAGGGCGCGCTCGACGCCGCCAAGCTCTACGCGCCGCTGTCCAAGGAGGGCGCGTCGAAGCTGATCGGCTGGCTGGACGCCCAGGGCGGCAAGAAGGTCACCGCCACCGCCCCGGCCACCGACGACCAGGGCTGGGTGGACGCCGAGACCGTCCCGGCGGGCAGCTACGCGCTGACCATCGAGGACTCCTCGGTCGGCAATGACCTGGCGTTCTACCGGGTGGACCGCCCGACTGAGGGCAAGTGGGCCGGGTTCGTGTTCGTCAAGCTGGAGCTGGGACCCGAGACCCAGCGCCTGTCCATCCCGGCTCAGAAGTCGGTCCTCCGCCGGATCGCCGAGGTCGGCGCGCGCGAGGCGTCGATCCTCTACGGCCAGAAGATCGAGAAGTGCGGCGTTTGCCACACGAAGCTCACGAACAAGGAGAGCCGGGAGGCCGGGATCGGGCCGGACTGCCGGAAGAAATTCGGCTGGTGACCTCCAGCCTCCACCTCGCCCGGCCCGCCACCTCGGCGGGTCGGGCACTACCAACCGAGCAACTGAGGAGACCGACATGACCACGAAGAACCCCGAGACCTACACCGAGGGCCTGGGCGAGATTATCCGCGCCCACCGCCTGTTCATCGGCCTGAGCCAGCGCGACATGGCGGCGAGGGTCGGCAAGGACCGCCGCGACTACCAGCGCATAGAGTCCGGCAAGGACGCCTGCCCGCCAGGGCTGCTCGGGCAGGTCGAGACCCTGAGCGATGCGTTCGCCTACCAGGTCGAGACCGTCCTGGACCTCGCCGAGAAGCACGCCCAGGAGCACGACGGCGAGGCGCTGGAGCTGGCGGTGATCACCGACGGCACGCCCGGCCAGGAGTGGGAGCGCCTGGTCGCCGGGCGCGCGGCGGTGGAGACCTCGGAGTCCGCGCCGGTCCGGCTGGTCGTGGTCGAGCAGACCACTAGCCAGAAGCCCGCCTAAGTCGGTATAGTCTGCCGCATGACCGCAACCAAGACCACGCCACGGGTCTACCTGTCCCGCCAGGACGTGGCCCAGCGGCTCGGGATGAAGAACGCCCGGTCCCTGAGCGGGATCGAGCTGCCGCCGCCTGACGTCCAGGTCGGTATCCATCCCGGCTGGCTCGCCGAGACCATCGACGCCTGGCACGCCGAGCGCCCAGGGCGCGGCTGGCACGGCGGGCGATGATCGCCGTCAATACCCGGCTGTTCCTGGCCGGGGCGCTGGTCCTGATCGCTGGGCTGGCGTCGGACACCGACGGCTCCTGGGTCGTCTGGGCGTTCGGGCTGGCGATGATCGTCGCCTCGCTGCTGCCGCGCGTGTTCATCGCCGCCTACCACCGCGAGGAGCAGGCCCGACACCGCGCCCAGCAGGCGGGCTACTGGCCGTTTACGCCGCCTCCACGCAACTGAACGCCGTCGAGAGCAGGCGCGAGCCTCCGAACTGCTGAGCGCCCTGCATCAGCATGGCCACCGAGCGGTTCGCCGCGCCCTTCAGGGCGGTGGCGGTGTTGTCCGGCCAGCTGCCGACCGGCTCGCCGTTCAGAAACAGCGAGTGGACGTCACCGGCCTGGACCAGGCGAACCTTGTCGCCGCCCGTGAAGCGCGCCGCGTTCGGCAGGACCAGCGTGTCGGCGCTGCCGACGCGCCGCACGATCGAGACCATGCTGTCGCGGAAGTCCATCCCGACGCCCGCCGCGCCGGTCCCGTTGTTGCTGTAGCGGCGGAATGCCTGACTGACCACGCCCGAGGACCCGGCCTCGGCGATCTCCACCTCCAGGTAGCCGTCGTCAAACGGGAGGACCGTATCGTGGCGGACCCGGCTGGTCTGGAGGTCCAGGTTCATCAGCCCGTCGGGGATGACCAGGCGCGCCGCGCCGCCGGACGCGCCGATCAAGAAGCACAACGGCTCCAGCACGCCGCCGAGGTCGGAGTAGCGTCCGCACGTAATCGTGCCGATGACCTGGCCGGTGGAGTCGATGACGAAGTTCAGCGGGTCGGCGAGCCGCCCGAGGCTGTCGGGGATCAGGCCGATGGTCTGGGCCAGCTGGCCGACCACGGGAATCTTGCCGACAATGCTCTGGACGTCGAGCGTGCCGCCGAACCAGTCCTCCAGCATCTTGATCAGCGGAGCCAGCGGGCCATTGGCTACCAGCGGGAGACCGTTCAGCAGGCCGATAAGCCCGTTCGGCGCGGAGCCGCCCCACATACCGCAGTAGACGTCCACGGCGCTGTTCGCGGTGTTGCCGACCAGCATCCCGGTCTGGTTCACCGCGTCCTCGGTGTATTGCACGACCGTGCCGATCGTGTTGTCCAGGCCATCGGTCAGCGCGCCGAACAGGTCGGGGATCAGCTGGCCGGGGTCGTCGCAGAGTTCGTCAATCCAGTGCTGGAGCCAGCCGTCGAAGTCGAAACAGTCGCGGATGGGAGCGCCCGACCAGACCAAGGCGTTGCCCTGGTAGATACGGCTGATGACGGTGTTGCCGCGCCGTATCTGGGTCACGCTGTTGGCGGACGCGCCGCGCCTGATCGTCGGTGCCATGCGGTCAGCTGATGTAGTAGGTCGTGTTCGGGTCCTTGACGGCGAGGGCGGAGAACTGGGCGCTGGTCAGGTAGACCTTCTTGTCCTCGACCGGGTTCCCGGCGACGTCGTAGGCGGTGGATACTCCCAGGCCCGCCTTGGCAGCGGTCACGCTGTCGTCGGCCAGCTCGGGCGTGCCGACGGCTCCGGCCTTGATGTTCGCCGCCTCCACGCCATCGGTGGCGATCTCGACGGTGCCCACCGCGCCCGCGTGAATCTTCTCGCGCGTCACGCTGTCGTCGGCCAGTTCGGCGGTGTCCACCTCACCGACCTCCAGGCCGGGCGCTAGCTTCTCGATCTCCGCGCGGAGGGCCGGGTCGAGCTTGGACCCCGGCGGCGCGGCGGTGTCCATCAGGACCGCGACAATGGCCATGCTGATCAGGGTAACGGGTCGGGAGGCATCCGCCGGGCTAGCCGCTACGTTGGGCGTTCAGGAATGCGTCGAACGACGCCTCCACCTCCTCGTCGGAGAACCCAGGCGGCGGTGGCTCGACCCCGCCGTTGATCTTCACCGTGATGGCGTCGGGCTTGTAGAGCTTGTCAAAGTAACTGGTGAGCTTCGCGCGGGCCTCGGCCTCGGTCTTGGCACCGTGGACGGCGCTCTCGGTGCCCAGCTGCTCGATCTCGTCCAGGACGATATGCATCGAGGGGACGTCGCGCATGATGCTGACGACGCCGTGGGAGGCGAACCGGACGCGCAGCGCCCGCCAGTTGTGAGCCGCCATCAACGCGAGATTGATGACGGCACTGTAGGGCGCGCACTGCCCGCCGTTGCGATCGCCCGGCTGACGCGGAGAACCGCGTCCTCGGGTAGGTCGGTCTCGGGGTCTAGCATCTTGGCCAGCAGGACCTCGTATTCGCCGGGCGCGAGGTGGTTCTGGATGAAGATGTTCAGGTAGTCGATCCGGCTCTGGCCGGAGACCTTGGAGTTCGCCGCCCCGGCCAGCGCCGGGATCGCGTTTGGCAGCGGTTTGCGGGCGTGGAGCACGCCGACGCCCTCCACCTCCAGCTCGCGGTAGTGGCGATCCTCGGGCGTGGGGAAGTCCTCAGCGTCCGATTCACAGTCGGGATAGCCAGGCGGTGGATCGTACAAATTGCCCTCCGAGGTCGGGAAACTGACCTCAGATTACCGGCACGGCGAACAGATCGAGGCGTAGCCCGCCGGTCTCGTAGCTGCTCTCAGTGCCCGAGGTGCCGCCGTCGATCTGGGTCGCCTCCCAGAACTCGCTCACGAAACGCAGCTCCGCGCGGGCGGTGATCGTGTCGCCGGGCGCGAGCTTGGCCCAGCCGGTCCGCTCCGGCGCGAGCGGGATCGTGCCGGACGGCTGGCGCTCCTCGATGATGCCGAACGAGGTATTCACTGCCAGCGTGCCCGAGCGGGCCATGTCCGCGCCGACGCCGAGCATCGAGGCGATCTCCAGGGGACCAGCGTTGCCGGGCGTGTTCAGCGAGTAGCCCGAGCGCAGCGTCAGCCCGCCGCGCGAGCGCGCCTGGAGGGTGACACGCTGCCCGCCGTGAGTGATCTTGCCGTAGACCCACTGAGGGATCGGGGAGCCGTTGGTCCACTCCAGCTGGAGCGAGTGGAGGAGGTCGTTCTTGTTCCCCTGGGCGCTGCCGTTGGGGTCGGCCTGGGCCAGGATGGACATCGCGCCGAACATGGTCGGCAGGCTCGACAGCATCCCTGAGAACAGGCTGCCGATCGTGCCGAACACGTCGATCCCGCCGCCCAGCGGACCCGTGCTACCCGCGCGGTTGACCGCGTAGCTGCCCGAGCGCGAGGCCACCTCCGAGGACCGGACCTGCCGCCACTGCATCCAGGGCTGAGGCCGGATCACGCCGTCCAGCTCCTCCAGATGGAGTTCGTCCACGCAATCGCTCATAGCGCGCCCACCGGCCCTCCCACCGCCACCAGGCGGGTCCATCGAGCGTAAGCCTCCCAGCGCGGCGTGATGTCAGAGTCCTTGCCGGGGATGATCCAGGTCCCCGGCGTCTGGACGGCGGCGAGGTAGCGGAAGTGAAACGACTGCATCGGCGGGACGACGCCGAGGTCCACCCAGGTCTGCTGGTCGTCGCCGTCCAAGAAGAAACGCCCGAACAGAAGGTCATCCGCCGCCGCGCTCGCGCGGTCGAGCTGGAGCCGCCCGCCGAACGTGTTCTGGATGACCGAGGGGAAGTCGGCGCTGGGCGACTTGCCGACGCGGTGGCTCCAGGCGTCGTGGATCACCACGGTGGCCGGTGACTGGGCGATGATCGAGCGCGGCGCGATGTGGACCAGCACCCAGACCCGAACGCGGTCCTTGCTGTTGTTGAACCAGGTCAGGTCGCCGTCGATCATGGTCACCGGGTCCGGCGACAGCTTCAGCTCGCCGTCCTTCTTGGACTCCAGGAATTGCTCGGCGACCACGCGCGGCAGCCAGTTGCGGCTGAGGCCGACGCCGTTGCTGTCGCTGATCATGTATTCAGCGGTGCAGATTTTGAGGCTCATCCGGTCACCAGCTTGCCCTGAGCGGGGAAGGCCCACAACGCAATTCGGGCGTAACCGGCCTCAGCTTCGTGGGCGGGCGCGTTCTTGTTCGCGTTGTCGGAGAAGGGCGGCGGCGTCCAGACGTATTGCCGATACCAGAGCCGGATGGTCTCGCCCGGCGCGACCGGACCCAGCCACTCCTCGGTCGTGTTGGTTCCCCACCAATGCCAGAACTTGCCCGGCTCCGGCTCGGCCACGCTGTTGGTCCCGATGTCTCCGGCGCTGCCGGTCTGGCCGTTCAGAATGCCCGAGGTGATCGGCTCCGCCGCCTCCACGGGGTCGGTGTCCACGGGCGTGATCGCGCTCGACCAGCGATCGCGGAACTGGACGGCGTTCGGGTTCGACGTGACCCACCGCCGCCAGCGCCGGGTGATCTCGGCGCGGATCATGTGGTCCACCGGGCTGTCGTTCGTCCACTTGACCTGCCGGTCTATCAGCAGAATGCCGGGCAGGGTGATGGTCTCGGTCAGCTTCGTGGTGTCGGCGCTGGAGCGCGCCACGACGTCCACGACGTTGCGCGGGACCGACCACGGCGCAAGCCGGAGCTTGCCGTCGCTGCCGATCTCCAGGTTCTCGGCAACGCATACGCTCGGGCTGGTCACGCCCCGAGCTTACTTCTTGGGCGGGTCGTCGTTCGTGACCGTGACGCCGACCGGCTGAGGATGGGCGGCGACCACCAGCGGCTCGGCCTCCACGACCTGGCCCTGGCCCGGCAGAAGCTCGGGCTGGCCGGAGAACTCCGGCTCCGGCTCAAACGTCTGATCGAGCGGGGTCACCGAGGAGACCACCTTGCGGACCTGGACGTTCAGGAGGCCCTGGTTTGCGAAGTTCTGGGCCTCGGCCAGCGCCTCGTCCTCGTTAAAGAGGTTCGCGTAGCGGTCGTGACCGGCGAGGTCGGTGTAGTGGACCTCGTAGACGGTGCTCTCGTCGGGTGCTGCCTTCTTGGCCATGTCGCTCCTCAGTTCGTCGTCGGTACGGTCTTGCGGGCCGGGGTCTTGCGCGGTGGCTTCTTCGCTTCAGCCGCCAGGCGAGCCTCCAGCTCCGCCACGCGGGCCTCGGCAGCGACCCGGCGCTCCCATTCTGCCCGCAGCTCGCGGCGAAGTTCCACAATCCGCGCGCATCGGTCGGCGGCGAAGGTCGCCAGCCGGTCCACGCGCTGCTTCAGGGTGACCAGCTGGACCAGTAGCTCCTGGAGGCCACGCTGGGCCTCGCTCTTGGTCTGCTCGGCGGTGACCTTCTCGGTCCGCGCCGCCAGCTGGGCCTCGGCCTGCTCGCGGAGCCAGCTCGGACCCTTGCGGACGGTCTTGCCGTTGCGCTTGCCGGTCACGCGACGGTGACCACCACGATGCCCGTCGGGTCCCAGGTGACCGAGAGCGTGCCGTTCGTCGGGGACTGATCAGTCACGAAGTCCACAATCCCGAGGATCGGGTTCGTTGCCGCCGAGCCGGGCGTGGTGTCCACGATGACGCCATAGCGCGCGGCGTTCGGGGCGATGAACGTGGAGTTCGGCCAGCTGACGTTGCCGCCCGTGATGTAGAACGTCCCGACGCCGGGCGTCGTGTTGGCGACCGGACCCGTGCCGGTGGCCATGACCATGAGCGTGATGGCCTGAGCGCCCAGCGTGCCGCCGAATGTGACGGTGTAGGGACCCGCGCCGGTCACGGTCACGTTGCCGACGCCGACGTGGCCCAGGGCGGCGATGGCGTTCTGGACGGTCGTGTTCGACGCGCCCGCCGCGATGCTCGCGGTGGTCAGTGCCACGCCGCCGATGGAGACCGTGATCGAGAAGGGAGCCGCCTGGGCGGGGATCGTCTGGACCGCGTTCGTGTTGATCATGTTCACGGCCATGCCGCTGATCACGTTGCCGCCGACGGTGTACCCGTTGCCAGCGGGAAGCTCGTTCGTCAGGTCGGACTGGAAGCGATGGGTCCCCTTGTTCGGCGTATATGCCGACGTGTGAAGCTGGAGCTTGAACGTGTCAACAGGGACGCTGATCTGCTTGGAGAACGCCGACGTAAACGCCGCGTTGAACGGGTGGGCCTGTGCCATGAGGCTGATCCTTCCAGTTGAGGGTGATGGTACTTGCTACGGGTGCGTCAGGCGTTGAGGCTGACTCCCACCGCGCCGGGCGAGGTAGCGGTGCCGCCGAACGCGATCGTGGTCCCCGCCGCCACGCCCACCTTGTCCAGCGACCACATATAGTCGCCGACGCCCGTCACGCTCGCGCCCGCGTAGAACCGCTGAATATCGTGGCTTGCGCCCTCCGCCGCGCCGTTGACGCAACCAGCGCTGACCAGGCTGTTATCCGACGTCGGCACCGTGATGCTGTTGGCCAGCGCCGAGGTGAACGCCCCGATCGAGCCGACGCCTCGGTAGAGCGTCGTCTGGACGATGGTGGAGGTCCGCGTCCCGCCGCTGGTCGTGACCGCGACCGTGTTCGTCCCCACGGGCGGCTGCCAGAGCGCATAAATGCCGATTGCGCCTCGGGAGGTCGTCGCGCCGGTCTGAAGAATGCCGAGCTGGGTACAAGCCTGCCCGCCGATTGTGACCGAGGCAGCGCCGTCCACGTTCGTGCTGATCGACATGGAGACAAAGACCAGGGCCACCACGTCGGGAGTGGTGAACCCTGCCGGGACCCTCAGCGTCGTGTTCAGCACGGTGCCGCCCGCCAGGCGGAGGCCAGTCGATCGCCCGCCCTCGACTGCCGCCGGAGCCACGCCCTTGGCGATCAGGACGATGGAGACCAGCTCGCCGTAGAAGCTCGGCGACGTCGCGCCCTGGGTCTGGGTGTTGACGCCCGCGCCGTTGAAATAGTTCTCAAAGATCAGCAGGCCACCGCTGTTATAGCGGGTGGTCGAGCCAGCGGTGACACCGCTCCAGGTGGAGCTGCCGGAGCCGATCGAGCCGACGCTGAGCACGGTCGAGCCGATCGGGCCGGACATGGACTGGCTGATCGCGCCGCTGGTGGCGTAGGAGTAATCAATATCGCCGATGCCCTGGACGTTGTAGTAGCCCAGGGAGACCATCTTCGCCTGGCTGGCAAAGGTGCCCGGCGTCACGCTGACGGTGTTCGCGCCCGCCGTCGGGTTCCAGAGCAGGTAGACGTAGACCATGCCGTTGCTGTCGTCGCCGTTGTGGTTCGACCAGATCAGCGTCATGGCGGTGCCGCCAAACGTCACCGAGGTGGGCTGGTAGTTCGTGCCCTGGCCGTTCACGCCGACGTAAACCAGGACCAGGCGGTCGTTCTGGCTGGCGACGGTGTGGGTCCACGTCGTCGCCGAGCCGCCGGACGCCGAGGTCGAGCCGACCACGCCCGCGTCGAACGAGACCGCCGTGGTCACCCAGCCGACCGTTGGCGCTGGGCTGTAGGCGTTCGCGCTCAGCGGCGGCGCGGCGTTGATCGAGCCAGTGAGCACCTGGGGCGCTGGCGCGTAAGCCTGCCCGCTCATCGGCGGGATGACCTCCAGGAGCGCGACGTTCGGCACGGGCGAGGAGCCGCGCGCGAACGCTGCCGGAACCGTGGGCGCGGTGTTGGACACGATCCCCGGCGCTGGCGCGCTCGCCGCCGCGATCGCGGGCGGTGTCGGCACGCCCCAGACGATCGCCGGGGTCGGCATGGACGCGCCCGCGCGCATCGGCGGCGGCAGCTCGGTCAGCTGAGGGATCGGAGCCGGAGCGCTCGCCGCCGCCTGGGCAGCCGACGCGCCGGAGCTGAGGGCGGCGTTCGTCGGCCTCGGGGAGTAAGCCGCCGCGCTGGCCGCTGGCGGGGTCTGGCCCGCGCCGACGTTCGGCGAGGGCATCGCGGCGTAGCCGATCTCATTCGGAATCGGGACGGTCTGGTTCGCAATGATCGAGGGCGCGAGCATCTGGGCGACCGCCGCCATGATCGTGGACATTTGTCCCGCGCCGACGTTGGGAGCCGGAGCGAACGCCGCCGCCGTGGCCTTCGTGATCGGCAGCGTCAGTCCCATGCCGGGAGCCGGGGCGAACGCCGCCGCGCTGGCCGGGTTCGTGCCGACGCCGGTCCCCATGCCGGGACGCGGTGAGAACGCCGCCGCCAGCATCGCCGGGCTGACCTCGATCAGGCCGATGGTCGGCTGAGGCATCGAGGCCACGCCGACGCCAGCAGGAACCGCCAGGACCGTGATGGTGTATGTCACGCCCATGAACGCCGCCGCGCGCATCGCCGTGGCGACCTGGCCCGCGCCGACGTCGGGCAGCGGCATCCGCGCCGCCGCGAACGCCGTCGGGACATTTGACCCGAGCAGCATCCCAGGCCGAGGCGCGAGCGCTGCCGCCGCCATCGCCGGGCTGACGACGCCCAGCAGGATGGCCGGAGCCGGGGCGCTCGCCGCTGCCTTCTCGGCGGGGACGAGGTAGACCAGCACCATGCCGGGCGCTGGGGCGCTCGCTGCCGCGCGCTCCGGCGGGACGTTGGCCGACACCGCCAGGCCCGGCTGAGGGGCGCTGGCGGCAGCTGAGAGGGCCGGAGCGGGTACCAGGAGGCCGGAGCCGGGGCGCGGGGAGTACGCCGCCGCCCGCATGGCCAGCTGGCCGTCGGCGGTGACACCGCCGGACTGGATGGCGACGTGGACGAAGATCAGTCCGACCTGGCCGCGAGCCGCCGCCCTCAGCGCCGGGATCGCCACGCCCGCCCACCAGCCGGGGAGGTAGACCGGCGGGGCGGTGGCGGTGGCAGCGGAGTTCCATCCAGCGATGGGCATTAGCCGACCTTCACGACTTCCCAGTAGCTCTGGGAGCCGTCCACCAGCTTGGCGTCCCCGGTATCGCCCATCGAGCTGGTGAAGTCGAACGCGGGCCTCAGCACGTCGCCAGCCTGACAGAGCACGTCAAACGACCCATAGGTGGCGTCCTGCTTGGACACGATGACCGCGAAGCCCGCCGAGAACTGGGTGTCCGCCCAGGGACCGCGCGACTGGATCACGCCGTTGCGGGTGACCATCGCCATGCCGCCGCTGCCGGAGCCGTAAAGCCCGTGGTAGGCGCGGTGCGTGCAGCGGTAGGTACCGCCGTCGGTGACCGTGACCGCGCAGCTGTCGGCGGGGTTATAGCTCAGATCGTCGCTGATGTAGTCCACGGTCTCGTAGAAGTTGTTAGGGACGTGCGCGCCGCCGCTGGCGATCGTGACATCGGAGGTCACGCGGCGGCTGGCGCGGAAGGTCGTCCCGACGACGGCGGGCTGGGCGTTGTCGCGCACCGATGCGCCCGCGATCGCGCCGGGCGTCTGCTGACCGTTCGTGTCGGCGCGTGAACCCCAGTAGCGGTGATTGCTGTCCAGGAGGGAGTTATCCACGAACCCGCCCTGGCCGTTGATAATGTCCACGACCGGCGTCGTGCCGCTGATGACCTGGTAGCGGCGTGCGTTGTTGCCGACGCCCGCGACCAGGTACATATCCAGCGACCAGGTGAGCGACACGCCGGAGCGCCAGACGGTCTCCACGCCGTTG
Organism: Frankiaceae bacterium; assembly: GCA_019239875.1. Taxonomy (GTDB): domain Bacteria; phylum Actinomycetota; class Actinomycetes; order JAFAQI01; family JAFAQI01; genus JAFAZI01. The sequence continues at coordinate 25,595 of JAFAZI010000006.1, forward strand.
ATCGTGCAACCGATGTCGCCCTTATAGCTGAGCCAGCCCGTGCAGTAGCCGCGCGCCCAGACGTAATCGGTGCCGGTCGCGTTCATGCGGGCGGTGGCCCAGATGCGGACGTTGCTGCCCTGCTCGGGCGCGCTGGCCATCGTGCCGCGAACAACCTGGAAGTCTGTCGCCGTCGGGTCCACGTAGCGCCCAAGCCAGGAGCGGTTGCCGTTGTTGACCAGGTTCCAGATCGCGTTGCCGTCCTTGACCGCGACCGTGGAGCCGCCCGGCCCGCTGTAGTTCTGGAGCGGGAACAAGCTGGTCGGGATCGGCCCGTTCGGGTAGTCGGAAAAGTCGATATTGAATCGCTTGCCGCCGATCGCTGCCGCCTGGGCCTCGGTCTCCAAGCCCTGGACACGCCGCGTCAGGCCGGTGACCTGCTCGTAAAGGTTGGCCATCACGGTCTTGGCATCGGGCAGGAGGTTGCCGACCACCTCGGTGCCGGTCACCGTATTGCCGGACAGCGCGTTCGCCACGTCATCGACGTGAGCCGCGAGGTCGGGAGCCTTGGTCAGTAGGTTGGGGATCGTCGGGATGCCGCCGAGGTTCTTCAGCCAGGAGGCGTCCAGCTTGCCGGTGGTATCGAGGCCGAGGAGGCGCTGGGCGATCTGGGTCAGCCCGCCGCCCGGCGTGCCTGCCAGCGTGTCGTAGAGGTTGTTCAGCTTGGGGAAGCTGGTCAGCGCGGTCTTGAGGTCGGCGGGCAGGAACCCGGTCCCGGCGATGCCGAGGAGCGCCTGGACGCTGTTGTCGATGATCGCCTGGGCCTGGTTCGCCAGGTTGGCCAGGTCGGTGGGCAGCCCGTTGACGAGGTTCTGGGGCAGGAGGCCGGTCTTGCTGATCACGCCGTCGTCCCACTCGACCTCGCCGCCGTAGACGGTCGGCGCGATCGCCAGCTGGAGCGCGATGTAGTCCACGCCAGCGGGGACCGGGAAGCTCCCGGCCAGCTCGATGTATCCGGCGTGGCCGGGGTTCACGCTAGTGCCGTTGGGCGTGGCGATCGAGGCGACGGTGGTCGTGCTGACGATCTCGGGGTTACCGGCGGCGTTGCGCTTGTAGGCCCTCACGTTCAGCATGACGCCGTTAGTCCCGGCGGCGCTGGTCGTGCCGATGTGGTGGACCCAGATGCCAACGGGGATAACCTGATTCACCGCCACCGGGACGATGTTGGACTCCAGGGTCTCCCACCGCCCCGCCACGGGAGCGATGACCGCACAGCCGAGGTTGCCGTGGCCGGAGGTGCCGCGCCAGAACCAGCCCTGGTTGCCCTGATCGACCACCGACTCCCTGGTGTCGAACCCGCCGTTCTCCAGGTAGTTGGGCGAGGCATCGCCGACCGAGGCGACGTTAACCAGCGGGATCAGCGCCGGGTTGATCGCGTTGAACAGCTGGGCGGCGTCCAGCGGCGAGCGCGGGCCAAGCAGGAGGCTGGTCGGATCGGAGCCGATCCACGGGCTGATCGCGTTCTGAATGAAGGACTTACCGATGTCCGCGAGGTCGAGCGGGTTCAGCGGGCCGGACAGGTCGGGATTGCCGAACAGCGAGAAGAAGCGGTGAGCGACCGCCGCGAACTGGTCGGCGTCCAGGCCCGGCAGCCCGAACAGCTTCAGCCCGAGGTTGGCGAAGTCAATCCCGGCGTTGATCGCCGCCTCGGCCAGCGCCTCGGCCAGACCCTCGATATTGTCCATCGGGATATGGCCGAGAAGGGCCTGGATCGCCTCCGGCGTGAAGCTCAGCCCAGTGCCGCCCAGGCCCAGCCCGAGGGCCTTCAGCAGCGCCGTGAGCGGCGAGCCGTCCGCGCCTAGTAGCTGAGTGATCAGGTCGGGTAGCTCGGCCTGGGACGCCAGGCCCTCCAGGTCGCTGAGCCGGGCGTAGCCAGCCAGCGCCTCGGTCAAGTCCGGCAGCTCCGCGCCGTCGCCGCCGAGGATCATCGAGGTGCCCGGCTTGAACGCTTTCAGGACCCCGCCGTCGTCGGCAATCACCCAGCTGCCCACGCGCGTGGTCGGCGCGGTCTCCAGGGCGCGGATGCGCCCGAGCATCTGGCCGATGACCTCGACGTCGTTCGCCGGAGTCTTGCCGGGCGCGGTCAGGGAGGCGGTCATCGGCTGTTCGCCTGCCCGCCGAGGGTCACCACGGGCTGCTTCTGGGCGCTCAGCTCGGCCAGCTCGATCAGGTTGCCCTCGCTGTCGCGGTCCGGCAGCGCCTCCATCGAGACCTTGACCTCGGTCGTCCCCTGGCGGCGGGTCACGTCCACGGCGGTCAGCTCCATCAGCTCGCGGATGCCCTGGGCCTCGATCACGAACCGCGCCGAGGGCATCAGCTCCTCGATCGAGACCGGCGCGTCCGGTCGTAGCACCGTACCGCTGGGGAGCTGGAGCTTCGTGGTCACGCTGCCCGTGTTGCGGACGTACTGCTTGGCGGCGCGCTGGACGTTGCCGACGCCGAACATATTGTCCATGTTGACGAGGGCCTGGAGGTTCATCCCGAAGTAGTCCACCTGAGCGCGGGCGAGGTTGTCCGGCCCGCGCACCAGCACGTCGTTGTAGACCGCCGAGGCGTCCCGAACGAAGTCGATCCCGTCGCCCTGGAAGTCGTTCTCCCCGAGGGTCGCCACCGCCTCCAGCGGCAGCGGGCCGACGATCGGCGCGCCGGAGACCACGGTCCACTTCAGCCCGAGGTTGACCAGATCGCTGACGGTCTGGTCTAGGTGCTTGTCGTCGGTGATCACCTGGAAGTCGTAGCGGTCGCCCTCGGGGTCGGTGCGGATGATCGGCGCGACGTTCAGCCCTTGGGCCTCGATCAGGTAGCGCCATAGCTCGCCCGCGATCCAGGCCGGGTCGGCGGCGTCCCAGCGCTTCGTGATCGGGTTACGGGTCCTGGCCAGCAGCGCGGAGTGGTCCTTCGCGTTGATCGTCAGCCCGCCCCGGTTGCCGACCGCCTTGTAGATCGGGCCGGTCCACATCAGCTGATCGGTGTCGCCGTCCCAGACGCTCAGCCAGTGATACCAGCCCACGATGTCCGGCAGCCGGTCCAGGTCGGTATCGGACGCGCCGACGGTGAGGTCACAGGTGGAGGGGTCCCGCAGCTTGCGACCCCAGTCCACCTCGGTGTACTGGCTCGGGGCGAACTGATAGAGCTGGACCCCTCGCCAGGTGTGAAGGCTGACGTACTGGTTCGCGGTGCATACCGGCACGGCTCACGCCTCCCGGTCGGCCAGGCTCAGACTCACGTCGAACGAGGCGTCCCCGTCGGTCTGGGCGACGAATTGCCAGCAGAGCGCGCGGTCGAGCACCGCCGGACGCCACGGCGACCCCTTGGGCGTGCCGACGATCCCGAACGGTCGCCGACGCCGCCCCGCGTAGTTGACCCAGTAGCGCCCGCTCACGCCGTCCAGGACCAGCTCGGCGGTCGGCGGCAGGCCGGAGACCTGGATCGGCCAGCGCTCGATGAACTGGCCGTTCTTGTCGGCGGAGCACCGTTGCCAGTGAGCCTGGAGGGTCAGCCCTTGAGTGCCCGTGTTCGTGATCCGCACGGTGGCCACGGTCTCCGAGCAGCGGACCGGGTAGTCCATCGTGGGCAGCTCATAGGTGTGAGTGACGATCGCGCAAACCGGGAGGCAGCCGCCGCAGACCGGCGGCGGTGAGGTCACCACGGTGATGGTCTCGGGCGGGCATTCTGTCGAGAACAGGCGCGGCTCATCGGGGCGCGGCTCGGTCTCGTCACAGTCGGTCGCGTGGACCCATCGGATCGGCTGGGTGGCGATCGTGTCCCACTCGACCGGCAGCTCCACGGGCGGGCTGTAGGCGTGCGGCAGCGTGGCCGTCAGCTCCCAGCTGACGCGGTACATCGTGGCCTGGCGGTTGCCGTGGTGGCCGGGGTTCACCGCGTCGTTGATCTGTGGCTCCTGGGTCATCACGACGCCGTGAACCTCGCGCACCAGCGAGGCGGGGTCGGCAGCCGAGGAGGCCGGGTGGGCGGCGAGGTAGCGGAGCGTGGAGTCGGTGCGGTCATTGGTCGCCCGCAGCTGGCAGGCGAGCCACTGGAGGCCATAGGTCAGCCCGGCATTGGAGCAGGCGATCAGGATCGCGTCGAACGTGATTTTGCGGCTGGCGTCACGGTGCGGACCGGCCACGCCGCCGTCGCCCGCGTTCTCGGTGATCTGGCGCTCGCTGGGCGCGGTGTCCAGGCCCTTGACCTCCATCACCCAGATGCCGCCGAACTCCGCGCTCTCGGGGACGCGGGTGGAGTACCAGGGCGACAGCTCGGGGCGGTAGATGTGGTCCGCCAGGAACTCCGCCAGCCCGTCCCAGCTGTCGTCGTAGCCGATCCACTGGCGGCAGCCGAAACAGAGGTTATCCGGCGTCCAGCACTCGCCGACCTCGGCCAGGCCCGGCCCGTAGAGCCGCGAGCCGTCCGGCACGGTGGCCAGCAGCCGCCCGGCGGCGATCGGTACCGACGAGGGCGGAACGGTCGCCAGGAGCGAGCCTGGGGCGGTGGGAACCATCGAGCAGTCGCCGCCCGCCCGCATGATCCCGACGTCGGTCGTCGGAATGTCCGCGCCGACGTGAGCGACCACGCGCGAGCTGTTGGCGATCTCGACCCCGTTCAGGGCGAAGTAGCCTCGGAACGCCACCGGGCCTCCTTACGGCATCAGCTTGAGCAGTCGGTCCTGGACCTGGTTGGCAGTTTCCCGCCCACCGATCACTGTAATGGGAGCGTTGACCGTTTTGCTGCCACCGCTGCCGAACCCGCCGCGCTCCAGCGCCGACACGAAGCGCGAGAACAGGTCGGTCTCGACCGGCGACAAGACCAGCTCATCGCCCATGCTGGCCTTGGGCAGGAACCCCTGACCCTCGGCCATGCCGCCGTCGTCAAACAGGGAGCCGCCGGTCAGCCCGCCGAACAGCGCGTCCCCTGGGATCATCGTCGCCGCGCCGCCGAACGTGCCGCCGAGCAGCCCGGCGAAGATCGCCATAATGCCGCCGATCAGCGCGCCCATGAAGCCGCCCGCCGGATCGAACAGGTTCGCCAGAATGCCACCGCCGAACACCGCCGTCATCTGGTCGCCGAACTGGGACATCAGGCCCTCGCCCACCATATTGATGATGGTCTCCGACATGGCCAGCGCGAAGTCGGTCCCGACCTCGGCGGCGATGTCCACGCCTGCCGAACCGGCGGAGCTGATGACCGAGGACACGATGCCGCCAGCCGGGCCACCGCCCGCGCCCGCGATCGACGCGCCAGCAGCGCTCGCGCCCGCCTGGATCAGGGAGTTTGCCACCGCCTTGGCGATCGGGACGATGACCTTCTCGATCAGATACTTGATGATCGCCTGGATGACGATCTTCAGGATGCGAATGCGCTCGGCGGCGGCGGTCTCGGTACTGGTGGAGGAGCGCTCGATCAGGCCGGACGTGTCGTTCAGCAGTCGGCCCTGGGCGTCGAACGCCTTAAAGGCGTCACCTCGGAACGATCGGAAGTCGTCCGACATTTCCACCATCGTGTCGCGGGCCTCGATGTCCACGCCGATCATCTTCAGCAGCACGCGGATCAGCAGGTTGACGATCGTGCCGATGATCGGGACCTCGGAGACCCCGAAGAACTCCGCGCCCACGACGTCGTTCACGTTCACGCCGCCGCCCGTGGCCATGTGGCGGATGCCGCCGCGCTTCTCCAGGGCGCGCCGGAAGTGCTCCACGCCGCTGATCCCGCCCATGCGGCTCACGTCGCCCTTGTCCAGGACAAACTCGCCCTGCTGGGCCAGGATCGGAACGCTGTCCTTACCGGGGATGCCGCCCCAGATCGCGCCGCCGGAGGCGAACAGCCCGCCCGCGATGGTGCTCGCCGGAGCCGCCATCTGGCTGCCAAGCGTGCCGCCCGTGGACGCCGCGCCCGAGGAGTTCACCGGCAGCTGGGCCACCGCGCTGCTCACCGCGTCGGCGATCGGCGGCGCGGCGGCGGTGCCAAGGCCCTGACCGATCGACTGGGTAACGCTGTCCTTCAGGCCCTCCAGGGCGTTCTGGACGCCCGCCTTCAGCGTCGGCTCCAGCGCCTCCTTGTTCAGCTTGTCGGACATCTGGGTGATGACGTCCACGATCTGATCGCGCATCGCCATCAGCTGGGCGTTGAGGCTGGTCATGGTGCGATCCATCAGCCCGGCGGTGTCGGAGAACAGCCGCCCGGTGGCGTCGAACCCGCCCGCCTGCTGAATGTTGGGCGCGCCGATGCCGCCCTCCCGCGTGAAGTCCTCGACGTGGAACCCGAGCGCGGCGGCGAGCGCCATCGGGTTCTGCTCGCCCACCAGGTCGCCGAGCGTGGCGTCAGGACGACGCTGGCCGTCGGGCGTGGTGAACGCGCCCGTCATCGCGCCGCCCAGATCGCCGATCACGTTCTGGGCAGCCTCGGAGCCGCCGGAGGCCAGCCCGTCCAGGAGTGGCTTGGCCAGCGGGCTGAGACCGCCGCCGCCCATGTTCACGACGTAGACCGGCGTTGCGCCGCCGTACTGGGCCGAGCTGCCGCCCAGCCCGCCGGTCATCCCAGGCGAGGCCAGGCCCGCGTTCGTGAACTGTTGGACGCCATCGAGGAGCTGGGCGTGAATGTGGTTGTAGTGGTCCTTCTGCTGCCAGAGCGTGCCGCTGGTGTCGATCCCGAGCTGGCTCGCGTTCGCCATCAGGAACGAGTAAATCTGGTCGCCGAGGACCTTCGCGTCCGGCGGCGTCGGGTCATTCCCACCAGCCGCGCCGGGGATCATAATGTCGAGCGCCCGCCCGCTCGGGTGGTACGGCAGCGAGTCGGGCCGGACCCCGCCAATGTTCTTGATCTGGGGGAACGTGGACTCGATGACCTGGAGGAGGTTCTGGGCGGCGGGCTGGAGACCCTGCTGGCCGGTGACCGTGGTCCCGCCGGGCGTGGCCAGCGGGTAGGTCGTGGCGGTCGGAATCTGGCCGGAGCCGAGGAGCGCCTGGGCCTGGGCGGCGAACTGGTTGTAGTTCGACCCTGGGTAGCCGCCGCGCTCGATCCGGTCGGCGAAGAAGTTCAGCGGGTCGGCGTTCGCCGCCGCCGGGCCACCCTGGCGCGCCATCTCACCGAGGAGCCACTGAATCTGGGAAGCCGGATCGGAGCCGACGCCCTTGTCCGCCGAGGTCTGGAACAGGCTGTTATGCCCGGCGTTCATCGCCGAGGTGGACAGGCCCGACTCCAGCAGCGCCGCCTGGACCGCCGCCTGGCCGACCGCCGGGGAATAGCCCTGGCTGGTCACGGCGGCGTAGATCGCGCGAGCGATGCTGCCCTGGTCGGTGCCCATCGCCACGCCGCCGACCGGCGTACCGGGCGCGGTGCCGGGGATAGCGCCCTTCTTCATCGAGGAGTCGCGGAAGCTCTGAAGCGACTTGATCAGCGAGGAGTTCTGCTCATCCAGGACGCCCGTGTAGCCGCCCGTGACGACCTGGGTCACCAGGTCGCTGATCGCCTGGTCGTCCAGCCCGCCCTTCTTCTTGTTCCGAGCCGACGTGATCGCGGTGATGACGGGGGAGTTCGCGTTCAGCCCGAGGCCCGCGACGTCGGCGAGGTTGCCGCTCAGCGCGAACTTGCTCAGCGAGGCGGCGATGGCGGCGAAGTCCACGCCCGCGCCGGGCAGAGCGGTGCCGCCCGCCGCCCCAGGAGCGCCGGAGGCGAACGAAGTCTGAGGCTTGTACGTCGTGGGGTCGGAGCCGATGATGGTCTCCGCGTCGAACCCCAGGGCCTCCAGCGCGCCCTTGGCGGCGTCATAGGCGCGGTTCTTCTTCTTGAGCGGGGTCCCGAACGGGCCGATCTCCTGCCCGGCGTCGGCGGCGTTGCTGACCGCCGTGGACATGGAGGCGGTGTTCGTCGCCGTCGCGTTCAGCGGCGCGGAGGTCCCGCCCTTGCCCGCGAGCAGGTCCCGAATCTGCTTCAGGACGTCCAGCTCGGACTCCGGCCCTGGCGGCAGGCCGGGGAGGATCGGGGTCCCGTCAGGGTTCACGCCGCCGTCGGCGTAGAACCGGGTGGACAGGTTGCGGCGGAACCGGGAGTTCAGCGCGTAGACGCCCGGCGCGCCGCCCAGCCCACGCACCGCCTCGGGGATCAGCACGCCCTCGCCGGGAGCCAGGACGGCGTTCACG
>JAFAZI010000016.1 GCA_019239875.1 Frankiaceae bacterium
CTGACCGTCACCTTGGCGTCGTCGAGGGCCGCCACGGTCAGACTCACCCCATCGATGGTGATCGATCCCTTCATCACGACGTACCGGGAGAGCTCGGGTGGCAGGTCGACGTCGACCTCCTCCCAGTGCTCGGAGGGCCGCCGCGCCGCGATCGTCCCGACCCCGTCGACATGGCCTTGCACGATGTGGCCGCCCAGCCGGGTGGTCGGGGTCACGGCCCGTTCTAGGTTGACCGGATCGCCGCTGGACAGCCCGCCGAGTGAGGATCGCTCCAACGTCTCGCGCATCACGTCGGCGGTGAAGCCGGAGTCGGTGACAGCAGCCGCGGTGAGGCACACGCCGTTGACCGCGACCGAGTCACCCGGCTGGACGTCGGCGAGCCGCGAGCCCTGGAACGTCAGGCGTGCTGCGTCGGTGAGCTCCTCAACCGACACGACTCGGCCGAGGTCCTCAACGATCCCCGTGAACATCACTGGCTCCCTGGTGTGATTCGGGCGACGACACGCAGGTCGTCACCAATCTGGGTGACGTCGTCGAACCGGAACCGGCCAGCGTCGTCAAGCGTCGCTATCCCGACGTCACCCAGCACGGCGGCGCCGGCGCCGAGCAGCACCGGCGCGTGGTACCCGACGACGCGATCGATCAGCTCGGCCCGGAGGAACGCGGCGGCCAGGGTCGGGCCACCTTCGAGGAATCCGAGGGCGACCTCGCGCTCCCACAGGGTTGCCAGGGCGGCGGCGAGGTCGACGCCGCCGGCCGCGCGCGGGACCCCGACGACCTCAGCACCGGCGGCGCCAAGCGCGGCCACCCGTGCCGCCGGCGCGTCCTCCGCCACCACAATCAGCGTGGGAGCGGCCGGATCGACCACTTGCGCTTCCACCGGGGTCCGCGCGTCGCTGTCGATGACCACCCGCAACGGCTGCCGGCTCGCTGCCCAGTGCCGAACGGTCAGCTGCGGGTCGTCAGCGAGGACGGTGCCGATGCCGGCGATCACGGCATCCGCGTAGAACCGTTCGCGGTGCACGTCCCGACGGGCCGCCGGCCCGGTGATCCAGCGGCTGGACCCGTCGGCGGCGGCGACCCGGCCGTCAAGTGTCGCGGCGTACTTCCAGGTGACGTGCGGTCGGCGACGCGCCATGGCACTGGTCCACGGCCCGAGCACGAGCTCTGCCTCCGTGGCGAGGACCCCCGCCTCGACGTCGACCCCCGCGCGCGCCAGGTCGACCGCTCCCCCAGCCGCGATGTCGTGGGGGTCGTCGAGCGCATAGACGACACGCGAGACGCCTGCCGCGAGGATCGCATCGGTGCACCGGCGGGTTCGCCCGGAGTGCCGGCAGGGCTCGAGGGTCACGACGAGGGTGGCGTCGGTCGCGGCATCGCCGGCGACGCGCAGCGCCTCGATCTCGGCATGGTTGCCGCCGATCGGCTGGGTGACGCCCTCGCCGACCACAGCACCGGCGCGGCTGATGATGACGGCTCCGACCGTCGGGTTCGGATTCGTGGTTCCGCGCACGGCCGAGGAGATCTCGATGGCGCGCCGCATCGCCGCCAGTTCGGCATCTGTCGCCATCGTCGTCACCACCTCGCTCGCCGGGAACGCCGGTCGTGCGAGCCACGAGATGGCAGAGAGAAAGACGCGAACGGTGCCGCGCTCGACGACAGGCCGACCGGCCGACGCGTCACGCGTTCCGCTCGCGCGCTGCCTCTCATCCGGACTTTCACCGTCGGTCCTGGAGTCTCACCAGGTCCACCGGCCGATGGCTTCGGCCGGGTCGCGGACTTCAGGCCGGGCGCCGGGGCGACCGGCCCGTCACCGCCGGTTCGGAATTACACCGATCCCGGAGCGCGCGGGGCGTTCCCGAGCATGGTACGACGAATTCCGTTACAAGGCCACACGGAACCCGGCAACCTTCCGCCCCCGCCCGCGACTTGTCGCCCAACCGTCTCGAATCGTTGCTTTCAAGCCCCCGAAACCAACGATTCGAGACGGTTGGTCGATAAACGGGTCAGTCGTCGGTACGACGGTCGATCGCGACGGCTGAGCCCGCTCGTGCCTTCGCGACCGTCTTCATCTCGCTCGCGACGGCGACCACGTCGCGGTGATCGGTGTAGCGACGCCGTTCGGTGGTTGCGACGCCGATCGACACCGAGGTGAGCGGGTAGTGACGCTCATGGCCTTGCCGATCCACGACCGAGAGAAATCCGCGGTCGACGTCGTCCTGCTCGTGCAACGCGACGACGCCGGCGTCAAAGCGCTCGACCGCGCTGTTGCAGAACGCCTCGACCTGCTCGGGGGTGCAGATGACCACGAAGTCGTCGCCGCCGACATGGCCGATGAACGGCGGCGGCGTGCCGGCTTCAGCCCCCGCGAACTTCAAGGTGGAGGCAAGCAACTCGATCACGTCGTCGCCGCGCAGCCAGCCATATCGGTCGTTGAACGCCTTGAAGTTGTCGAGGTCGACGTGACACACGGCAAAGTTCGCCCCGGACGCCGTACGGAACTCGATCTCCTCGTTGATCCGATGGTTGCCCGGAAGACCGGTCAGCGGCGAGACCGCGCGCATGTCGGCGTTGCGCCGCAACGTAGATCGAACCCGCGCGACGAGCTCGAGAGTGTCGAACGGCTTGACCATGTAGTCGTCGGCGCCTGCCGTGAGACCGACGACCTTGTCCGACGGCAGGCTCTTCGCCGTCAGCATGATCACCGGAAGGCTCGCCGTTGCGGCCGTTGACCGGAGCCGCCGCACCACCTCGATGCCGTCGATCTTGGGCATCATCACGTCGACCAACGCGAGGTCGGGCAACGAGGAGTTGATCAGCTCCAGCGCTTCGGCGCCATCGTGGGCGACGAGGACGTCGAAGCCCTCGATCCGCAGGTTCGCCTCGATGAAGGTCGCAACGTCGCGGTCGTCGTCGACGACGAGGACAGTGCTCATGTCGGTCGCCACCAGCACCCGTTCGCCGCCTCCGTCGCCCGGGCCCGGAGCCGCCGTACCGCGTCGGCGGGGTCATCGGTGTTGTAGACCGACGAACCGGCCACGAAGACGTCGGCTCCCGCCTCGGCACAACGCAGGATGGTCTCCTCGTCGACCCCGCCGTCCATCTGGATCCACACCGAGTGCTCCCCCTCGCGCACCAGCTCACGCGCGCGACGAACCTTGGGCAGCACGATGTCCAGGAACGACTGGCCGCCGAAGCCAGGCTCGACCGACATGATCAGCACCATGTCGATCTCGGGCAGCAGGTCCGCATAGGCCTCGACTGGCGTTGCGGGCTTCAGGCCGAGCCCGGCGCGGGCACCGGCGGAGCGCAGGGCGCGGGCCAGCCGGACCGGTGCACGTGCCGCCTCGGCATGGAAGGTCACGCTTCTCGCGCCGGCCTCCGCGTACCCCGGCGCCCACCGATCCGGATCGTCGATCATCAGATGGCAGTCCATCGGCAGCGATGTGTGCTTGAGCAGCGCCTCGACGACTGGCAGCCCCAGCGTCAGGTTCGGGACGAAATGGTTGTCCATCACGTCGACGTGGACCCAGTCGGCATCGTCGGCGACAGCCGCGATCTCCTCGGAAAGCCGGGCAAAGTCGGCGGACAGGATGCTCGGTGCTATCTGCATCGGTCCGCCCCTGGTGCCACAAACGCCGCGTTGGGTCTCAACGCGTGCACCCAGAGTTTAGGACTTCTCACTGTCTGTCATCAGTCTCTTCGGGTGATCCGTCCGACGGACAAGAGCGACAAACATCGCATCCGTCCCATGTCGCTGCGGCCACATCTGAATGTACGGCGTCCGGCCCGGCTGCGGTAGGCCCGGCAACGCGCGGCTGCCGTCCATCACCTCGCAGTCCCTCCGCCCGCCGACCACCGACTCGACGACGTCGACGGTCTCGCGCCGGTGCGGCGAGCAGGTCGCGTATGCGACCACCCCGCCGGGTCGCAGCGAGTCGATGGCACCGGCGAGCAGCGCGCACTGCAGCAGGTGCAGCTCCTCGACATCGCCGGGTTGGCGTCGCCACCGCGCCTCCGGCCGGCGTCGCAGTGCACCCAGCCCGGTGCACGGCGCATCGACGAGCACCCGGTCGTAGCCGCCGCCCCGCCACGGGGGAACGGTCCCGTCGGCGATCACGACGTGGACATCGGCGTACCGCTCGACGGCGCCCGCCACGAGCCGAGCGCGGTGTGGTTGCGGCTCGCCGGCGACGAGCCGCGCTCCGGCTGGACGCAGACCGGCCAGCAGGGCTGCCTTTCCCCCTGGTCCGGCACACGTGTCGAGCCAGTTCTGGTCCCGCCCGGCGAGCTCCGCGGCGGCGAGTGCCAGCGCGACGAGTTGGCTGCCCTCGTCCTGGACCGCGGCTCGGCCGTCGCGCACGGACGCCAGGTCGGCCGGGTCTCCCCCGGCCAGCTCGACCGCGTACGGCGAGAACCTCCCAGCACTGGCACCTGGTCCGCACTCGGCCAGCAGCTCATCTCGCGCGATCAACCCAGGGCGAGCCACGAGATGCGTGACCGGTCGTTCCTCACGGAGCAAGGCCGCCAGCTCAGCGAGGTCGCCGTCCAGCGCCTCGAGCAGCGCGCCCGCGATCCATTCCGGATAACCACAGTCGAACGCGAGCCGGCCAAGCGGGTCGTCGGCTGGGGCCAGCCGCTCGACCCACCCCGCCCAGTCGCGGTCGCCGACTCGGCGTAGTACCGCGTTGACGAGGCCGGCGGTCTTGTGGCCGGCGATCTCGCGGGAGACGTCGACGGTCGCGGAGACCGCGGCGTGCGGCGGCACGCGGGTGTGGAGCAGCTGATAGGCGCCGAGTCGAAGGGCGGCGCGGACGGGCGGATCCAGCGTCTCCGCCGGCCGCCGGGCACCGTCGCCGATGACCGCGTCCAGCACGCCGCTACGGCGCAGAGCTCCGTAACAGAGCTCGGTCGCGAACGCCGCGTCCGTTCCGGTCAGTCCGCATTCGCGAAGCACTCGGGGCAGCAACAGGTTGCCGTACGCGCCTTCTGTGTCGACCGCGAGGAGCACATCGGCGGCGGCACGCCGTGCCGGATCCTTCGACCCGTCCGGCGATGTGGTCACTCGAATCGCTCGCCGGCCACGAGCCGCTGCCCGCGGACCCAGTCGACCGCCGGCATCGCGGGCTTGCCCTCGGGCTTCACCTGACCGAGCCGTACGGCGCCGGTACGGGTACCGACCACGACCTCATCGTTGCGAGTGCTGATCTCACCAGCGGCGAGGCCGAGGTCCTCGGCAAGCGGGAGCAGGGGGCCGAGTCCGACGCGCTTGCCGCGCAGCCGGGTCCATGCACCGGGGACCGGCGTACACGACCGCACCAGCCGATCGACCACGATGGCCGACCTCGACCAGTCGACGTGAGCGTCCTCGGCGGTCACCTTCGGTGCCAGTGAGACGCCCTCGGCCGGCTGCGGCACCGGACTGATGGTTCCGTCCTCGATGCCATCGAGGGTAGCGACGAGCAGCGTGGCGCCGTCGACAGCGAGTCGCCCGAGAACGTCCCCCGCCGTGTCGCTCGGACCGATCACGGTGGTCATCACCCCGAAGACCGGACCGGTGTCCAGTCCCTCCTCGAGCAGGAACGTCGAAGCACCGGTGATCTCGTCACCAGCTCGGATCGCATGCTGCACCGGCGCCGCGCCCCGCCATGCCGGAAGGATCGAGAAGTGCAGGTTGACCCACCCCACGGTCGGGATCGCAAGGGCAGCCGGCGGCACGAGCCCGCCGTATGCAACGACGGGACAGCAGTCGGGGTCGATCTCGGCCAGCCGCGCGAGGAAGTCCGGCTCGGAGGGGCGCCGCGGTGTCAGCACCTCGAGCCCGGCCGCTAACGCACGTTCCTTGACCGGACTCGCCGTGAGATGACGGCCTCGGCCGGCCGGGGCGTCCGGCCGGGTGACGACGGCAACCACCTCGTGCCGCGCGCTGGCGAGCAGCGCATCAAGCGAAGGAAGGGCGACGCTCGGCGTACCTGCGAAGACCAGGCGCATCAGCGCGCGACGCCACCCATGACATGCGGGGAGGCTTTCACCGTGGGCGGGGTCAGGCCCGACCACTCCGCTTCGCGGATCGCCTTCATCGCCGCCTTGCGCTGCTTGCGGTCCAGCCGATCGATGAACAGGATGCCGTCGAGATGGTCGGTCTCGTGCTGGATGCACCGAGCGAGCAGCTCGCTGCCTTCGACGGTCACCGGCTCGCCGTGCATGTTCATGCCGGTTGCGATGACCTGCAGGTGACGCTTGGTCGGGAAGGCCAGCCCCGGAAACGACAGGCAGCCTTCGTCGTCCTCCTGATCTTCCTCGCCCACCACGCTGATCACCGGGTTGATGAGATGACCGGCTTCCTCACCGACGTCATACGTGAAGACCCGGAGGCTGACCCCGATCTGCGGCGCGGCGAGGCCAACGCCTGGCGCGTCGAGCATCGTCTCGGCGAGATCCTTGACGAGGACTCGAAGCTCCTTGTCGAAGGTCGTGACCGGCTCGGCGGGCGTCGTCAGCACCGGGTCACCGAACAGCCGAATCTGTTGAACCGTCACGTCGCACCTCCTTACCTGTCAGCAAACGGGCCGGCGGCTCGCCGCCAACCCGTCCGTCCATCGTAGGTGCGCCTAGCCGAGCACGGCCGGATCGAGCTCGACCCGAACGGCGCCCGGCGCCTTCCTGGCGCTGCGTCCGGCCAGCGCGATCTTGACGGCGATCGCCAGCTCGGCTCCCTGCGATCGCGGTACGCGGATCAGCATTCGCTCCGACGCCTCGCCGTCCTCGGCGCCGGCTGGCCGTGCGAGCGCCGGAACCGGACCGAGCACCTCCGCGCCGGGCGGCAGGTCCAGTGCAGCGATCAGGTCATCGACCGCGCGCCGCGAACCGGTGAGCGCAGCCATCCGACCAGCTGGCGGCAGATGCAAAGTACGACGCTCGTCGAGCTCGCGTTCCGCGTGCCATCGCGGCTGCCATCGAAGCAGCGCCTGCACCGGGCGCAGCTCGCCGGGGGCGACCACCACGACCTTGCCGCCACCGCGCACGAGCGCGGCCGCGGCCAGCCAGCGGCGCAATGCCTCCTCGCCGGCGCGGAGGTCGGGGCGGGACAACAACATCCAGCCGTCGAGCAGGACCGCCGCGGCGTAGCCACCGGTGGCAACGGGCTCGGCGCCGGGCGTCGACAGCACGAGCGCCGGCCGGTCGTCGACCTGATCGAGGACGGCGCCCCCGCCGGAGGTACGGACCGGGACCCCCGCGAACGCACGGCCGAACTCCTCCGCGGTGCGCCGAACGCCGACGATCACGGCCCGCAGATCGGGTTTGCCACAGGTCGCACAACGCCAATCGGTGGCGACGACGCCGCACCACCGGCACACCGGAGGGCGGTCGGCGGCCGGCCGGGCCAGCGGCCCACCACAGTGTCGGCAGTGCGCCGGGTTGCGGCAGGCCGCGCAGGCCAGACCGGGCTGGTACCCGCGGCGTGGTACCTGGATCAACACCGGGCCGGCCTCGAGCCCCTCCCGCGCTGCCCGCCACGCAAGGGTCGGCAGCCGGGCGGCTCGTGCGGCTGCGTCGTCGGCCAAGGCGTCGTCGTCGCCGGTCGCGCGCACCTGCGGCAGGTCACGGCGCCTTGCCGCCTGCGACGGCTCGAGCGTCCCCGCCCACTGCGACTCGACGAGCTGGGCGACCTCCGCGGTCATGGCGTGGCCGGCGAGCAGCAGGCCGGCGTTCGCGCGATGCGCACGGAGGATCGCGATGTCACGGACGTTCGGGTACGGCGCTCGAGGTTCGGCCAGAAGGTCGTCGCCGTCGTCCCACACGACGAGGAGGCCGAGGTCGTGCACCGGCGCCCAGATCGCCGCGCGGGTACCGACGACGACGCGCACTTCGCCACGGCTCACGGCCAGGAACCGGCGGTATCGCTCCGCCGGCCCAAGGTCCGCTGTGAGTGCGACGTGGCGACCGGGGCCGAGCGCCGTGTTGAATGCCGCGTCAAGCCGTGCGACGTCTCGAGCATCCGGCACGACCGTCACAACGCCCCGGCCCGCGGCGGCTGCGGCGCGCACCGCGGTCGCGAGCTCGTCCGGCCACGGCCCTGGCAGCATCGTCCAGCTCCGCCGGGGCGTGCCCGTCGCGAGCTCTGACAGGACGGCGGCACCGCCGTCGTACCGATCCAGGGCGTCGAGGTCGGGTGGCGGCGGCGGATCTTGCGGCGGACGACGGACCAGTTTCTCGGCGGCGGCATGCCGTGGCGGGACCGCCAGCCGCACGACGTCGGCCAACGACCCGGCCCAGCGGCCGGCGACCTCGCGAGCGAGCGCGGCGATCTCCGGGGTGAGGACCGGTTCGGAGCCGAGAACGCGCTCGACGAAAGACAGCCGCCCCTCGTGTTCCGACGCGTCGACGCGGTCGAGGACGATCGCGTCGACCAGCTGTCCCGCGAAGCGGACCCGACATCTGACTCCGGCCACGGCCGCCTCGGACTGGGCTTCGGTGACCAGATAGTCGAACGATCGGTCGAGGTGGGGCAGCGAGACGTCGATCGCGAGCCGGGCGACCGGACGTTCGGCCGCAGGCTCGCGAGCCGGCCGTGCCCGCACCGCCCTCGCCACGTCTGCTGTCTAGCAGTCACCAACCACGCCGGGCGCGCTGCCACCCACAGCCGGTACTACGAAACGCGCGCCCCGGCCGCTGCTTACGCGCCCGCAGCCGCCTTCAACGCCTCGACCCGGGTCGTCGACTCCCACGTGAAGTCCATCTCCGGGCGGCCGAAATGCCCGTAGGCAGCGGTCTGCGAGTAGATCGGGCGGAGCAGGTCGAGGTCGCGGATGATCGCCGCCGGACGGAGGTCGAAGACCTCGAGGATGGCGTCCTGGATCCGCTGGTCGGCGACCGCGCCGGTGCCGAACGTGTCGACGAACGTGCCGACCGGACGAGCCTTTCCGATCGCATATGCCACCTGCACCTCGCAGCGCTCGGCCAGCCCGGCCGCGACGACGTTCTTCGCCACCCAGCGCATGGCGTAGGCGGCAGAACGGTCCACCTTGGACGGGTCCTTGCCGCTGAATGCGCCGCCGCCGTGCCGGGCCATGCCGCCATAGGTGTCGACGATGATCTTGCGACCGGTCAGGCCGGCGTCACCCATCGGGCCGCCGATCTCGAAGCGTCCGGTCGGGTTCACGAGCAACCGGTAGTCGGAGACGTCGATGCCCAGGTCGGTCAGCTCGGGCTCGACGACGTGCTCACGGACGTCCGGGGCGAGCAGCGTCTCGATGTCGATGTCTGCCGCGTGCTGGCTCGAGACGACGACGGTGTCCAGCCGGACGGCCTTGTGTCCGTCGTACTCGATGGTGACCTGCGTCTTGCCGTCGGGCCGCAGATACGGGACCGTGCCGCTCTTGCGGACCGCGGACAGGCGGCGAGCCAGCCGGTGCGCGAGTGCGATCGGCAGGGGCATCAGCTCGGGGGTGTCGTGGCAGGCGTACCCGAACATCAAGCCCTGGTCGCCGGCGCCCTGCCGGTCCAGCACGTCGGGGGTGTCCTTTCCGACGCGATGCTCGTAGGCGTCGTCCACCCCCTGCGCGATGTCGGGCGACTGGCTGCCGATCGACACACTGACGCCGCATGACTCACCGTCGAAGCCCTTGCGCGAGGAGTCATACCCGATGTCCAGGATCGTGCGACGTACGAGGTCGGGCACGTCGACCCACGTGGACGTCGTGACCTCGCCCGCGATGTGCACCTGCCCAGTCGTGATCAGCGTCTCGACCGCCACCCGGCTCGTCGGGTCGTCCTTGATCATCGCGTCGAGGATGGCGTCGCTGATCTGGTCAGCGATCTTGTCG
This sequence comes from Frankiaceae bacterium, assembly GCA_019239875.1. Classification (GTDB taxonomy): domain Bacteria; phylum Actinomycetota; class Actinomycetes; order JAFAQI01; family JAFAQI01; genus JAFAZI01. The sequence goes on from JAFAZI010000016.1 coordinate 9,828, forward strand.
GGATGACCCTCGGTCACCGACTCCGAGGTGAACAGACGCCGCGACACAGGCTCTCCTTGTTGCTGGTGGCCGTACGCAGACCTGCGTCGGCAGACCAGGCGAGTCTAGTCGCCGGCTTTCGGAGACCAACAGGTCCGCTTATCCGACGCGGGCGATTGCCGCCTCGGCCCCTGGCCAGTCCTGGACCAGTACGGCGTACATCGCGAGATCGACGAACCCGGAGGCAAGCTCTTCGGCCTCCCGCCGCACCCCCTCGAAGCTCATCCCGAGCCGCTCGGCGATCGCGCGGCTGCGGGTGTTGCCAACCGCTGCGAGCAGCTCCATCCGGTGCAGCCCGAGTCGGATGAAGCCCGCGTCGAAGAGCGCGGCGACCGACCGGGTCATGATGCCGCGACCGACGGCGCGCTCCGACAGCCAGTAGCCGATCTCCGCACTGCGGTGCATCAGATCGATCCGCAGCCCGGCGAAGCCGCAAAACTCCCCGTCTTGGCGGATCGTCGCGTGCAGCCCGACGCCGGCCGCGTTCACCTGCTCGACACTGACCAGGAAGTCTCGTTCGACGGCGAGGCTGGTCGTGCCGTCGACCCACGGCAACCACTCCCGCAGCCGCTCCCGCTCGGCCTCGACGACGGCAAACGCGTCGCGCGCGTCGCCGGTGGTGGTCGCTCGCAGAACCAGCCCTTCGCCGAGGTCGAGCGGCAGCACCCGTGCCGCTTGCACCGGCTCCGGACCGAGCAGATGCATCAGGGCGCGAGCCGCGCGACGACGAGGTCCCAGATGGCGTGGGCGAGCGACTCCTTGGCGACCTGGGGTACGACTACCGAGGTGCCGTCCGCGCCGAGGATGGTGGCGGCGTTCTCCTCGGTGTCGAACGCGCGGTGCTCGCCCACCTCGTTGATCACCATCAGGTCGCAGCCCTTCGCGGCGAGCTTCTTCCTGCCGTTGGCGATCACGTCGTCGGTCTCCGCGGCGAAACCGACGATGACCTGCCCGCCACGGCCACGGTTCGTGGAGATCTCAGCCAGGATGTCGGCATTGCGGGTCAACGCGATCGGCGCCGGGTCGGCGTCGCCCTTCTTCAGCTTGGAGGCCGCGCGGGTCATCGGGCGGAAGTCCGCGACCGCAGCGGCCATCACGATCGCATCGGCGCTCGGGGCGACTTCGAGGACCGCGGTACGCATCTCTTCGGCGGTGCCGACCCGGACGACCTTGGCGCCCGCCGGGTCAGGCAACGCGGCGTTGGCGGCGACGAGCGTCACCTCGGCACCGCGCGCGAGTGCGGCCCGCGCGAGTGCGAAACCTTGCCGGCCGCTCGACCGGTTGCCGAGGAACCGAACGGGATCGAGCGGCTCACGGGTGCCGCCGGCCGACACGACGACGTGCCGCCCGGCCAGGTCGAGCGTGGCCGCCCCGCCGCGAGCCAGCACGGTCTGTGCGACCGCGAAGATCTCGCCAGGTTCGGGCAGTCGGCCGATTCCGGTGTCAGCACCGGTCAAGCGCCCGATCGCTGGGGTCAGCACGATGACCCCCCGCTCCCGAAGCGTGGCGACGTTCGCCTGCGTTGCTGCGTGCTCCCACATCTCGGTGTGCATCGCCGGCGCGATCACGACCGGACAGCGCGCGGTCAGGAGAGTGGCGGTCAGCAGGTCATCGGACCGGCCGATGACCATGCGCGCAAGGAAGTCGGCGGTGGCCGGAGCCACGACGACCAGGTCCGCCTGCCGTCCGATCGCGACGTGCGGAACGTCGTGGGCGTCGGTGAACACATCTGTGACGACCGGGTTCCCCGACAGCGCGGCCCACGTGGTCTCGCCGACGAACTTCAGCGCCGACTGGGTCGGCAGGACACGGACGTCATGCCCGGACTCCGTGAAGCGTCGCAGCAGCTCGCATGCCTTGTATGCGGCAATCCCCCCGCACACGCCGAGCACGACGCGCGGCCGCGTTCCGGTGGCGGCCATGGCGAGGTGCTAGACCTCGACCTGCTCGAAGGTCAGCAGGTCCTGGTTGGCCTCGCGCAGCGCCACCGACAGCGGCTTCTCCTGCACGTGTGCTGGGACGAGCGGACCGACGTACTCCAGCAGACCTTCGCCGAGCTGGGAGTAGTAGGCATTGATCTGCCGTGCGCGCTTGGCGGCGTAGATCACCAGCGCGTACTTGCTTTCGACCTTGCCGAGCAGCTCATCGATCGGCGGGTTGGTGATGCCTTCGGGTCGAGCGGCGGTGCCGGCCACACATGCCTCATTCCAGGGGCGGAGAACGAACGAATTCGGGAGCCTTCGATCCTACCAGCGCACGGCGGGCGAAGGTTCTGAACACATCACGACCACCATCCGCCTCGATATCGGACATCGCGCCAGGAATCACCCTGAAGCGGCGCAAGATGTGTTCAGAAACGTCACGGCGCCATGAGCGCAACCAGCTGGCGGGCCGCTTCCGCCACCGAGCTGGACAGGATGACGGCATCGAACTCCGCCTCTGCCGCCAGCTCGATCCGGGCCTGATCCAGCCGGCGAGCGATCACGTCGGGCGGCTCGGTGCCTCGACCCCGTAGCCGCCGTTCGAGCTCCTCCCAGGTGGGAGGGGCGAGGAAGACCAGGCGAGCGTCCGGCATGAGCTGCCGCACCTGCCGGGCGCCCTGGATTTCGATCTCGAGGAGCACCAGGTCGCCGGCGGCCAGGTGCTCCTCCACCGGCTGGCGCGGGGTGCCGTACAGGTTGCCGGCGTACTCCGCGTATTCCAGGAATGCGCCGGCCGCGATCATCGCCTCGAACTGGTCGCGGTCGACGAAGTGATAACTGCCGCCCTCGACCTCACCGGGGCGCATCGCTCGCGTGGTCACACTGACGGAGTGCCAGATCCGCGGCTCGTGCTCGCGCAGGTAAGCGACGACCGTGCTCTTCCCGACACCTGCCGGTCCGGAGAGCACCGTCAGGCGATTAGTCGTCATGCATCGGGCGCTGGGGTTCCCGCCGCGAACTCGCGCTGAAGGGCAGACCGTTGATGTGTCCCGAGCCCGCGGACCCGACGGCTGGTCGAGATGCCGATCTTCTCCATGATCCGCTGGGCACGGACCTTGCCGACGCCGGGCATCGACTCCAGAACGGCACTGACTCGCATCTTTCCGACCGCCTCGTCGGACTCCCCCGCCGTGAACACGTCGTCGAGTGAAGCGGCGCCGTGCTTCAGGCGTTCGCGCAGCGCGGCGCGTGCCTTCCGGGCGGCAGCGGCCTTCTGCAGCGCCGCAGCACGCTCGTCCGGAGTCAACGGCGGTAAAGCCACCGAACGCTCACCTCGGTTTGGGATTTGGCTGAAGCAGCGAACCTAGCGAGGGCGCGCCGACGTAGGCAACTTATTCGGGACGAATCAACCGGTTCTTTCGAAGATCGACTGCGCGATTGCCGCAGCCGCAACATGCGGATCATGAGCCCCTGTGATCGGGCGGCCGATGACGAGCAGATCCGCGCCGTCGGCCATCGCCTGTCCCGGAGTCGCGACGCGCGCCTGATCGTCGAGCGCCGCATCCGCCGGTCGCACGCCAGGCGTGATCAACGTGATCGTCGGCCCCACCGCTGCCCGCACCATGGCCACCTCCTGTGGTGAGCAGACCAGGGCGCGAGCGCCGGCCTCGACGGCAAGCGTCGCGAGCCGTACGACGGCCACCGCCGGCGGTCCGACGATCCCGATTCGATCGAGGTCCGGTTCCGACAACGAGGTGAGGACCGTTACGGCAGTGATCTTGGTGTCGGGCAGCGCCGCCGCCGCCGCCGAGATCATCGCTGGACCGCCCGAGGCATGCACTGTGAGATAGGTCGGCGCGAGAGCGGCGACCGATCGCGCGGCGCCGCCCACCGTCGCAGGGATGTCATGGAGCTTGAGATCGAGGAAGACGTCGAGGTCCGTGCTCGCCCTGATCTTCTCGACTGCACCAGCGCCTTCGGCACAGAAGAGCTCGAGACCTATCTTGACGGTCGACACGACCGGCGAGACCGCAGCCGCCCACTTCACCGCGCTCGCGAGATCTCCGGTGTCGAGCGCAACGGCGATCGGTGCGCTACCCATTCACGCGTCTTCCGCCGCTGAGTTCTTCACGCGTCTTCCGCCGCTGAGTTTTCACGCGTCTTCCGCCGCGATGTCGAAGACCTCGTCGACGTCTGGCGCGATGTAGACGGTCTCGACCGGTGCCGGTTCATCCGCGTCGACGCCGAGCTCGATGTCGAGATCCTCAGCGCCGGGTGGCTCAGGATCCTCGGGGATGATCGTCTCCGGTTCTCTGTGACCCATCCCGATCGCCTGCTCGAGCGAGTTCAACCCGCGCGACGCCAGGACCTCACGCAGCTCGCGGGAGATGCGGCTCGGCGCGCCCGGATCGTTGAAGATCACCGTGCCGACCTGCACCGCGCTCGCACCGGCCAGGATGAACTGGAACGCGTCAAGCCCGGTGCGGATCCCACCGATCCCGAAGATCGGGACCTCCGGCAGCGCTTCGTGCACCTGCCATACGCACCGCAGCGCCATCGGCCGGATCGCCGGACCTGACAGGCCGCCGGTCACGCCCGCGAGAATCGGCCGCATCGTCGTGGTGTCGATCACCATGCCCAGGGTGGTGTTGATGAGCGAGAGCCCGGTGGCACCGGCATCGACGCAGGCTTTCGCGATGTCAACGATGTTGGTGACATCCGGTGAGAGCTTTGCGAAGACCGGTACGCCGGATGGCGCGGCGCGGCGGACCGCCGAGACGACGGCCGCTGCGGCGTTCCGGTCGCACGCGAACACCTGGCCGCGGTCCTCGACATTGGGACAGGAGATGTTCACCTCGATCATCCCCAGCGGCTTGCCGCGCAACTTGCCGGCGAGCTTCGCGTAGTCGTCGACCGACGATCCAGCGATCGACACGACGGCCGTCACCTCGTGCTCCTCGAGCCACGCGAGGTCGCGCTTGATGAACACGTCGATGCCTGGTCCTTGCAGGCCGATCGAGTTGAGCATCCCGCTCGGGGTCTCGGCCATCCGCGGCGTCGCTCGTCCCGCGCGGGGCCTGAGCTGGATCGACTTCGTCACGACCCCACCGATCGCGGTGAGGTCGTTGAACGCGGCGAGCTCCTGACCGGCGGCCGCGCAGCCGGACGCCGTGAAAACGGGGTCGTTCACGACGAGCGGACCGAGCGATGTCGTCATGTCCACGGACACATGACGCGGCTTGCCGATGTCCTGCCGGATCGTGACACTCACGTCACCCACCCCACCCTCAGTTTCGGCCGCCCTGTCCGCCGCCGGCGGGAGGGCAAGAAGTTGTCGATCATTTCTTCTGCACCTCCACTCCGGAGCCGATCGCGTCGTCCGGGATCGACCCGAGCGCATCCCATCGGATCCGATCGCCGGCGAACACCGGACCGTCGACGCACGAGCGCACCATCCGCGTGTTGTCGTCGGAGCCGATCACCGGCAGCACGCAGGTCATGCACACGCCGACACCGCATGCCATCGACTCCTCCACGGCCAGCTGTGCGGGGATGCCCGCGCCGCCATACGCGGCACCGGCCACTCGCTGTACGCCTTCGAGCATCGCCATAGGTCCGCACGCATAGACGACATCGGCGTGCACGCGGTCGATGACCTCAGGAAGGACATCGGTGACGCGTCCCTTCTCGCCGTACGAACCGTCGTCGGTCGTGAACGCCACGCTGGCCGCCATCCGCTTCGCGTCGAGGGCGCCGAAGAGCCGGTCGCCGGTCGACGCCCCGAGCACCGCGTCGACCCGGCACCCACGAGTTCGCAGCGCATCGGCGAGCAGGAACAGCGGCGCCGATCCGTACCCACCGCCGACGAGGACGCAGTTCGCCGGCTCGCGCGGCAGAGCGAATGGACGACCGAGCGGCCCCACGACGTCGATCGGGTCGTAGGGCCGCTGCCGCGACAGCCAGGCCGTACCTCGGCCGGTGACCGAGAAGATGAACTCGACGGTTCCGCCATAGACGCCGGTCTCCCGGACGGAGTAGATGGAGAAGGCGCGACGCAGCAGCATTCCGCCGTCATCACCACCGACCGCGACGGCGATGAACTGTCCCGGCCGGGTGATCTCCGCGATCCCCGACGCCACCACCGTCATCGAGTAGTAGTCGCCGATCGGCTTGACGGAGAGCACCTCGCCCTTCACCTGTACCGGCATCAGAGTTCACCTTCCTGCCGCGCTGCGACGATCAGTGCATGGTGTCGCTGCAGCGGTGCCACACCGACCTCGCCCCCGCGGAGCGCCTCGATGCCCTGCACCGCAGCGCCAAGTGCCTGAACTGTCGTCAGGCACGGAATCCCCCGCGAGACCGCGACCGTGCGGATCTCGTAGCCGTCAAGCCGTTGGCCAGAGTTTCCGAACGGCGTGTTGATGATCAAGTCGACCTGGCCGTCGTCGATCAGGTCGACGATGGTCCGCTCACCATCCGGCCCTCTGCCTTCGGAGAGCTTGCGGACGACGGTCGACGGCACGCCGTTGCGGCGCAACACCTCGGCGGTGCCGGCCGTCGCGAGAACCTCGAAGCCGAGGTCGGCGAGTCGCTTCGCCGGAAAGATCAGATGACGCTTGTCCCGGTTGGCCACGGAGACGAAGACCCGTCCCTTCGTCGGTAGCGCGCCGTACGCCGCCTCCTGGGACTTGGCGAACGCAGTGCCGAAGCCGGCGTCGACGCCCATCACCTCCCCCGTCGATTTCATCTCCGGGCCGAGCACCGTGTCGACACCGCTGAAGCGGTTCCACGGCAGCACCGCCTCCTTGACGCAGATCGGCGCGTCGAGGGGAAGCGCGGCGCCATCCCCCTTCGGCAGCATGCCCTCGTCCCGAAGCTCGGCGATGCTCGCGCCGAGCATCACCCGCGCCGCGGCCTTGGCGAGCGGTACGGCGGTCGCCTTGGCGACGAAAGGAACCGTGCGGCTGGCACGGGGGTTCGCCTCGAGGACGTGCAGCACGTCGCCGGCGAGGGCGAACTGGACGTTGAGCAGGCCGCGCACCCCGACGCCCATCGCGATCGCTTCGGTTGCGGCACGGATCCGAGCGATGTCGGCCCGCCCGAGGGTGATCGGCGGGAGCGCGCAAGCGGAGTCACCGGAGTGGATACCCGCCTCCTCGATGTGTTCCATGACGCCGGCGAGGAACAGCTCGGTGCCGTCGTAGAGCGCGTCGACGTCGACCTCGATCGCGTCGTCGAGGAACCGGTCGACGAGCACCGGGTGCTCGGGGCTGACCTCGGTCGCGCGTTCGATGTACGCGGCGAGGTTCTCGTCGTCGTACACGATCTCCATCCCGCGGCCACCGAGGACGTACGACGGCCGCACGAGGACCGGGTACCCGATCTCGTGCGCGATGTCGGCGGCCTCCTCGTACGACCGCGCGGTGCCGTGCTTCGGCGCGATGAGGCCGGCCTCGGCGAGGACCTGACCGAAGGCACCACGCTCTTCCGCGAGGTGGATTGCCTCCGGCGGCGTCCCCACGATGCGCACACCCTCGTCCTTCAGCCGCTGCGCGAGACCGAGCGGTGTCTGACCGCCGAGTTGGACGATGACTCCCGCGACATCCCCGCTCCGCTGCTCGGCAGCCACGACCTCGAGGACGTCCTCGCACGACAGCGGCTCGAAGTACAGGCGGTCGGACGTGTCGTAGTCGGTCGAGACCGTCTCGGGATTGCAATTCACCATCACGGTGTCGAAGCCCGCGTCATGCAAGGCATAGCAGGCATGGACGCAGGAGTAGTCGAACTCGACGCCCTGGCCGATCCGGTTGGGACCGCTGCCGAGAATGATCACCTTCGGTCGCGAGCTGGGCTCGACCTCGTCCTCCTCGTCGTAGGACGAGTAGTGGTACGGCGTCTTGGCTTCGAACTCAGCCGCACATGTGTCGACGGTCTTGAACACCGGCCGGACTCCTAGTGCATGTCGAAGCCGCCGAACGTCGTCCTCTCCCATCCCGCCACGGATGGCGGCGATCTGCTGGTCGGAGAACCCGTGACGTTTGGTCGCGCGCAGCGTCGCGACGTCGAGCTGCGGTGCGGCCGCTAGGTCGGTCGCGATCTCGTGCAGGAGCTGCAGCTGGTCGAGGAACCACGGGTCGATCCCCGTCTGTTCGTGCAGCTCGGCAACCGTCGCGCCCGCACGCATGGCCTGCACGACAGCCTGCAGCCGTCGGTCGTGGGGCCGGGCAGCGCGGCTGAGCCACTCGGTCTTGTCACCCGGCTCGGACGCGAAGTCCAGCTCGGCACCCTTGGCCTCGAGCGACCGCACCGCTTTCTGCAGTGCTTCCGTGAAGCTGCGGCCGAGCGCCATCACCTCCCCGACGCTCTTCATATGGGTGGTGAGTGTGGTGTCGGCGCCCGGGAACTTCTCGAAGGCGAACCGCGGGATCTTGACGACGACGTAGTCGAGGGCCGGCTCGAAGCTCGCCGGCGTCTCTGCGGTGATGTCGTTGGGGATCTCGTCGAGGGTGTAGCCGAGGGCTAGCTTGGCGGCGATCTTCGCGATCGGGAAGCCGGTCGCCTTGCTCGCGAGCGCGCTCGACCGTGACACCCGCGGGTTCATCTCGATGACGACCTGGCGGCCGGTCTTGGGGTCGACGGCGAACTGGATGTTCGAGCCGCCGGTCTCCACCCCGACCTCCCGGATCACCGCGAACGCCATGTCGCGCATCCGCTGGTACTCGCGATCGGTCAGCGTCATTGCCGGGGCGACGGTGATGCTGTCGCCGGTGTGGACGCCCATCGGGTCGAAGTTCTCGATCGAGCACACGACCACGCAGTTGTCCTTGCGGTCGCGCATCACCTCGAGCTCGAACTCCTTCCACCCCAGGACGCTCTCCTCCACCAGAACCTCGTGCACCGGGCTCGCCTGCAGACCTGCGGCCAGCATCCGGCGCAGCTGCTCCTCGTCGTAGGCGAAGCCGGACCCGGATCCGCCGAGGGTGAACGACGGCCGCAGGACGAGTGGGTAGCCAAGATCCGCAGCGACCGCAACGCCTTCGTCGACCGTGCGGACGAGCGTGCTCCGGGCGTAATCGGCCCCGATCCGATCACAGACCGCCTTGAAGGCCTGTCGGTCCTCGCCGGCATGGATCGCAGCGATGGAGGCACCGATCAGCTCGACGCCGTACTTCTCGAAGATCCCCCGTTCGTGCAGCTGGACCGCGACGTTGAGCGCTGTCTGGCCACCGAGCGTGGCGAGCACCGCGTCAGGCTTCTCCTGGGCGATGACCTTCTCGACGAACTCCGGAGTGATCGGCTCGATGTAGGTCGCGTCGGCGAACTCCGGGTCGGTCATGATCGTCGCCGGGTTTGAGTTGATCAGGCTCACCCGCAGTCCCTCCTCGCGGAGGATGCGGCAGGCCTGGGTGCCTGAGTAGTCGAACTCGCAGGCTTGCCCGATCACGATCGGTCCTGAACCGATCACCAGGACGCTGTTGATGTCCTCCCGCCGTGGCATCAGGCACCGCCCCGCATCATGGCCGCAAAGTCGTCGAACAGATCGACGGCATCATGCGGGCCCGGCGCGGCTTCGGGGTGGTACTGCACCGAGAACGCGGGGATGTCGAGGCACCGCAAGCCCTCCACCACGCGGTCGTTGAGGTCGACGTGGCTGACCTCGACCCGGCCGAACTCGGTGTCACTCGGGGCGTCGATCGGCGCATCCACCGCGAAGCCATGGTTGTGGCTGGTGATCGCGACCCTTCCCGTGGCGAGCTCCTGCACTGGCTGGTTCACACCGCGGTGACCGAACTTCAGCTTGTAGGTGCCGAAGCCCAGCGCGCGGCCGAGCACCTGGTTGCCGAAGCAGATGCCGAAGACCGGCTTCTTGCCGAGCACTCCTCTGGCCGCGGCTACGGGACCGTCGGCGGTCGCCGGGTCCCCGGGCCCGTTCGAGAAGAACACCCCGTCCGGATCCACAGCGAGGAGGTCCGCCGCGGTGGCAGTCGCCGGCATCACGTGGACCTCGCAGCCTCGTTCCGCGAGATACCTGGGTGTCGAGGCCTTGATGCCGAGATCCATCGCAGCGATCGTGAACCGCTTGTCGCCGACCGGTTTCACCACGTACGGCACAGGCGTGGTCACCTCACCGACCAGGTCCGCACCCGCCATCCCGGGCGACGCGAGGACGCGTTCGAGCAATGCCTCCCGATCCGTGTCGCCGCTGCTCACCCCGACCCGCATCGCTCCCCGCTCTCGCAGATGACGGGTCAACGCCCGGGTGTCGATTCCGCTGATCCCGACGATGCCGTGGCGTTCCAGCTCGTTGTCCAAGGTTCGAGCGGACCGCCAGCTGCTCGGCACCCGCGCCGGGTCGCGCACGACGTACCCGGCCACCCACACACGCCGGGACTCGGGGTCCTCGTCGTTGATACCGGTGTTGCCGATGTGCGGTGCGGTCTGTACGACGACCTGCCGGTGGAACGACGGGTCAGTCAGCGTCTCCTGATAGCCGGCCATGCCGGTCGTGAACACCGCCTCACCGACCGTCTCGCCCCGTGCGCCGTACGCCGCACCGCGAAACGTCCGGCCGTCCTCCAGGACGAGGATCGCCGCGTCAGTCATCTCCACCTTCCCTGCCGTGCTTGATTCGCTGCACGACGATCCACGTGGCGAAGACCACGAAGATGACGATCGCGATGATGCCAACGACGATCCCACCCCACGCGGGATGGGGATCGACCAGGACGGTCTTGTCCGGGATCTCAGCCAACGATGTGGTCATGCCGGCTTGCCATCGAGGACCGTCGGACGGCCCCGCAAGAACGTGGCGATGACTCTCGCCGGCAGCTCACGCCCGGCGAAGGGCGTGTTCCGGCTCCGACTTGCCGTGATCCGAGGGTCGACCGTCCATCTGACGTCCGGATCGACCAGGACCAGATTCGCGGTGGAGCCCGGCTCGAGGGGTTGACCGTGCCGCGGCAGGCGACCGATCTGTGCCGGCCGGACGCTCATGCGGTCAGCGACGCCCGCCCAGTCGAGCAGGCCGGTGTCGACCATCGCCGCTGCCACCACGGACAGTGCGGTCTCGAGTCCCGTCATGCCGAACGCCGCAGCCGCCCACTCCGTCTCCTTGTCCTCCAACGGGTGCGGGGCGTGGTCGGTCGCGACCGCGTCGATCGTCCCGTCGGCGAGGGCCTCGCGAAGCGCCGTGACGTCTGCCTCGGTCCGCAGCGGCGGGTTCACCTTGAACACCGGGTCGTAGGACGCGACGAGGTCGTCGGTGAGGAAAAGGTGATGGGGCGTCACCTCCGCCGTCACGTCCCAGCCTTTGCTCTTCGCCCAGCGGACCAGCTCGACCGAACCCGCTGTCGAGACATGACAGAAGTGCACGCGCGATCCGACGTGTGCGGCGAGCAGGCAGTCGCGCGCGATGATCGCTTCCTCGGCCACCGCCGGCCAGCCGGCGAGGCCGAGCACCCCGGACCACTCCCCCTCGTTCATCTGCGCGTTCTCGGTGAGGCGCGGATCCTGCGCGTGCTGCGCGACGACTCCGTCGAACGCCTTCACGTACTCCAGCGCACGCCGCATCAGCAGCGGGTCGTGCACGCACTTGCCGTCGTCGGAGAACACCCGGACCCGCGCCGCGGAGTCCGCCATCGCGCCTAGCTCCGCGAGCTGCTTGCCGGCAAGGCCGACCGTCACCGCGCCGACCGGACGTACCTCGCAGTGGCCGGCTTCCTCCCCGAGCCGCCACACCTGCTCGACGACTCCAGCGACATCAGCGACCGGGTCAGTGTTCGCCATGGCGTGCACGGCAGTGAAGCCGCCCAGTGCGGCGGCGAGCGTCCCCGTCGCCACCGTCTCGGCGTCCTCCCGGCCCGGCTCGCGGAGATGCGTGTGCAGGTCGACCAGGCCGGGCAGCGCGATCAGACCGTCGGCATCGATCGACTGCGCCCCCGCTGGTCGCTCACCGACCAGCTCGCCGCCCTCGACGTACAGCGTCGTCGGGTCACCGCCGAGCGGGCGGACCCCTTTGATCTCCCAGGCGCCGCTCACTCCGCTGCTCCGTCCATCGCGCCACCGAGGAGTAAGTAGAGGACCGCCATTCGCACCGAGACCCCGTTCGCGACCTGTTCGACGATCGTGGAGCGAACGCTGTCGGCGACCTCGGCAGCGATCTCGACGCCGCGGTTCATCGGCCCCGGGTGCATGACGATCGAGTCCTCGGGCAGGCTGGCCATCCGGATCGCGTCGAGACCGTAGCGCCGTGAGTACTCGCGAACCGTCGGGAAGAATCCGCCGGTCATACGTTCGTGCTGCACGCGCAGCATCATCACGGCGTCGGACTTGGGCAGGACGGCGTCGAGATCGTAGGAGACGGCGCACGGCCAGCTGTGCACGCCGACCGGCAGCAACGTCGGCGGCGCGACGACCGTGACCTCCGCACCAAGCGTGGACAGCAGCAAGACGTTGCTACGGGCCACCCGCGAGTGCAGGACGTCCCCGACGATCGCGATGTTGAGGCCCTCGACGCGCCCGGTTCGCCGCCGGATCGTGTAGGCGTCGAGCAACGCCTGCGTCGGGTGCTCGTGGGTCCCGTCACCGGCATTGACGACGCTGCCGCGGATCCAGTGCGCCAGGCGATGTGGCGCACCGCTCGCCGAGTGCCGGATCACGACCCCGTCGGATCCCATCGCTTCGAGCGTCAGTGCCGTGTCCTTCAACGACTCGCCCTTGCTCACACTCGAGCCCTTAGCGGCAAAGTTGATGACGTCGGCCGACAGTCGTTTCGCGGCGACCTCGAACGACGTCCGGGTCCGGGTCGAGTCCTCGAAGAACAGGTTGACAACGGTGCGGCCACGCAGCGTCGGCAGCTTCTTGATGCTGCGACCGGCAAGCGCCACATCCATCTCGGCCGCCGTGTCGAGCACGAGGAGCGCGTCGTCTCGCGAGAGGTCGGCGGCGGAGAGCAGGTGGCGGTTCATCGTGCCGCCTCCCCCCGTGCGGGCGGTGGGGTTCGTCGGCCGAGGTCCGCCGGGCCGAGGAGCACCGCGTCGTTCTCGTCGTACTCCTCGAGCTGCACGTGCACCGTCTCGGTCAACGAGGTCGGCAGGTTCTTCCCGACGTAGTCGGCGCGGATCGGCAGCTCCCGATGGCCACGGTCGATCAGGACCGCGAGCTGCACGGCGCGTGGCCGCCCCTGGTCGGACAGCGCGTCCAGCGCTGCCCGGATGGTGCGACCCGAGAACAGCACGTCGTCGACGAGTACGACGGTCTTGCCGTCGACCCCCCCGGCGGGGATGTCGGTGGGTTCGAGCGCGCGCACACCGCGCAACCTGAGGTCGTCGCGGTACATCGTCGTGTCGAGCGCGCCAACAGGTACCTGGATGCCGTCGATCTCACCGACGAGCGTCGCCAGGCGCCGCGCCAGGGCAACCCCGCGGGTCGGGATGCCGAGGACGATCACGTCCTGGGCGCCGTGGTTGCGTTCGACGATCTCGTGCGAGATGCGCGTCAGAGCACGCGCCAGATCGGTCGCATCGAGAACCGGGCGGGCGATCGAAGGGTCGCCGGTCACTGGCCGGTTGGACCCGGGGGCAGCCGCCATCGCGGCACCTCCTTCTCCGCCTCACAGGACGGGTTTAAAGGACGGTGGTGGAACACCCGAACGGTATCAGGCGGCGGATCTGGCGAACGCCCGCGCGGCCGCTCGCAAATCGCTACCCTGCGTAATCACGATCCACCGGACGCAGGGGTTGCTATGAGCGGGGATGACGGCATCGAGCCGTACGCGAAGTCGCTCGGTCAACGGCTTCGGGCGATCCGGGTTCAGCAAGGCCTCTCCCTGCACGGCGTCGAGAAGAAGTCGGGCGGCAAGTGGAAGGGTGTGGTCATCGGCTCCTACGAGCGCGGCAGCCGAGCCGTGTCCGTGCAACGCCTGGCCGAGCTCGCGGAGTTCTACGGCGTACCGGTCGGTGAGCTCCTGCCTGAGGGCTCCTCGTCCGCCGCAGCCGGCGATGCGGCACCGCGCCTCATCCTCGACCTGGAGCGCCTGCAGGAGCTGCCGATCTCCGACGCCGGACCGCTGGCGCGGTACACCGCGACGCTGCAGGCGCAACGGGGCGACTACAACGGTCGTGTGATGTCCATTCGGCACGAGGACCTTCGGTCGCTCGCGATCATCTACGACGAGACGCCTACCAAGCTCGCCGAGCGACTCGTCTCGTGGGGCGTGCTCAACCCGGACAGCCGCAGCGCTGACCTCAGCTGAGGTTCCCCGCCTTCGCGAACCTGCCCGGCGTCACGGTGCGGAGCTGATGGCGCTCACACCGTCGCGGACCACTCGAGACAGCAACCCGTTGACGAATGCGGGCGAGGCGTCGGTCGACAACGACTTCGCGAGCTCCACGGCCTCGTCGATCGCCACCGCGTCAGGGATCGAGTCGCACCACAGCAGCTCGTAGAGCGCCAGCCGGAGCACGGCCCGGTCCACCGGCGGCATGCGATCGACCGTCCATGCCTCGGCATATTGCGACACCACAGCGTCGATTCGGTCGCGGTTCGCGACGACTCCCTCGACGAGCTCCCTGGCGTAGTCCTGGACAGGTGGATCGGCGCGGTCGACCCAGTCGGCGAGGGTCGCGAGCGGGTCGTTGCCGCGCAGGTCGGCTTCGTACAGAACGTCGAGCGCGCGCTTGCGGGCCTTGCTTCTCGCTGCCACCGAACGACGGCGTCAGCTGTTGACGCGACTGATGTAGCGACCGTCGCGGGTATCGACCTTGATCTTCTCGCCCTGGGTCACGAAGAGCGGGACCTGGACGGTGGCACCGGTCTCCAACGTCGCCGGCTTGGTGCCGCCGGTCGACCGATCGCCCTGCATCCCCGGCTCGGTGTAGGTGATGGTCAGCTCGACCGAGGCGGGAAGCTCGACGTAGAGAACCGTCCCGTCGTGCACCGCGACCGTCGCATTCGTGTTCTCGAGCAGGTAGCTGGTGGCGTCACCGACGGCGGCGGGCGGAACGTGAATCTGCTCGTAGCTGTCGACATCCATGAACACGTAGTCCGTGCCGTCCTGGTACAGGTATGTCATCTCGCGCTTGTCCACCGTCGCGACGTCGACCTTCACGCCGGCGTTGAAGGTGCGGTCCACCACCTGACCGGTCAGGACGTTCTTGAGCTTGCTGCGTACGAACGCACCGCCCTTGCCGGGCTTGACGTGCTGGAAGTCCACGACGTTCCACAGCACGCCGTCGAGATCGAGGGTCATGCCGTTCTTGAAGTCGTTCGTGGTGGCCACGGGGCTTCCTGCTCCTCATCCTGTCTTGGGACACCATGCTATCGGCGCCGGCCGGCGACGCGATCCGCACGACGAGCCGGTCAGCTCAGCTCGAGCAGTTCGCGTGGCGCGGTCGTGAGCGATCGGGTGGCGGTTTCGCCGACGACCACCGTGTCCTCGATCCGGACCCCGCCCTGCTCGGGCAGGTAGATGCCCGGCTCGATCGTGACCGCGACGTTGGCGGTCAGGGGTGCTGCCGTGGAGCCCCGCGTCAGGAACGGGTCCTCGTGGATCTCGAGGCCGACCCCATGCCCCAACCCGTGCGCGACGCGGTGTCCGGCCGCCTCGATCGCACGGTGGGCCCGGGTGTTGAGCTGGTCAGGTACGGCGCCCATCACGCAGGCCGCCACGCACTCCGCCTGGATCTCCGTGACCAGCTGGTGCAGGTCTCGCTGCCAGTCGGCGACCGGTGCCGCCGCAACCGTACGCGTCATGTCAGCGTGGTAACCGTCGTACAACGCGCCAAAGTCCACCTTCACCAGATCCCCTGGCGCGAGCCGCCGATCGGTCGGCTGATGATGCGGGATCGCGCTGTTGGGACCGAACGCGACGATGGTGTCGAACGCGGGGCCGCTCGCGCCGCGTTCGCGCATCTCCGCTTCCAGCTGCCAGGCGACGTCGCGTTCAGTCGGACCAGGTCGAAGGGAGGACACGACCGTCTCGAACGCGGCCGTCGTGATCTCGCAGGCAGTGCGGAGGGTGGCGAGCTCAGCCTGGTCCTTGACTGCTCGCAGCGGCTCGACGAGCGGGCGGGTCGCGACCAGCGCGAGGTCTGCGCCCGCCGCCTCGCGCAACGCTTCATGTGTTGCGAGCGTCACGTGGGCGGCCTCGATCCCGACCCGGGTGATGCCCTCATTACGTGCGCGGCCCACGAGGGCCGCACCGACCGCCCGTGCCTCGATGCACTCAATGTCCGGCGCGGACTGGGCCATCTGGGTGACGTAGCGACCGTCGGTCGCCGCCACCACGGAGCCATCACGCGTAACGAGCAACGCGCCGTTCGACCCCGAGTAGCCGCAGAGATATCGGACGTTGACCAGGCGGGTGATGAGCAATGCGTCAATCGTGTCGGGAAACGCCCGAATCAGCCGCGATCGACGGTCTGCATGTGACACCATCGGCGCTGCTCCAATCAGGTGAGGGTCATACAGCGTGCGGGTGTTACCGCCGATGCACGTTGCAATGCCTGTGACGGGCATACCGCTTTCGACGCTTTTTGGGAGTCACATCGTGGCATTGCTTCCGCGCCGTACCGCCATCGTTGCCAGTTTCGCAGCAGCCATGATCGGGGGCGCGGTCGTCCCCAACGTGGCGGCGGTCGCAGCGGCCGTTCCGGCACCAGTGCTGACGGGCCCGGCCGACAACACCACGACCCCTCTCAAGGACGTCGTCCTCACCTGGAACGCCGTGACCGGCGCGTCCGACTACCAGGTGCAGGTCAGCCCCAACGGTGAGTGGACCAACAACACGGTCACGCTCCCGAACGACGGAGTCACGGTCAACAGCCTGTACGAGATGCCGCTCTCGCTGCCGCACGCCTCGTACTTCTGGCGCGTCCGTGCCGAGGTCGGCGGGACGTGGTCGGCGTACTCAGGATCGCGCAGCTTCCTGCGCGAATGGGAGGACGACTTCACCATCCTGCGGGCACCGACCTCGAACAACCCAACGGTCACCTGGACGCCGGTGCAGGACGCGTCCGAGTACCTCGTTCGGTACAACACGGATCCGACGTTCAGCCATGAGAACAGCCACTACATCGACTGCTTCACGAACCAGACCTCTTTCACCCCGTATGACCTGAAGACCGCCGCGACGGAGAACGCAGCGAACTGCTCGTTCAGCGGTGACACGATGGCGGGCAGCCTGCAGGACAACGACGACTACTACTGGGAGGTCGTCCCGTTCGACGACAGCACGGCTCCGGTCCTGGACGCCAGCACCGCGCCGGACGGCAACTGGCTGTGCCCGACCGCGCAGCCCGAGTGCGACGCCGACTACATCACCTCCTCGGGAAGCGTGCACTTCAACGCCAACGCGGGCGGTGCCGTCGGGGCGACCACCGTGTCAGGTGCCACCACGTCGTTCCACGTCTCGACGCTGGCCGGTACCGCGTGCAGCGCGTCGACCAGCTGCCCGGTGACCCCGACGTTCTCGTGGACTGCCGTCGCCGGCGCGAACAACTACCACGTCCATGTCTTCCGCGACCCCGACCTGACCAACACCTACCGGGCCTACGACACACACTGGCCCGAGATCACGCCGCGGGACTCGTTCCTCGACGCGCAGGCGGGCAAGCCCTACTACTGGTACGTCAGCGCCAAGGGCGCCTCCGGAAACGTGGCGGTCAGCCCGGTGCAGACGTTCGCAAAGACGAGCGCCCCGGTGGCGCTGACCAGCCCGGCCTCCGGCGCGACGGTTCACGGGCACTCGGTCACCTTTGACTGGACCGATTTCCAGAACAGTGGCGGACAGGGCGCCTACGACGCACGCAACTACCACCTTCAGGTCGCAACCGACTCGGCATTCACCTCGACGGTGATCGACACGAGCGACGTCGACCTCACGCAGTACACCGACCCGGACTCAGTGCTGGCGGACGGGACATACTTCTGGCGCGTGGCGCCGATCGACCAGAGCGGCAACCTCCTCGAGTGGTCCTCGACGCGGATGGTGTCGGTGAACGCAACCGGTCCGACCGTGCAGATCACGACCAAGGACGGCGCTTCCGTGAAGGGTCCGCTCACGATCAAGCTCTCCGAGCCGCTCAACAACGTGTCCAAGTCCACGGTTCAGATCGTTCCGGCCAACGGTTCGGGCGCGGTGAACGGAACGCTGACGCTCGGCTCGAGTTCGACGATCTACCAGTTCAAGCCGAACCGGCCCCTCGTCAGCGGTGAGACCTACAACCTGCAGCTCAGCCCGACCCTGGTCGACGGCAACGGCAACAGCGCGGTCGTCGCCGGTGACGGCGTCACCACCTCCCTCATCGCGGCTGCGAACAGCCCGGCGTGGAACTACAGCAGCGGCTGGACCAAGCACAAGGCATCAGGCGCGCGCAGCGGCAAGTACTTCTCGGCCAAGAAGGGCCGCGACGCGCAGATCGTCGTGGTCGGCAACAAGGCCAAGCTCTACGGCTGCAAGGGCCCGAACTTCGGCAAGATCGCGGTGACCGCCGGCGGCGAGACCCAGAACGTCTCGGAGCACCAGAGCTTCACCAAGTGCGGCGTCGCGATCTGGCACTCCGCCCTGCCGAGCGGTCAGTCCAAGGTGACCGTCAAGGTCATCAAGGGCACGGGCAACATCGACGAGCTGAAGCTTTCCTGACGGAAAGCGAGCGTCACGGCTCAGCCGGGGTTGGCGTTGCCGACCTCGGCTGAGAAGTGCGCGACGCCGTTGGCGACCGACGTAACGGTCACGGTGACGGGGTAGGTCGTCGTCGAGTCCTGCGGCGTCAGCGTGCAGATCATCTTGGTGCCGACCTTTGCGGTGAGGTCGCCCGGGCACTTGACCGCCGGGGTCGCCTGATTGACATCTTCGGCGAGCTGCTTGGCGACCTCGCTCTCCACCGTCTTCTCCGGCACCGCCTTCTTGCCACACCCGGCGAGCGGGAGCAGGCAGGCGCTGACAACGGCGACGGTGGCGATCCCCCTGGGCGTCATGCGCCGAACCTTACACGTCGGCGAGATCACCGGATGCGTCAAATGCGCGCCACGAGTGCGCTGATTGCCAACCGGTAGGAGTCCAGACCGAACCCCGCCACGACGCCCATCGCCAGGCCGGCGGTGTACGAGGTGTGCCGAAAGTCCTCGCGGGCCAGCGGATTGGACAGGTGCACCTCGATGAACGGCGCGCGGAGCTGGGCGGCAGCGTCGCGCACGGCGACGCTGGTGTGGGTCCACGCGCCAGGGTTGAGGATCAGCCCGTCGGCCTGCGCATCGTGGAGCCACCCGAGATAGGTCGCCTCGTCGTCGGTCTGGCGGACCTCGATGTCGGCGCCGGACTCGGCGGCGGCCGCCTCGCATGCCGCCACCAGGTCGCCGTACGTCGAGGACCCGTAGATGTCCGGCTCCCGCGTGCCCAGCTGGCCGATGTTGGGTCCGTTCAGGACGAGGATCTGCTTGCTCACCCAGCTACCTCCGCGTAGGCCGCCTCGATCACTGCTGCCGGCGGGTCCGCCAGGATCGAGGGCTGTCCGAGCCGGTCGAGGACGACGAAGCGCTGCACCGAACCGCGGGCCTTCTTGTCGATGCGCATCGCGTCGAGCAGGTCGGGAAGCGCGTCGGCGCGGTACGTCGTCGGCAGGCCGACGGTGCGCAACGTCGCAGCGTGGCGGTCGGCCGTCGCGTCGTCCAGGCGGCCGCCGTGCCGACCGAGTCCCGCCGCGAAGACCATCCCGATCGAGACCGCATGACCGTGGGGTATCCGGTACTCCTCGAGCTGCTCGATCGCGTGGCCGAGGGTATGGCCGTAGTTCAGGTACTCGCGCGGCCCCGACTCCTTCAGGTCCTGGGAGACGACCTCGGCCTTCACGAGGATCGATCGCTCGATGAGCTCCCGAGCCGCCGTGCCGCGACCGGTCGCCGCCGCGGCCGGGTCAGCGTCGATCAGGTCGAGGATCGAGGGGTCTGCGATGAACCCCGCCTTGATCACCTCGGCCATGCCGTTGACCCACTGGTCATCCGGAAGCGTCGCCAGCACCTCGAGATCCACGAGCACACCAGCCGGCGGATGGAAGGCGCCGACCAGGTTCTTGCCCGCCGAGGTGTTGATGCCGGTCTTCCCGCCGACGGCGGCGTCCACCATGCCCAGCAAGGTTGTCGGCACGTGCACGACCCGTACCCCACGCAGCCAGGTGGCCGCGGCGAAGCCGACGACATCGGTCGTGGCCCCACCGCCGACGGCGACGACGGCGTCCGATCGCGTCATGCGGAGCGCCCCGAAGGCGTCCCAGAGCTCGCCCACGTGGTCGAGTGACTTCGCGAGCTCACCGTCACTGATGGGCACGACCTCGACGCGGATGCCAGCGGCCGCCAGCGGAGCTGTCACGACGGGAACCCGGTCAGCGACGGCGGCATCGGCGACCACCGCAACCGTCGCGGCGCCCGCGACGAGCTTCGGCAGCCGCTCGGCCAGGCCGTGGCCCACGACGACGTCGTACGGCGCCGGTCCGCCCACCGGGATCACCGTGCTCACAGGACGGCCTCCACAGCAGCGGCGACCTCGTCGGGAGTGCGGCCGTCCGTCGAGACCGTGACGGTCGCGACCTCGTCGTACAGGGGGCGGCGCTGCTCCAGCATCGAACGCAGCTGCGCACGTGGGTTGCCGATGAGCAGCGGCCGGTCGCGGTTCAGCCCGATCCGGCCGGCGGCGTCGGAGAGCCCAACGTCCAGGAACACCACGGTGTGCCCGGCCAGTAGCGCCCGCGTCCCGTCGTCCATGACGGCGCCGCCCCCCAGCGCGAGGACACCGTCGTGTTCGACGAGAGCCGCTTTGACCGCAGCGCGTTCGAGATCGCGGAACTCGGGCTCACCGCGGTCGACGAAGATCTCACTGACCGACAACCCGGCGTTCTGTTCGACGTCGGTGTCCGTGTCACGGAACGCCACACCTCTCCGCTGCGCGACCAGCGATCCGACCGTCGTCTTGCCGGCTCCGGGCGGGCCGACGAGAACGACCAGCGGGCTCACCGCACGACCATCGTCGACAGGTACGCCTCGCAGTTGCGCCGGGTCTCGGCCACGGAGTCACCGCCGAACTTCTCGAGTGCGGCGTCGGCGAGGACGAGTGCGACCATCGCCTCTGCAACCACGCCGGCCGCCGGTACGGCGCAGACGTCGGATCGCTGGTTGATCGCCTTCGCGGGTTCCCCAGTCGCCACGTCGATCGTGTCAAGGGCTCGCGGCACCGTGGAAATCGGCTTCATCGCGGCGCGAACGCGGAGCACCTCGCCGGTGCTCATGCCTCCCTCGGTGCCGCCGGAGCGTCCGGTCCTTCGCCGTACGCCGCTCGCACCCGCCTCGATCTCGTCGTGCGCCTCGCTCCCGCGACGCCGCGCGGTCGCGAATCCGTCACCGAGCTCGACGCCCTTGATCGCCTGCACACCCATCAGTGCGGCCGCGAGACGCGAGTCCAACCGCCGGTCCCAGTGCGTGTGGCTCCCGAGTCCGGGTGGCAGGCCGTGGACGACGACTTCGACCACCCCGCCCAGCGTGTCGCCGTCCTTGTGAGCAGCATCGATCTCGGCGATCATCGCCGCGCTCGCCTCGGGATCCAGACAGCGAACCGGATCGGCGTCGACGACCGCGAGCTGGTCGCGGTCCGGCGTCACGCCATCGGGCGCGGTCGCGGCGCCAATCGCGACGACGTGGCTCAGGACGACGGCGTCGATGGCTTGTTCGAGAAAGGCCTTGGCGACGGCACCGAGTGCAACTCGGGCGGCGGTCTCTCGCGCGCTCGCCCGCTCGAGCACCGGGCGCGCGTCCTCGAAGCCGTACTTCTGCATGCCCACGAGGTCGGCGTGACCGGGCCGTGGCCGGGTCAGCGGGGCGTTGCGGCCGAGCCCTTCCAGCGTCTCGGCGTCGACCGGGTCGGCGGCCATGACCGTCTCCCACTTGGGCCACTCGGAGTTCCCCACGCGGATCGCGATCGGGGAACCCAGCGTGAGGCCGTGTCGGACGCCCCCGAGGATCTCGACCGCATCCTGCTCGAACGACATCCGGGCGCCGCGACCGTATCCCGCACGACGTCGCTCGAGGTCGGCGGCGATCCCGGCGGAGGTGATCCGCGTGCCGGCGGGCAGGCCCTCGAGCACCCCGATCAGGGCAGGGCCGTGTGATTCACCTGCGGTCAGCCAGCGCAACACGGCTCCATTCTGCCGGTTGCCGCGCGAGGGATTGTTGCCACGACATGCCTCGGCCCCACCTCGCGTCGCGTGGTGGGGCCGAGGCGATGGTCAAATCAGACGACGTGCGAGACACCCTTGGTGAGGTCGAACGGCGTGTCGTCACCGATCTGGATCGTGACCGCACCGTTCTGGATGCCGATCAGAGCGAAGATCTTGTCGAAGACCGTGCCCCGCTGCGCGCTCGCCTTCGGCGCCTGCACGACGAACTTGCGGAACTTGTGGTGCGCATAGCCGACGTTGAACGTCGCCCGGTCGCCGGTGACATGCATCAGCTGGATCCACAGCGGTGCGCCGCTGGTCTTGCCGTGGCCCGGCGGGGTGGTCGGCGGCTGGCTCGGGGTGACCGGCTGGCTGGGCTGGGTCACCGGCGTGGTGGTCGTGCCGTCGTTGGTGGTGGTCGTGTTCTGGCTGCCACCAGGAGCGTTGACGGTCGTCGTCGACTCAGCGGTGCCGGACGTCGCCACCGGTGCGAGCACCAGTGCCTTGAACGGGTCACGGACCGAGGTCTTCTTGGCCTTCTTCGGCAGCGTCGCCGGCTTGCCGGGGGCGTGGTTGCCCTTGGTACCGGTGGCGTGCGTCTTGCCACTGCCCGCGTGATGGGTCACGGGGGTCGGGGCGCCCGACGAGGTGGAGTGCGGCGTGAACCCGGCGTTCGAGTCCGACGAGCCCCCCTTGTGGAGGAAGAGGAACGCGGCCGCGGCAATCACGACAGCGCCGACGACACCGCCGACGATCATCAGGTTGCGTCGGTTGCCGCCGTCCGCCTCATCGACGTCGGTGCCTGGCGGAACCAGGTCCATGTCCGAGTCGGTCGACGGAGCGGCACCCGGGAGGATCGAGGTCTCAGTCATTGAAACGTGCTCCTAGCTCGTCGGCGCCGTCGTGGCGCCGGTAGTGGCCGGTGTGGCTGCCGTCGACGGAGCCGGCGAACCGGTCGTCGTGGTGGGCGTCGTCGTGGTCGTGGTCGTCGTGGCTGCGGTACCGGCGCCGGGGAGCGTGGCAACGCCCGTCCCGGTCGCGCTGCCGGCAGGCGGCGAGTAGAAGACGACGGCGGACAGGGTGCCACCGAGCGTGTTCGGCGCGACGGTCTTGCCCTGCGGGATCGTCGGTGCACTGCAGCTCGCGCCGCCGCTAGCGCCACCGCCGCCTGACGATGCCGCTCCCTGGTCACCGACCGGGCAGAGGGACCAGCCGGTCACCAGCATCGCCCGCGGGAGGTTCTCCAGTG
>JAFAZI010000024.1 GCA_019239875.1 Frankiaceae bacterium
CCCTTGACCTTCAGGGCGTAGGCGTCCAGCTCGTCACGTCGCCAGTCCGAGGACGGCTCGCCCTCGGGGTACTCCACGACGTCCTCAGAATCGGGTGGCGTCACCGCGTCGGGATCATCGTTGTGATCGCTGGTGTCGCCGCTGACCGGCTCCACGGCGGTGTTCTCGCTGGCGCTCGGCTCGGCCTCGGTGATGCCCACCGAGGGGTCGTCGCCCTCGGGCTGCTCAGCCCAGCCGCCGGGGTCGCTGCCCAGCGCGCCAGCCTTGGAGGCCAGCCCAGTGTTGAGCGCCTGGACCGGCGGCTCCTTCACGGCGCGCCCCTCGGTGACCGACGCATGGAGAACGCCGCCGACGGCGCGCGTCGGGCTGTTCTCCTTCACGTAGTCGATGACCTCGCGGTGAGTCGGAGTCTCGGCGGCGTTGCTGCCGCCGTGGCTCGCGCCGGAGCCGGTGAACGGGGAGGGAGCCAGCGCGCGCTCGGCAGCCGCCGAGGTGGTCCCCACGTACTTGTTCGCCGAGGTGTACTCCGCCGTGGGCGTATGCCAGTTCTCGCCGCCGCCCGCGTTGACGTTCGGGTCCGCCGCCTTGAGCGCGGCAGCCGCGCCCGTGTCGGTGTGGCCGAGCGCGCCCACGGTCATGTCCGGCCCACCGCCGCCGTTGTTCGGCGTGCCGTCGGTGTTCAGCCCTCGCGCGGACTGGACGGTGGCCTCATCGAGCAGACCGGCCTCCCGCGCGTTGCCCTCGGGCACGCGGTATTGACGGCGCGGGCCGACGCGGGTCAGGGTCTCGATGGTCTCCGGCCCGCCGATGTCGATCAGCTTCTTGAGCGCCGGGCCTCGGAGGCTCGGGTCCACGAAGTCGATGGCGACGAAGCCCTCCGCGTCAGCGGTGGCGATGATCCCCTCGGGCATGTTCCTGGTCTCCTTAGCTGGTGATGGTCACGGCGGCGATGCACGCCTCGTAGCCGACGACAACGCTACGCTCTGCCACGGCAACGAAAGTGTGCTTGTCCAGTGCTGTCCGCGTGTCCACAGTCGATCGCCAGCCGTAGGGCTGGCTGGTGGCCACAATCATGTCGTCCAGGCCCTCGACGTACCCGCCGCCGACGACCCAGATATTGCCCAGCGGGCTGACGAACTTCGTCCCCTGCTTCGTGAACAGGCCGAACTCCTGGCTGGCCCACTGAGCGCCGACGTGGAAGTAGCCCACGGTCCCGGCGATGGCCATCGCGCCCTCCAGGTAGCCGACCGCCTTCTTCAGGCTGGTGGCCGTCTGGGGAGTGCCGAGGTCGGCGGCGTCGAGCTTCAGGCGCTCGGCGAACTCCCGCTCCACCATCGGCTGCTCCTCGACGCGGAGAATCTGCTGAGCGTTCGCCTCGACCTCGCGCCGGGACGGCTCGGTCAGGTCGCACTCGTCGGCAGCCCAGACCACGATCGGGTCGAACTGGTCCAGAATGTCCTCGCGCTCGCCCTTCTTGATCTCGCCGGGCACGGGGTCCGCGCACCAGCTCGCCGACCAGACGCCCGAGGAGCGCCCGTTCGGGTAGCTGTTGCCGCGAATCTGGACGCCGTGAAGGAATCGGTTCGCGCCCTCGGCCTGCCAGTCGCCGATCGCCCCGTAGAGGCCGAACGTCAGCGGATTGGCCGGTGGCGCGGTGAAGTGGAAGGCGTCAATGGCCGGAGCCGCTGGCGTGGTCATGCTGTCCTCCTGATGAACGAGAAGAAGGCGAGCGATGCGGACAACCTCGGGAGTTTAGTCCGCATCGCCCGCCTTCAGTCTGCTACGCGCCCCGCGCTTAGGCGTTGCTGGCCGTGTCGCGGATGCCGATCGCGCCGTTGACGTCGAGCGGGATACGCGCCAGAACCGACTCGCCGCAGCGCTTACCGACGGCGATCGCGTCCTCGGTGAACATGCGGGTAAAGCGGTTCACCTGGAGCTGCTCCTTGGGGTACATCACGCCCAGCTCGATGACGTTGGACATCGAGCGGAACCAGGTCCCCGGCGGGTAGAGCACGACGTCCACCGTGGTGGGCCACTTCAGGGTCGCCAGGTTGCCCGGCTTGCCGGTGGCCCGGCTCTGCCAGTCGCCGACGAACTGGAGCGCGATGTTGCGAGCCGTCAGCCAGGAGGTCACCTGGGCGTCGGTGATGGCGAAGTTCTCGACGCCAGCGCGGAACGCGAGGTCCGCGCGAAGCACCTCAAACAGCCACGACGGGGCGATCCCCTCGATGGTGGCGTTACGGGCAAGCCCGCGCTTGAGCCGGATATTCGTCGCCACCAGCGCCAGGCTGTTGAGCACCGAGGCAGCCGCCCCGATGACCGACGCGGGCGGGATGACGATCGGCGAGCCGGACCCGGCCACCACGTCCAGGATCGTCCGGCGGGACAGCGCCCGCAGGTGCTCCTGGGTCAGCGACCGCATGAACCACTCGACCAGCTCCGGCCAGCCCTGCTCCTGGAGGATGCCCGCCTCGACGCACCAGCCGACGGCGTTCAGACGAATCTCGTCAAACTCGTCGGGGCAGGGAATCTCCACGCAGGTCTTGACGGCGGTCGGGTTGCCGTCGGCGTCCTCCGCCTCCAGCTCGGCCTCCGTGAAGAACCACTCAAAGTCCTCGTAGATGCCGGACAGATCAGGCTCCCGAGGCCAGCGGATGCCGCCCCGGTTGATCGTGATCTCGGGCAGCGAAACGAGGTCCGTGGCGTCGGGGACGTCGCAGAAGTCGTAAAGCTGCTCAGACGGGGCGCACCAGCCGCCAGCCGCGACGAGGGACCCGCCGGGCAGGTTGCGCTGATCGGTGGCCGCGTTGATCGCGGCGACCAGCGCGTGGCTGTCCTCCACGACCGGGACGTTGCGGTCCAGGGTGGACACGACCTGGCGCGCGAACTCGACCCCGCCGAGGGTCTTGTTCGGGCGGTTCGGACGCATCGCCGACCGGCTGCCGGGGCGGATGCGATCGAGGCTCAGCGCGATGTCGCGGAAGCCGACCCGGCCCATCCCCTCCTGGAAGCCGGGAGCGCTCGGGTGCATGTTCCAGCCCGGCTCGCCGGTCCGCTCCTGAGCGGGCGGCTGGCCGTCGGTGCCGGTACCCGAGAAGGTGACCGGCGCGCCCGACTGGTTGGCTGCCACGCGGACGGGCGGCTGGCCGGTCGGAGCACCCTCGGCGGGAGCCGCCGGAGCGTCCTGGGTCGGCTCGGCCTGGGTGTCGCCGTCCGGCTGGCCCTCGCCGCCGTCGCCGTCACCCTCGCCGCCCTCGGACCCCTCGCCCTCGGGCGCGGTGTCGGCGGGAGCAGCCGGAGCCTGACGGCTCGCGGCGGCGCGGCTGAGCAGGTTGCCCAGCTCCTCGGAGTGGTTGGTCTCGGCCTCGGCAGCCGCCGAGCGCGCGGCGGTGATCGTGTCGATGTGCCCGCCCTCGCCGACGAGGGAGCGCAGCTGGGCCAGATCGTCGTCGCTGAGCGGACGACCGGCGGCGTGCTGGGCCTCGTAGACGTGGACCTCGGCCTGGGCGGCAGCGAGCAGAGCGTCCAGCTCGGCCACCGTCGCGGGCAGGGTCTCCGGCATCTGGAACGCCGTCGCGGTGTCGAACTGACCGACCCCGTGGAGGCGGATCAGGCGACCTGGCGCGGTCAGCTTGAAAGTCACTGGAACTCCTCGTTCGTGTGATTCGCGTTGTCTCGGGTCGAGCGTCCTCGGCACATAGCGCGGAGCAGAACTCTCTGATCAGGAAAACTAGACGCCGACCGTGCAGAGCTACGCCGAGGCGGTCGCGGCGGTCTTGCGCTTCAGCCGTCGGATGGTCCCGCCGCCGTTCAGCGTGACCTCGCGGCGGGCCTCGTTCTGGAACATGAAGGGCGGCGCGCCAGCGTCGGGATCGTCGGGATTGACGCCCGCCGGGACCAGCTCACCGTTGGGGAGGATCACGTAGAACCCCAGGGTGTCGCCGACCGCCGCGCGGGCAGACCCGCAGCCGCAGCCCATCAGAGCGACCCGGCGCGGGCCAGGAGCGCGGCGGTCTCCTCCTCGCGGGTGGGTGGCTCGGGAGCCGGGCCGACCTTGGTCCGCGCGACCTCCAGCAGGTCCTCGGCGGCAGCCTGGCGCTGGATCGAGAGCGTGGCCTTGCGGACCGCCGCCTCCACGATCGACTCCAGGGCGTCGGCGGTGATCGGCGCGGAGCGCTTCTTCGCCGCCGGAGCCGGACCGATCGAGGCCACCAGGGCAGCCGGGCGACCGTTGGACCCGTCGCGCCCGCGCACGACGAACCCCGGCGTGTTGACGTTCAGCGCCGCGATCAGATCGAGGCCCTGGCCGAAGTCGCGCCAGTCGCCCGACAGCGGAGCCGCCAGCGCTTGCTCGACCTGCTCGGGCGTGGCCCAGGGCGCGACGACGCCGGAGACCCAGATGCCGTGGGAGTCCTCGCCCGCGCGCACCAGCGCCCAGCACGCGCCCGTGTTGTCGTAGTGGGCCAGCGCCGGACCGGGCCGGAGGCTGTCGGGCGCGTGGCCCGTGCCGACGGTGAGCCGCCCGACGGGCAGCCGGGTGCCGTTGTCGAGCCGGACGGCGGGCGAGGTGTGGAACATGGCGTAGCTCGACGGCGAGCGCGGCGCGATGACGCACTGGCTTTGGACCGAGCGGTGGCACGCGCCGAAGCAAGCGAGGTGGCCGAACACGCGCCCGGTCTCGGTGTCGATCTGTAGCTCGGTCGGCTCGGTCAGGCCGGGATCGGCGAACAGCTCGGCGGAGTAGACGCGCGGCTGAAAGGCGTCAGCGGCGCTGGCAACCAGAGCAGCGGCGCGGGTCTCGCGCTCGGCGTTCAGCTCCAGCTTGGTATCGCCGAAGGCGGGTGTGGCGACCAGCGTCGTGCCGATCAGCTCGGCGGCGGTGATCGTCTGGATGACGTGCGCGTCCATCGGCATGTCCCACCAGTCCTCCTCGGTGATCTCCTTGCCGTCCTCGTCGCACAGTTTCCACTCCGTTGCCGCCAGGTCTACCGATGGGCCGGTGACGCCGTGACCGAGCAGGCCCGCCGCCTCGTCGGCCTCGGCGGTGTTGAGCAGGTAGCCCGACGCCTGGACCTGATCGCCGACGACCGCCGCGCTCTCCAGCACGCCGACGGTGAAGGCGTCCTCATGGCCGTAGCCGGTCTGCTTGACCCACATCAGCGGCAGCGGGAAGGTGCGGAAGGTCAGCGCAATGTCCGCCGCGAGCATCCGCCCGTCCGAGGTCTCGATGCCGACGAAGGCGATTGGCTGATCGGAGAACGTCCGGTAGGTCTCGCCCTCGGTCGCCTGGGTGTCGGCCAGCGAGGTGGTCTGCTCGGGGACGAAAGTCGTCCGGTTCAGCAGGTCGGAGGGCTTGGGCATGTCGTGCTCCTGTTCGCTTGGGGCGGTCCATCCGCCCGCTGCTGTTCGGACGGCTGGAGTGCCAGTGTGGCCCACGCCGTCCTCGTCATCACGGGCGCGGACGACGCCCTCGCGCTCGCGGCGCGCGATCTCGTCCGCCTGGCTGCCCTGGCGGTTGCGGGCAGTGCTGTCACGACCACCCAGCCGTTCGGTGTGGCGATCAACTTCGTCCGGTAGCTCCTCGTCCGCCGCCAGGACGCCGACCCGGCAACGGCAATTGCGGACCTCCTCGGGTGGCCCGTCAGGGTCGCCGGGGAAGCGGAGCGAGGCTCGCCCCACGGTGAAACTACCGTCCAAGGGTGTCCGCTGGCCGTCGGCGGCGAAGTGTGTATCCCTGGTCTTGCCGTCAATCGTGGCGATCCAGGTCTTTTGGAGGTCGGCGTCCTCGCTCTGGCGCGCGGCGTGGATGACCGCCGCGTTCTGGACGCCCGCCGCCTGGTAGCCCTGATACCGCGCGACGTCGCGCAGCGCCGGCGAGCCAGCCGAGAGCACCGACGCCGCTGCCTCGCGCTGGCGGACGATGACCACCTCGACGGTCGGCTCATCGGCGCGGGGAATGTCGCGCACCGCCGCCGCGACCTTCTCGCGGATGATGGCCGGGGTCGCTGCCACTGCTGGGCGTGTCCTGGCCACGAAGTCCTCGCGGGCCTCGCGGAGCCGGTCGTCGTGATCGACGCGGGCCACCGCCTCCAGAACGCGCTCGCGCGTGACGTCCGACGTCGTGGTGATCGCCCGCAGCACCTTGGCATCCACCCAGGTCTTGCTCTGGTCCTCGGGGAGGTCAGGGAGGGGTATCCCCAGACCCTCCAGGGCCTCCATCAGCGAGATTGCCCATAGACTTGACAGGCCCGCTAGGATCAACCCGGAGGCCAGTTGATCCCAGACCTGGCCAGTTTGATCCACCGCCTGAGTATTCGGCGGAGCAGAAGAAGCGACGAGAACAGCGTGGTTAGCTGACGTGACCCACTGGTTCAGCGCGTCGGCGTAGAGGTCGGCCAGCGCCGCCTCCGCCTCGATCGTCCTCGACAGCGCCTCGCCGCGCTCGGGCCACATCAGCCAGCCTCCACGTCGATGATGGGCCGGGTCAGCTCCTCGCGGACGCGGGCGATCACGGCGGCGCGTAGGCCCATCGTGTCCACGCCCAGGCGCGCGATCACCTCGTCCTCCAGGGCGGTGTCCCAGCCGTTGATCAGTTTCGGAATCTCGGCATCGGTGACCGGCGGCAGGTAGCGGTGGTAATCAGCAGGCGAGCGCCCGGCCAGCTTGGCGCGCAGGGCGTTCGTGTTCGCGCGGCGCTTCCCGGCCAGCTCCAGCGCCCGGCTGACCATCAGGCGCTCGGCCAGGATCAGCTCGGCGGGCGTCGGCGCGATCGCGGCGGCGGCGGCGGCGGCGTTCTGCTGGTCCTGGTTCTCGGTGTTCGGCTCCTGCTGCTGGTCCGCGCCCGAGGGCTGAGCGTTCGGGTCGGCGTTCGGGTCCTGGCCCGCCGGGAGCGCGGGCGTCGGCGAGGGGAAGTCGAGACCCTGGACGCTCTGGTCGAGCAGCGGCAGCAACGTGGTGATCAGCTGAGGGTTCATCGCCACGGCGTCCTGTGCCCAGACCTTCCAGCCGTCCAGGTTCGTGAAGTCGTAGCCGTCATCATCGCCGAGGCCGAGGTAGCGGCGATACGCCTCGTTATTGATCGCCCCGTGGTCCTTCGCCGCCGTCGCCTCGTCGGTCTTGTCGGGATCGACGGTCAGCTGGCTGGCGTCGTACCAGAGCACATACTTGCTCGGGTCGATCCCCTCGCGCTGGAGCACGATTCGGAGGACCTGATCGTGGATCGCCTGGCAGATGGTCTCCATGACCGGCTTGATGTGAAGGTTCACGTCCTCGTCGCCGATGGCCCACGCGGTCCAGTGATTGCTGTTGCTGCCCAGGCCCAGCAGGCGCTCGGGCGACACGTCCAGGCCGGTGGCCAGCCGCACGATGGCGTTATCGCGCTTCTTGATCTCCACGTCGGTGATCTCGGAGCCGATCTTCAGATGCATGATCTTCTGAAGGTGCTCGCCGGGGACGGTGGCCATCACTGGGATGAACGCCGCCTGGCTGTCCTCGTCCTCCACCGCGACCTTGGCCACGTTGTAGAGCAGATTGCTCAGCTGCTCGGCGGCGGGCACGCCGGACACCGAGGGCACCGCCGCGCCGGGCTGGTTGGCGGCGATGGGAGCCTGGGCGCTGGGGAGGCTGAGTTCCTGGGGCAAGAAGATGATCCCGTTGCCGATCAGCCTCGACTTGTCGGCGTTCTTGATCTTCTTCGTGGTCCGCACGATCTCGCGGAGGACGTCCAGGTTTGCGCGGACCGGGCTGTCGGCCTCCTTGGCGCGGCGCGGGCGCGGGTTCCAGACGCGGAACATGGCGTCCTGGCTCGGGTTGTAGTCGTGCTTCTCGCCCGAGGGCAGCTCGATCTCAGCGCCGCCGCCCGCCTTGGCCTTGATCTCCTGGCGGGTCAGCGCCAGCCAAATCTCGCCCTCGGGGCGGACCAGGATGGCGATCCAGTGCTCACCGGGGACGGTCAAACACTCTGCCGCGCGCTTGATCAGCTGGGCCTGGCCGAGCGGACCTCCGGCGATCGCCTTCACGATCTCGGCCACGCGCATGGCCTCGGAGCTGTCGGGGTCCAGTGAGCCGGTCGGGATGCCCGTGTCGGGGTCGATCTCCGAGCCGATCAGCCGGACGCGCGAGCAGCTGCCCGCCCGCCAGCCGACGTAGTAGCGAAGCTCGCCCACCATGTCGAGCAGGTCCCAGGACTCCTCCTGCCAGTCGGCACGACCGACCGCGCCGACCGCCGTCCTGAACGACTTCTGAGGGTCGTCCACGGGCTGGCTGGCGGCGGTGAGCGACCGCCGCGCCGGGCTGCCCTTGGGTCGGCGAACGACGCGCATGGAGGAAACAGCCATGCTGGCCAGGTTATCCCGTCGTCGTGCTAGTCGTCGTCATCGTCCTCGATGTCAATCTCCTCGGTGTCGGCGAACCGAGCGCAGACCCCGACGAGGTGGGACGCCGCCAGCGCGAGGGCGATGTAGCGGGCCACGATGTTGTCGTGGAAGAACAACGGGACCCAGACCGAGCCGAACGCCAGCCACATGCCGACGCACCACGGGCACTGGACGAAGTAGAGCGCGACGTTCCAGCGCTCCATCCGGCGGTGATAGTCCGCCGCGCGCTGGGTCTGGCCGTGCGCTGCCGCCTCGTCGGCGACCAGCCGGGCCGACTTCGCGCGCCCGGCGATAGCCAGCCTGGGCCGGTCCAGGATCGTGTCCGCGTTGATCAGCCGGACCAGGCGCATCAGGGCCAGGGCGTAGACGATCAGGACGAGGGTGGCGTAGCCGAGGTTCATAATCAGGACGATACCGCAATGATGCAGAGTTTCCCGTCGGAGTCGGGTAACATGCCGACCATGCCTCGGGTTATCGGGATCGACTCATCCCTCACAGCGACCGGCCTCGCGCGTATCGACTACGGCGGGCAGAACATCTGGACGATCGACACCGCCACGGTCGGCGCGCCCAAACCGACCGCCGACAAGTCCAAGCGCGCGATGGCGCGCCGGGTGAACGCCCTTCTTGACCAGATCGAGGGCGCGCTGGACGCCAGCGTGGACCTGATGGCGATGGAGGGCCTGGCCTACGGCGCGAAGGGCGACTCCGCCTGGGTCCTGCCCTGGATATTCGGGCGCGTGATCGAGCTGGCGGAGAAGCACGACAAGCCGCTGATCATCGTGGCCACCTCGGCGCGGGCGAAGTACGCCACCGGCAACGGGCGCGCCGACAAGGACACCGTTCTGGCGGCGGCGATCAAGCGCTGGCCGGAGGCGGACATCGCCAATAACAACGAAGCCGACGCGACGATCGTCGGCGTGGTCGGGATGCATTACCTGGGCCATCCGCTCGGGGAGCCGACCAAGTTCCAGCTGGACGTCCTGGAGAAGGTCGAGCACTGATGACGGTCAAGGGATTGACGCCGCGCCAGGCCGAGCTGCTGGCCGAGATTCGCGCGCACGGGTTCGACGTCGGCGAGTGGTTCCGACCGATGGACGTCGGCGGGCGCTCCGGCAGCGATCACAGCCGCGTGCTGACCGAGCTGGTGGACAAGGGCGAGCTGGAGAGCCGCTGGCGGGCCGGGCCGGGCGCGAAGTTCGCGCGCGGGTCCAAGGTCTACCGTCTGCCCTGCCAGCTCAGAGACCAGGGATAGCGGGCACGAACCCGCGCAACCACGGCGGGAGCAGGTTCACGACCGTATCGTGAGCCGCCTCGGCGACCTGCTGGACGTCGGGCTTGCCGTCGCGGTTCAGATCGGTGATCCGATCGAACGCCTTGTCCACGGCGGTGGCGATCGCCGGAGCGATCAGCGGAGCCACGTATTTGACGATGACCGTCGCCGCCAGCTTCTCGGCGACCGCCTGGGTCCGTTCGTCCTCGATCACCTCGATGACGACGCCCGACACGAACGACTTCACGCTCATGGCCGACAGCGTAGCGCGGGCTATGCCGCCCGCGCCCGCTCAGCCGCCGGAGCGGTGAGCCGGACCGCCCAGTCCTCGGGCAGCTCCAGGAGAGCCGCGACGTCGGCGGTCAGCCGCGCGACGTGCTCGGCGTTGTCCCAGAACCACGCCCAGGCGAGGCGCTGGTCCACCAGCTGGTAGCAGCCTTTGCAGGCCACGCCACCGCAGACGCCGGTCACGGCAGCGCCGCAGCACGCGGTCAGCCAGTAGCCGAGGGGACGCCCCGCCTCGACCTCGACAACGAGGTCCCCAGCGATGGTGGAGGTGATGGTGGAGGCCATGTGGCCCTCCCTTCTGGCCCGAGGGCCGGACAGCGGCGGGACGGTCCCGCCTGCTCTGTTCATCACCTGATGTAGACGAAGTTACCCGACTTGGGAGGGATTGTCAAACACTTATTACGGAAGTAGTAACAAGCCTGGTCAGAGCGCTAAATTCGCCGCCGGAGGTAGGCGGGCGGC
>JAFAZI010000145.1 GCA_019239875.1 Frankiaceae bacterium
TGCCCTCATCGCCAAAGCGGCGCAAAATGTTGCTTTGACCGCACGCGAACCAACAGTTTGCGCAGTTTCGACGAGAACAGGGAGCGTGCCCGAGCGCGCGTTGTGGTCAGTCGTTGTACTGGTTCTGGGTCACGGCCAGTCCGTCACGGATGAGGGATTCAACGGCATCGGCAGCCCGCTCGAGCTGCACCCCCAGCACCTTGCGCTCCGCCGATGTGTAGTCCTTGAGGACGAACCCGGCGGGATCCTGGCGACCCGGCGGACGGCCGACGCCAAGCCGGACCCGATAGAACTCGCCCGACCCGAGCGACTGCCGCAGCGACTTCAGGCCGTTGTGGCCGTTGTCGCCTCCGCCCTGCTTGATCCGGAGGGTCTCGAACGGAAGATCGAGCTCGTCGTGGACGACCACGATGCGATCGATCGGCGCCTTGAAGAAGTCGCGGAGCGACGCCGCGGGCCCGCCCGAGTCGTTCATGTAGGAACGCGGCTTTGCCAGTACGGCGCGCTCGCCGGCGAGGTGCGCCTCGACGACGTCACCTCTTGCCTTGTGGCTCTTGAACTTGCCGTTCACTCGGCCGGCGAGCAGATCGAGCACCATGAAGCCGGCGTTGTGCCGGTTGCCGGCGTACTGGGCTCCTGGGTTGCCCAGGCCGAGAATCAGCCAGGGCGTCGTACCTGCCATCGACTCGTCAGCCCCGCGCGTGGACCGCAGCCACCGCACTACTCGGCGGGCGCGTCGCCCTCATCAGCGGCGCCACCTTCGCCAGCCGCCTCGCCGCCCTCGGCGCCGGCCTCGGCACCTTCGCCTGCCTCGCCCTCGGGCTCGTCCTCGACCACGCCGGCACCCTCGGTGTCGAGCTCGGCCTCCATCTCCTCCGCGGTCGGCGCCGCCAGGATGTGGACGACCGAAGCCTCTGGGTCTGCGATCAGCTCGACGCCGTCCGGCAGCTTCACCTGGCCGGCATGGATGGCGTCGCCGATCTCGAGGCCGTCGATCGAGACCTCGATGCTGGTCGGGATGTTCGTCGCCTCGGCGCTGACCGACAAGGTGGTGAACTGCTGGTCGAGCAGACCGCCTGCTGCCACCTCACCCACGATGTTCACCTGGATGTCGACGGTGATCCGCTCGCCGCGCCGGACCAGGATCAGGTCGATGTGCTCGATGACGCCCCGAACCGGGTCGCGTTGAATCGATTTCGGCAGGGCCAGTTCGCTGCCGTCCTCGAGCTGCAGGTCGAGGAGGACGTTGGCGCCCTCGAGGCGCAGGGCGTGCTCGAAGTCGCGAGTCGGCACCGAGATGTGGCGTGGGTCGGTGCCGTGGCCGTACAGGACGGCAGGCAGCTTGCCTGCACGACGGGTACGCCGAGCGCCACCCTTGCCGAACTCAGTACGCGGTTCGGCGGCGATCCGGACCTCGGGCACGACTCAGACTCCTTGAAAAGCTTGCGATTGCGTGAGCGCCGCAGAGTCTAGGCGAATCCCTGATCTAGAGCGAAAAACCGCGTCTGCTCAGGCGTTGCCGTCGAAAAGGCTGGTGACGCTTCCGTCAGCGAACACCTGATCGATCGCGCGGGCGACGAGAGGGGCGATCGAGAGCACGGTCAGCTTGTCGAAGAGCTGCTCGGTGTCGATCGGCAGCGTGTTCGTGAGGACGACCTCGGAGATCTTGCTGTCGCGAATCCGGTCGATGGCAGGGCCGGACAGCAAGCCGTGGGTGGCTGCCACGATCACATCGGACGCACCGGCCTCGATCAGGGCGTCGGCGGCCTTCGTGATGGTTCCGGCGGTGTCGATCATGTCGTCGACGACGATGCAGGTACGGCCCTGGACCTCGCCGACCACCCGGTTGGCCACGACGGAGTTCGCGACCGTGATGTCGCGGGTCTTGTGGATGAAGGCGAGGGGTACGCCGCCGAGCCGCTCGGTCCAGCGCTCGGCGACCCGCACCCGGCCGGAGTCAGGGGCGACGACCGCGAGGCGCGTCGGGTCGTAGTTGTCGGCGATGTAGTCGGCCAGCAGCGGGAGCGCGAACAGGTGGTCGACCGGGCCGTCGAAGAACCCCTGGATCTGGCTGGTGTGCAGGTCGACCGTGAGGATCCGGTCGGCGCCTGCGGTCTTGTACAGATCGGCGATGAGGCGGGCCGAGATCGGTTCGCGACCGCGGCTCTTCTTGTCCTGCCGGGCGTAGGGGTAGTAGGGCACGACCACGGTGATGCGCTTGGCGGATCCACGCTTCAGCGCGTCACACATGACCAGCGTCTCCATCAGCCACTGATTGACCGGCGTGGTCATCGACTGGATGACAAAGGCGTCGCAGCCGCGGACCGACTCCTGGAAGCGCGAGTAGATCTCGCCGTCGGCGAAGTCACGGATCTCTGTCGGGCTGACCGCGATGTCGAGCTCGAACGCCACCTCGTCGGCCAGTGCCGGGTGCGCCCGGCCGGAGAAGAGCATGAGGGTCTTCTCGCCAGTGGTCTTCTTGCCGGTCACTCGTCCGCTCCCTGGTCGTGCTGGGTCTGATCGCCAGTTGGGGAAGCTGACTCCATTGTGTCCGATGTCATTGTGCCGCCTGCCGGGCCGGCCTGCTCACGGGCTCGCCGTGCCGCCTCCGCCGACTTCGAGCCAGGCCGTTTTCGCTCGACCCAGCCTTCGATGTTCCGCTGGCGCGCACGGCCGACGCCAATGGCGCCAGGCGGCACGTCCTCCGTGATGACCGACCCCGCCGCGGTGTAGGCACCGTCGCCGACCGTCACCGGCGCGACGAGCATGGTGTCCGACCCGACTCTGGCGTCGTCACCGACGAGCGTCTTGTGCTTGTCGACGCCGTCGTAGTTCACGAACACCGTCGCGGCTCCGATGTTCGAGCGCTCGCCGATCTCGGCGTCGCCGACGTAGGAGAGGTGGGGGACCTTGGTCTCGTCGCCGACTTTGGCGTTCTTCATCTCGACGTACGCCCCGGCCTTCGTGTCCTTGCCGAGGACGGTGCCAGGCCGCAGATAGGTGAAGGGCCCGACGGCGGCGCCCGCACCGATCTCCGCGCCGGTGCAGTGCGACTTGATCACCTTGGCGCCCATGCCAACCGTGGTGTTGCGCAACGTCGAGTCGGGCCCGACCTCCGCGAACTGGGCGACATGCGTCGCGCCGTGGAGCTGGGTGTTCTGGTGGATGACGCTGTCCGGCTCGAGGGTCACCCGGACCCCCATCCACGTCGTCTCCGGGTCGGTGATTGTGACGCCCTCTCGCATCCAGTGCGCGACGATCCGGTCGCGCATCGCGCGTCGTACGGCCGCCAGCTGGATCCGGTCGTTCACGCCGAGGGTTTCCAGATGGTCAGGCGTCACCACGCTCGCGACGACCTCCCCGTCACCGACCAGGAGACCGATCACATCGGTGAGGTACTCCTCGCCCTGCGCGTTGTCGGTCGTCAGTCTGGCCAGCGCGTCGCGGAGCTTGCCCATGTCGAAGGCGTAGATGCTCGTGTTGATCTCACGGAGCTGTTTCGTCGCCTGGTCGGCGTCCCGGTCCTCGACGATCGACAGGATGTGGCCGTCAGCGCTCCTGACGACGCGTCCGTAACCGGTCGCGTCCGGCACCTCGGCCGTCAGGACGGTTGCGACCGCGTTGGTCTCGGCGTGACGGGCGACCAGGCGTTGCAGCGTGTCGGCGGTGATGAGCGGCACGTCACCCGGCAGGACGACGACCGTGCCCTCGGTGACCTCGCTCAGCGCGTCGAGCGCGATCCGCACGGCGTGACCCGTGCCGCCCTGGGTCTCCTGGACCACCGGAGTCGCGTTCGACTCGATCTCCGTGAGATGGCCCAGAATCTGCTCGCGCAGGTGACCGACGACGACAGCGGTGTTCGCCGCGCCGAGCGGCTCAGCAGCAACCAGCACGTGGCCCAGCAGGCTGCGACCGCAGATTGCGTGCAGGACTTTGGCGAGCTCGGACTTCATCCGCTTGCCCTCGCCCGCAGCGAGGACGACGACAGCGGCCGGCCTTGAGTCAGTCACTCGCGCTCCACGGCAAGAAGTACGACGGGAAAGGCCAGCCCCAGCCTACCGAGAGCCGAGCCATCCGACTCGTCTCGAACCTCGATCTCCGAGTCTGGCGCAAGCGATCGAGGTTCGAGGGCTCCCGGACAGGGATTCGAACCCCGATTGCGCGGACCAAAACCGCGAGTCCTGCCATTGGACGATCCGGGAAGGATTGATCCAGGGTAGGGCTGCGCCGATGCGGCGGGGGGTTGCGAACGCGGCGAGGCGGTGAGTCGCAAGCGCCGTCCCAGCGTCACGTACGGCTCACGACCCCTCCAAAGCGGGCGCCCCGACAGTCCCGGTGGTCCGTCCACAAGCCGCCGTGGGAGGATTTGCGCTTCACCGGAGAGAGGCTCCCCGTGACACAGACCCTGTCAAAAGCCGCGAGTCCGGCCGGTCAGCCGGCCGGCATGACGCAGGCGCTGCATGGCGAACGCGGCGCCAAGGCCGAGCAGTGGCTGATCGCGCTGTTCGTCGTCGTGCCGTTCCTCGCGATCTTCGCCGCCGTACCGGTGGCGTGGGGCTGGGGGCTGGGCTGGCACGACGTCGTGATCGGTGCCGTCTTCTATGCCGTGTCCGGTCATGGCATCACCGTCGGCTTCCACCGCTACTTCACTCACGGCGCGTTCAAGGCCAAGCGCGCCCTGCGACTCGCGATGGCGATCGCCGGCAGCCTTGCCATCGAAGGCCCCGTCCTGCGCTGGGTAGCCGACCACCGCCGTCACCACCAGTTCAGCGACCAGGAGGGGGATCCGCACTCCCCGTGGCGCTACGGCGACAACACCAAGGCACTGATGAAGGGGCTCTGGCACGCGCACATCGGCTGGTTCTTCGACTCGGAGCAGACCAACCAGCGCCGCTTCGTCCCCGACCTGTTGGCCGACCGTTCAATCGTACGGATCTCGAAGGCGTTCCCGTGGCTCGGCGCGGTCAGCATGTTCGCGCCACCGGCCATTGGCTACGTATGGGGTGGCTTCCACTGGCAGGCGGCAGCGACGGCGTTCTTCTGGGCCAGCCTCGTGCGAGTCGGCCTGCTCCACCACGTGACCTGGTCGATCAACTCGATCTGCCACACGATGGGCAACAAGCCGTTCAGCGCCCGCGACAAGTCCGGCAACGTCTGGTGGCTCGCGATCCCGTCGATGGGCGAGTCGTGGCACAACCTGCACCATGCCGACCCCACCGCCGCCCGCCACGGAGTTCTCAAGGGACAGCTCGACTCCTCGGGGCGCGTCATCTGGGCCTTCGAGAAGCTTCACCTCGCCTCCGACGTGCGCTGGCCGTCGCCCGAGCGGGTCCAGAGCAAGCTCGCGACGGCTTAACCGTCCTCGGCGACCTCGAGCCAACGCTCCTCAAGGTCCGATCGCTCGTCCGCCAACCCGCGCAGCTCGGTGTCCAGGGCCAGCACCCGCTCGTGATCGGTGGCGCTCTCCGCGATCGCCTCGTGCAGCCGGGACTCCGCGACGGCGATCTTCTCCAGCCGTCGCTCGATCCTGGCCATCTCCTTGCGCACCGCACGGCTGTCGCCGGTTGGCGCACGGTCGGTGGACTCCGACAGCATCTCGCCAGCTGTACGGCGCAGCGCGAGGTAGTCCTCGACGCCGCCGGGCAGATGCCGCAACGTGCCGTCGCCTGGCAGCGCCCAGAGCGTGTCGCACACCCGCTCGAGGAACCACCTGTCGTGACTCACCACGATCACCGTGCCCGCCCAGCCGTCGAGCAGATCCTCGACCTGTGCCAGCGTCTCGACGTCGAGGTCGTTCGTCGGCTCGTCCAGCACCACGACGTTGGGCTCAGCCATCAACAGCCTGAGCAGCTGGACCCGGCGCCGCTCGCCGCCGGAGAGATCTGACACCGGCGTCCACTGCCGCGAGGCGGGGAATCCGAGCGTCTCGAGCAGCTGTCCCGCGGTCTGCTCCCGCCCCTTGCCGAGAACCACGCGGTTCGCAACCTGCTCGATCGCCTCCAACACCCGCAGCGATCCATCGAGTTCGCCGACCTCTTGCGACAGGTACGCCGGTGCGACGGTCCGGCCGACCTTCACCTTCCCGGCTGCTGGCTGGACCTCACCGAGCAGCAGGCGAGCCAACGATGTCTTACCTGCGCCATTGGGTCCGAGCAGGCCAACCCGGTCGCCCGGCCCGAGCCGCCAGGTCACGTCGTCGAGGAGCGTCCGTCCGCCGACCTCGACCCTCACGCGTTCGACGTCGTACACGTCCTTGCCCAGCCGGTTGGTGGCGAACTTCACCAGCTCGACGCGGTCGCGGGGCGGTGGCACATCGGCAATCAGCGCGTTGGCAGCGTCGATCCGGAACTTCGGTTTCGACGTTCGAGCCGGCGGGCCGCGACGTAACCACGCCA
The DNA here is from genome assembly GCA_019239875.1 of Frankiaceae bacterium. GTDB lineage: Bacteria > Actinomycetota > Actinomycetes > JAFAQI01 > JAFAQI01 > JAFAZI01. Next base: position 6,396 of record JAFAZI010000145.1, read on the forward strand.
GCTCTTTGCGAACCAGCTGGCGCCGCTTGTCCTCAGTAGCGGCGGCCTGCCGGTCGCGTTCCGCGCGCGCCAGGATGTACGCCGCGTACCCGCCGTCGTACCGGTGGACGGTCGCGTCCGCGACCTCCCAGGTCTGCTCGCAAACCTCGTCGAGGAACCACCGATCGTGCGTCACCACGACCAACGCCCCCCGCCGCCGCTGTAGGTGACGGGCGAGCCAGTCGATCGCCTCGATGTCGAGATGGTTTGTCGGCTCGTCGAGCAGAAGCACATCCGGATCCGCGACCAGGAGCGCCGCCAGCGCAACGCGTCGGCGCTCGCCACCCGAGAGCTGACCAACCGACGCGTCCCGGGCGATCCCGTCGAGCAGCCCGGCCAACACGCCCCGAACTCGGGCATCGGCCGCCCACTCGTGCTCCGCCCGACTGCCGACCACGGCCACCAGCACCGACGCCGCCGGATCCAAGGCATCGCGCTGCGCCAACCGTCCGACGGCGACACCGCCGGTCCGGGTCACCCGGCCCGTGTCGGCGGGCTCATCGCCCGCCAGGATCGACAGCAGCGTCGACTTCCCGCCACCGTTGCGACCAACGATCCCGATCCGATGACCGCTCGCGACACCGAGCGAGACGTCGTCGAGAACGAGCGTCGGACCGTAGGCCTTGCCCACCGACTCCAGGTTGATCAGGTTCGGCATCAGAGGGTGATGATCTTGGCGCCGTGCACCGGGCCGGTCGCGCGTCGTACCGTCCGGCATACGTCGTAGCCGGCGAGCGACGACGCGATCCGGATCGCATCGCCCGCACTCGGTGCGAGCAACGCCACGGTCGGCCCTGACCCCGACACGATCCCGCCGGCTGCCCCGAGCTCGCGCCCGACGTCGAGCACGCGCGCCAGATTCGGTCGCAGCTGCAACGCGGGCGACTGCAGGTCGTTGCGGAGCGCCTTGCCCAACGCCACCACATCACCCGAGCGGAGCGCCGCGAGCACCCCGTCCGCCACGGCCTCATCGGTGTCGACGTCCGCGCCCCGGATCCGGTCGAGCTCCGCGTAGACCGACGGCGTCGACAGCCCCACCTCAGCGACCGCGAGCACCCAGTGCCACTCGCCCCGGCTGAGCACCGGCGACACGATCTCACCGTGTCCGGTGCCGAGTGCCGTCCCGCCGTGCAGCAGGAACGCGACGTCGCTGCCGAGGCCGGACGCGAGCTGCTCGAGGACGGATCGCTCGAACCCGCAGTGCCACAACGCATCCGCCGCAACCAGGGCGGCAGCGGCATCGGCGCTGCCGCCAGCCAGTCCGCCACCCACCGGGATCCCCTTGCGCAACGTGATGTGCACCGAAGGGTCGACGCCCGCGAGCGCCGCAACCGCGCGAACCGCTTGCACCGCGAGGTTGTCGTCTCCGAGGGGTACGTCCTCGGTGTGCTCACCGACCAGGTCGACCGTCACGACGTCGTTGTCAGTCGCCGCGACGGTGACCTCGTCGTACAGGCTGACCGCCTGGTAGATCGTGTGCAGCTGATGCTTGCCATCCGGGCGCAACGCACCCACGCCCAGGTGCAGGTTGACCTTCGCGGGAACGCGCACCGTCACGCTCAGCGGTGCCACACCTCGATCGTACGTGGGAGCCCTGGCCTCAGCGGGCGGCAGCGATTGCGGCGAACGCCGCGATGTCGAGCTGCTCGCCGCGCGTCGTCGGGTCGATGCCGGCCGCGCGCAACGTCTTCTCGGCAGCCGCGGCAGATCCGGCCCAGGTGGCAAGCGCCGCGCGCAGGGTCTTGCGCCGCTGCGAGAACGCGGCGTCGACCACCGCAAACACCGACGCCCGCGACACGCTCGTGATCGGCGGCTCCCGGCGGGTGAACGCCACCAGACCGGAGTCGACGTTGGGCGCCGGCCAGAACACCGACCGCGACACCGCGCCCGCCCGCCGCATCTCGGCCCACCACGCGGCCTTCGCCGACGGCGCGCCGTACACCCTGGACCCTGGGCCCGCACACAAGCGGTCGGCGACCTCGGCCTGCACCATCACCAGACCGGAGCGCAGCGACGCAAACGCTTCGAACAGGTGCAGGAGCACCGGAACCGACACGTTGTACGGGAGGTTCGCCACCACAGCCGTCGGTGCTGGCCCTGGCACCTCGTGGATACGCAGCGCGTCCGCCACGACCACCTCGAGCCGGTCAGCGAGATCTGGCCGGTGCATGCCGACCGTTCGAGGCAGCGCGCCGCCGAGCAGCGGGTCGATCTCCACCGCAACCACCCTCGTCACCAAAGGCAACAGCGCAAGGGTGAGAGATCCGAGACCAGGCCCGACTTCAAGCACCACATCGGATGCGGCCAGCTCCGCGGTGCGCGCGATCCGCCGCACCGTGTTGGCGTCGACGACGAAGTTCTGACCGAGGGTCTTGGTCGGCCGCACGCCGAGGTCTTGCGCCAGCCGGCGGACATCACTCGGCGACAGCAGGCCGTCGGCCGCTTCCGTCACGACCAGCCGAAGACCCGCGCGGCGGTCGCCGTGACCCCGGCCGCGACCTCGTCCTCGGACAGTCCCTTGAGCTCGGCGATCGCGCGCACGGTGATCGGCACCAGGTACGGCGAGTTCGGCCGCCCGCGATAAGGCATCGGCGTGAGGAAAGGACCATCGGTCTCGACCAGCATCTGGTCCAGCGGCGTGACGAGGACCGCGTCGCGCAGGTCCTGCGCGTTCTTAAACGTGATGTTGCCCGCGAAGGACAGCGTGTGGCCCTGGTCGATGCAGCGCTTGGCGAAGTCGGCATCCCCTGAGAAGCAGTGGAAGACCACGGTGTCCGGCGCCCCCTCGCTCTCGAGCACCCGCAGCACGTCGTCGTGCGCCTCACGGTCGTGGATCACCACCGCCTTGCCGACATCCTTGGCGATGCCGATGTGGCGACGGAATGAAGTCTCCTGGGCGTGCCAGCCGTCATCCTCGGTCCGGTAGTGATCAAGCCCGGTCTCTCCCAGCGCCACGACCCGCGGTTGCTCGGCGAGCTCCGCGATCGCAGTCCAGGCCGCCTCGTCGGCGTGGGGCGCCTCGTTCGGATGGATCGCGACGGCGGCCCAGACATCGTCGCGAGCGGCGGCAAGGTCGGCGCTCCACCGCGACGACGCGACGTCGATCCCGATCTGTACGACGCGTTCAATCCCGACCGCCTTCGCGGCTGACATCACGGCGTCGATCTCGGTCTGCATCAGGTCGAGATGGCAGTGGCTGTCGAGAGCCGGAGTCGAGAGCGGATCGGGTGCCGGCGGCGGCTCACCCTTGCGACCGGCATCGAAGTCTCGTGCCACGGCCGCTACTCGCCCCCCATCCGCTCGAGCTCCTCGTCGACGATCGACGAGTCGAGCTTCGCGAACAGAGGCGTCGGCGCAGCCACCGGCGTACCAACCTTGACCTCGGTCGATTCCCACCTGGCATCCAGACCGTAGTCACCCGTGAGGATCGGGTACGCCGGGCCACCGTCGAGGTCATCGACCTCACGCAGCGCGGGTTGCGGCGCGAGGACGCCATCGCGGCCGAGCAGCTCATGCACCTGCTGGCTCGAATGTGGCAGGAAGGGAGAAAGCAACGTGGTGCAGTCGCTCACAGCCTGCAACGCGACGTGCAGGATCGTCGCCATCCGGTCCGGCTCGGACTCCCGCAGCTTCCACGGCGCCTGCTCGGACAGGTACTTGTTGGTCTCGGTCACCACCCGCATCGATTCGGTCAACGCTGCGCGCATCCGCGACCGCTCCAGGTCGGCGCCGACACTTGCAAACGCCCCCTTCGTGGTGTCAAGGAGCTGCCGATCGATGTCGGTGAGATCTCGCGCTGCCGGGATCGATCCCAGGTTCTTCGCCGTGAACGAGAGCGTGCGATTGACGAGGTTCCCCCAGGCCGCGACCAGCTCGTCGTTGTTGCGGCGGACGAACTCCGACCACGTGAAGTCGGTGTCGTTGGACTCCGGCCCGGCGGCGGTCAGGTAGTAGCGCAGCGAGTCGGCGGAGTAGCGGTCGAGGAAGTCCCGGACGTAGATCACCACGCTGCGACTCGACGAGAACTTGCGACCCTCCATCGTGAGGAACTCACTGGACACGACCTCGGTCGGCAGCTGCAGCTCGCCGAAGATCCCCGGTCGCCCGCCCTTTGCTCCCTTGCCGTCGTACCCGAGGAGCTCGGCCGGCCAGATCTGCGAGTGGAAGGTGACGTTGTCCTTGCCCATGAAGTAGTAAGACTCGGCGGTCGGATCGGTCCACCACGCCCGCCACGCGTCGTCATCTCCGGTACGACGTGCCCACTCGACCGATGCCGAGAGGTACCCGATGACCGCATCGAACCAGACGTAGAGCCGCTTGTTCGGGTTGTCCTCCCAGCCAGGCAGCGGGATGGGCACGCCCCAGTCGATGTCACGGCTCATCGCGCGGGGCTTGAGGTCGTCGAGCAGGTTCATGGAGAACTTCAGGACGTTCGGCCGCCAGTCGGTCCGCGTCTGCAGCCATGAGCCCAGGGCGTCGGCGAGGGCCGGCAGGTCGAGGAAGAAGTGGTCGGTCTCGACGAACAGCGGAGTCTCTCCGTTGATGCGCGACTTCGGGTTGATCAGCTGCTCGGCGTCGAGCTGGTTGCCACAGTTGTCGCACTGGTCGCCGCGGGCGCCGTCGTAGTGGCAGATCGGGCACTCGCCCTCGATGTAGCGGTCCGGCAAGGTACGGCCGGTCGACGGGGAGATCGCCCCCTTCGTCGTCTGCTCGATCATGTAGCCGTTGTTGTAGAGGGTCTTGAACATCTCTTGGACGACCGCGTAGTGGTTCCGCGTGGTGGTCCGGGTGAACAGGTCGTAGGACAGCCCGAGCCGCTGCAGATCCTCCGCGATGACCCGGTTGTAACGGTCCGCGAGGACGCGCGGCTCGACACCCTCCTGATCGGCCTGCACGAGGATCGGCGTGCCGTGCTCGTCGGTTCCACTCACCATCAGCACGTTGTTGCCCGCCAGCCGGTGATACCGCGAAAACACGTCCGACGGCACCCCGAAGCCAGCCACGTGCCCGATGTGCCGTGGTCCGTTGGCATACGGCCATGCGACCGCCGTGAGAATGTGCCGGGACATGCGGCCAGACTATTAGTGCGGGCCAATCGTTTGATCGAGTACGACGGCGTAGACGACGCGCCGCGACAGGCCGTGGGCGCTCGCGACGGCGTCGACCGCGTCCCGCCGGGAGTCGCCGCGCGCGACCCGTTCCGCGACCTCGGCCCGAAGCGCATCCGGATCGACCGGTGCCGGCTCCTCGGTGCATCCCGCGACGACCAGCGTGATCTCACCCAGCACCGGCGCGGCCGCCGCCCATTCGGCGAGCTCGCCGAGCGTCCCTCGCCGTACCTCCTCATGGGTCTTGGTCAGCTCCCGGCACACCGCCGCGGCCCGGTCTGCGCCAAAGGCGGCCGCGAGGTCGGCGAGGGAGAGCGACAGCCGTCGCGGTGACTCGAAGGCGACGAGAGCCCGCGGGTCGGTCGCGAGCTCGGCGAGCCGGGAACGTCGCTCGCCGGCCTTGCGGGGCAGGAAGCCTTCGAAGCTGAACTGGTTCGCCGGAACCCCCGCCACGGCGATCGCGGCGGTCACCGCGGACGGGCCAGGGATGACGGTGACCGGAAGCCCGCGGGCGACTGCCCGGGTGACCAGGACGTGGCCGGGGTCGGACACCAAAGGCATTCCGGCGTCGGTCACCACGAGCACGGTGCCGCCGCTCTCGACGGTGTCGAGCAGCGAGTCCGCGCGCTGCCGCTCGACCGCGTCGTACACGGCGACGACCTTCGCGGTCACGTCCACCTCGAGGGATTTCGCCAACCGGTGGAGCCGGCGCGTGTCCTCCGCCGCGATGACGTCCGCCGCCCGAAGCGCAGCCCGCAGCCGCGGTGAGGCGTCGTCGGGATCCCCGATCGGGGTCGCAGCGATCACGAGCGGCATGAGGTCATTCAACCTGCTTCGACCACAGGGCTACCTCCTACGATGAGCGGCATGCCGACCGCGTCGGCCGTCGACGAGGCGGCACCCGCCCCGTCGCTGTCCAGCATCGAGGCGTTGGCGCGGATCCGAACGAAACTGATCCGCCCGATGCCGACCGACCGGCTGCTCGGCTGGCTGCTCCCGCTCGCCGTGACGTTGCTCGGGGGGGTGCCGCGGTTCTGGCGGATCACGCGACCCGGCGGCCACTCGCTCCCGGACAACCTGCCCACCGGCAAGATGCACGCGCTCGTCTTCGACGAGACCTATTACGCGCACGACAGCTGGACGATGCTGCACCACGGCGTCGAGGCAGACGGCGCCGGTACGGGCGCCGGTTTCGTCGTCCACCCGCCGCTCGGTAAATGGATGATGGCGGTCGGCGAGGCCATCTTCGACCACGGCAAGCAGATCAACGTCCTGTCCGGCCAGCACCACATGCACAAGACGATCTATCCGGCCAGCGCGCTCTCCTTCCGCTTCATGGGGGCGCTGCTCGGCACCATTGCCATCCTGATGGTCGCGCGCATCGCTCGGCGGATGTTCCGCTCGACCGCACTGGGCGTCATCGCCGGCGTGCTCTTCTCGCTGGACGGTTTGGAGTTCGTGCAGAGCCGGACGGCGATGCTCGACATCTATCTCATGTTCTGGGTGATCGCCGCCTTCGGCTGTCTGATCCTCGATCGCGACGACGGCCGCCGACGGCTCGCGAACCGACTCACCGCGCCGTTGCGCCCGGACGAGTGGGGACCGTCGCTCGGCGTCCGCCCGTGGCGCTGGGCGACCGCAGTCTGTCTGGGGGCAGCCTGCGCCACCAAGTGGGACGGCGCGTTCTACATACCGGCCTTCCTCCTGCTCGCGATCGCCTGGGACCTCGGCGCCCGCCGGACCGCCGGTGCGCACTCGGGCCTGCTGTGGGGCCTGCTCTACGCGGTCGGGCCGGCGGTCGCGGTGTTTCTCGCCGTGCCTGCCGTCATCTATGTCGCCTCGTGGACCGGCTGGTTCATGTCGAACGGACAGTTCGCCTACGACCACGACAAGTACATCCACCCCGGCCAGTCGTGGTTCGCCCACGACAAGGCGGTGTTCCACGGCTGGTGGTCCTACCAGCAGGAGATCTGGGGCTATGACAAGCGATTGTCGATGGCCGACAACCCGCACCCCTACCTGTCGCGGCCGTGGGGGTGGTTGTTCCTCGCCCGCCCGGTTGCGTACTACTACCAGTCGCCGAACACATGCGGAGCATCGCTGTGCTCGCAGGAGATCCTCGGGATCGGCAACCCTGCGATCTGGTGGATCGCCATTCCGGCTTTCGTCGGCACCGCCTGGACCTGGATCGCCCGCAAGGACTGGCGGGGCCCGGCGATCCTGCTGCCGTTCATCTTCGGTTACGGGCTGTGGCTGGCCGCCGACTCCAAGAACCGCGTGATGTTCCTGTTCTACATGCTGCCGAACGAGCCCTTCATGGTTCTCGCGGTGACACTGCTGATCGGCCTGGCGCTCGGTCAGCGACATGCCAGCACGCTGCGAAGAGGCATCGGCATCGCCGGTTCGGCGGTCTACCTCACCGGCGTGATCGTGCTGTTCGGGTTCTTCTATCCCGTGCTGTCGGCGAAGACGATGACCTACGAGCAGTGGCACGAGCGCATGTGGTTCCACCACTGCCAGTCCGGCAAGGACGTCGACCAGCACACCGAGAACTCACCCTGCTGGATCTGACCGGCCGCATCCCGAGGGCGCGGGTGAGCGCGCCTGCTCCTTCCGCGCCGGAATACCGACCGATGTGGGATTGGTGTCGCGATCCAGGCCCGCAGCCGCACTTTCACGACACCAAATCCGAATCACCCTTGCAAGGAGCGGCCTTGAGCGCGGAACCGATCGGCGGCCGATGCGTCCAACTGAGGTGAACCGGCAAGCCACACCCGCCTTGTTCGTCTCGGCCGTGCTCGTCGGCGGCTGCACTGCTCAGTCCGCTCCCCGGCCGACCGCCTCTACGACACCGACCCCTACGACCAGGACTCCCGCCGTCGAACTGGTGAAGGGTGCCGACACCATCGATGTCCGCCCCATGCGACCGGTGCACGGTCAGCCGACGCGCGTCGTCCTCCAAGGGCACGCGCGCGGCGGCCGCTTCGTGCAGCTCGGCAACATCGACTACGGCGACGGGACACGGCGGGTCGGTCCGGTAGCCGCGTGCGCCCTTCCGCCGAAGCAGCTTCACCTGCACCGAGACCCTTGGCGGGTCAACGTCCGTCACACGTGGGGGCGGCCGGGCACCTACGAGGTGACGGTCGAGGTCCGCGCACTCTGCCTCCCGGTGCCTGGCGACACCGTGATCTTCCGCATCACCGTCGCCTGACCCTGACCCCCGACACCTGACACTTGCCGCCGAGCCGCGTGGACACGGCCTCAGGGAGCGCTCACGAGACCATCGTCGGAGGGCTCGGCGTTGATGCGGACCGGCACCATGAGGGGCTCGCTGGCCGGGCTGAGGAATCGCGATTTCGCGCGCTCGATGCCCATCGCGATGTAGTGCGCGATCACCAGCAGTGCGACCGCAGCAACACCATCGAGCCAGTAGTGGTTGGCGGTCGCGACCACGACGAAGACCGTGATCACTCCATGCAGGACCGCGACCCAGCGCAACCGGCTCGGGCTTGCCTTCACGACGGCGTAGGAGATGAGCAACGCCCACCCCACATGAATCGACGGCATCGCCGCGAACTGATCCGACAGATCCCCGAACACCGCATAGACGGACTGGCCATATGCCCGCGCGGTGTCGACCATTCCGGTCTCGCCGAGGATGAGGCGCGGCGGTGCCACCGCGACCATCTGGATCAGCAACGACATCGCCGTGAACGCAGCGATCATGTTGCGGAAGAACGGATAGCGGTCGCGGTGGCGCAGCCACAACCAGACCAAGAACACGACCATCAAGGTCAGATGCATCGTGTCGTAGTAGTAGTTCGACGCCTTGACGATCTCCGGGTGATCGATGATCAGGTTCTGCACCGACAGCTCGTTGGGCAGGTGCAGCCACCGCTCGGCGTGCCAGATCTGTCGTCCTCGCTCGAGGCCCCCGGTCGTATGGCCGCGGGTCAGCTGGTTGGCGGCCTGCCACAACGCGAACAACGCGCACACGACGGCCGTCTCGAAGGCCGCCGCCGAGATAAAGCGGCTCCATCGCTTGCCAATTGGCCGGGTCGCACCGAAGACCGCGAGCATCGCGATCGCGACGATCGTCGCGCTGCGCTCGTCCAGCAGCAACCACGACACGGTCGCAGCCTATTCGGCGACCAGCGTCAGCACTCGGTGAACCCGAGCCGTCACACCTGAACCGCCTCGGTCGCCGGTTCGGCTCCGCTCGGCTCCGTGACGGCGGTGATTGGAGCGAGCGTCAGCGTTGCCACCGTTCCGCCACCTGGCCGGTTCGCGATGCTCACCGACCCGTGGTGACCGTCCGCCACCTGCTTCACGATGGCGAGCCCAAGGCCTGATCCAGGCATCGCGCGTGCCTCATCCGCTCGGTAGAACCGATCGAAGACGTGCGCGATGGCGTCGTCGGGAACGCCAGGCCCGCGGTCCGCAACGCGCAGCGATCCGTCCGCGGCCAACGTGACGTCCACCACTCCGCCAGCGGCGCTGAACTTGCCGGCGTTGTCGAGCAGGTTCGCCACCGCGCGATCGAGGCGGGTCGGAACCCCACGCACGACGACCGGCGAGAGCTCCAACATGAAGATCACGTTCGGCCAGTACCGGCGCGCCCGCTCGACCGCCGCTGCCACCACATCGTCGAAATGGACGTCCTCCTGCGCCGATGCCGGCGCGTCGCCGCGCGCGAGCTCGACGACATCAGCGACCAAGCCGGTCAACTCGTCGAGCTGAGTCACGATGCCGTCGAGCAGCGACCGCCGCTGCTCCGGATTCAACCGATCGACGTCGTGCAGCACCTCGACGTTGGTACGAAGACTCGACAACGGGGTCCGGAGCTCGTGACTCGCATCGAGAATCAGCTGTCGCTGCTGGCCGAGTGACTTCTCCAAGGCATCGAGCATCGTGTTGAAGCTGCTCGCGAGCCGACCGAGCTCGTCGTCGCCGAACTGCTCGATGCGTGTGGTCAGGTCGCGCGTGACCGCGATCTGCTCCGCCGCGTCGGTCAACGACGCCACCGGTCGCATGGTGCGTCGTACGACGACCCAGCTGCCCGCGATCACGAGACCAAGACCGCCGAGGGCAAGCAGGAGAAAAGCCAGCCGCAGCTTCTGGAGCTCGTTGTGGGCCGCCGTCAGGGGCAGCGAGATCTCGAGCGCCACCGGCTCACCGGTCTGGTCGATCTGCTTGTGCACCGTGAGGACCCGAAGCGGAATCCCCTGGTAGACCTGCGTGCGCATCCAGGTCTGGTCGGCCGACACGATGGACAGGTCGTGTGAGGAGACCGGGAGCGCGAAACCGTGTCCTGCCTTGATCACGCTGCCGTTGGCGAGAATCACCTGCGCGTTGGCGCCACTGCGCTTGGGTCCGGAGCACAATGTGGGCGGAAGCTGGCTGAGATCGATGCAGCCCTTCTCACCCGCCTCCTGACGCAACGCACTGTCGATGTTGCTGTAGAGCTCGTGCCGGACCGCGACGTACGCGACCGCCACGACTGCGACGATCGCCATCGTGGACGCCAGCGCCGCCGCGAGCGTCAAGCGAGTCCGGATCGGGGTGCCTTGCCAGCGGTGCTCCGCCTTCTCGACCCCCCGCCTGACCACCGGGAGTGGGCCGGTCACGTCTCCGCTCGCAGGACGTAACCCACGCCCCGAACGGTGTGGATCAGTCGCGGCTCTCCCGCCGCCTCCGTCTTGCGCCGTAGATACCCGACGAAGACCTCGAGCGAGTTGCTGGTCGGCTCCGACTCCCAGCCCCACACCCGGTCCATGATCGTCTCGCGGGGCAGCGGCCGGCCCGCGTTGCGCAACAACAGCTCGAGCAGCGCGAACTCCGTCCGGGTGAGCTCGATCGCTCGATCGCCACGGCGTGCGGTGTGCGCGGTCGGGTCGAGCGAGATGTCGGCGTACTCGAGAACGACCGGCTCGTCCCCCTCCTCCGGAGCGGTACGGCGAAGCAGCGCCCGCAGCCGCGCTCGAAGCTCTTCCAGGGCGAACGGCTTGGTCAGGTAGTCATCCGCACCGGCGTCGAGACCAGCGACCCGGTCCCCCACCTCGTCGCGTGCCGTCAGCACGAGGATCGGCAACCGGTCGTTCTTGCTGCGCAGCGTTCGGCAGACATCGAGGCCACCGACGTACGGCATCATCACGTCGAGCACCATGACGTCAGGCCGCTGCTGGGAAACCGCTTCCAGCGCCTTCATCCCGTTGCTCGCTGTCGTCACCCGGTAGTCGTCGAGCTCGAGTGCCCGGGTCAGCGCCTCGCGCAGCTGGGGATCATCGTCGACGACGAGGACCTGTGGTCCCTCCACTGACTACCTACCCCTGTTTGGAGGTGGACGCAGCGACCAGTGTGGCGGTCACCGTGTGGCTCCCGCCACTGCGCTCGTAGGTCACTGAGACCCGCTGCCCGGGCTGGTGCGAGCGAATCGCTGCGATGACGGCATCTGCGCCCTCCGTCTGAGCACCATCGATGGCGGTGATCACATCGCCCTCCTTGATACCAGCCTTGTCGGCGGGACCGCCTGGAGTGACGGAGTGGACGACGGCGCGATCCACGCCGTTCGACGCCGTCTCGTCTGCGAGGGAGACCCCGAGCAGCGGGTGCTGTGCCTGCCCGGTCTTGATGAGCTCCTGCGAGATGACTTTCGCCTGGTTGATCGGGATCGCGAAGCCGACACCGATGTTGCCGCTCTGCGAGCCGCCGACCGACGACCCGAGCGAGGCGATCGCGGAGTTGATCCCGATGACCTGCCCCGCGTTATCCACGAGAGCGCCGCCAGAGTTACCGGGGTTGATGGCGGCGTCGGTTTGGATCGCGTCGATGACGGTGGGGTTCGTGGTCTGGTCCTGCGTCCCGCCACCGAGACCGAACGGGTCGATGAGCTGCTGTTGCTGGCTCTGGTCCTGGGTCTCGACCGGCCGGTTGATCGCCGACACGATCCCGGACGTCACGGTGCCAGACAGTCCGAGCGGCGAGCCGACGGCCAGCACCGGGTCACCGACTTGGATCGCCGAACTGTCGCCGAGGGTGGCGGCTTTGAGCCCCGTCTTGGCCACCTTGATCACCGCGAGGTCATCGAGTGAGTCCGTGCCTACGATCCGCGCGTCGGCGGACGACCCGTCGTTGAACGTCACCGACACCGAACCGCCGTTCACCGCGGCGGAGACCACGTGGTTGTTGGTGAGGATGTACCCGTTGGACTGCAGCACGATGCCCGATCCGGTGTCACCCTGGTTGCCGCTCGTCACGTTGATGGAGACCACGGACGGCAGCACCTTGGCCGCGATGCCCGCATAGGACTTCGGGTTCGTGGTCAACGCAGCGGCATCCTGCGCCGACACCGTCGATCCGCTCGTGATCGGCGTCGACGTGCCGTCGCCTCGACCATGCTCGATCGCCGCACCGACCGCGACACCTCCGGCACCGAACACGAACGCCGTGGCCGCGACCACGACCGTGGCAACGGTGCGACGGGATGCCGGCGGCTCAGGATCGTCGCTCGCCTGCTGCGGCAGCGCCATCGTCGGATCTCCGGTGGCCGGCTCGGAACTGCGCTCGACGGCGGACTGCCGACCGTCACGGTCGTCGTCACCGCCACCCGACAGTGGGGGCCAGAACAAGTCGTCGCTCATCGTTTCCTCCGGTTTGGCTACGCCATCGAAGGTGCCTAGGCGGGCTGAAATGATCCTGAGAGGAAACTTGGAGGATTGTGGGGGACCTCTCAGCGTCCGCTATGTCGATCTTCAGCAATCCGAGGGACACTTGCCGACCATGACCGAGCCCGGCGAGCTGGCGAGCGCCGCCCTGTCCGCAGGGGCCCGCGCAGTCGAGCGCGCAACGGAGGCGGTCGGCGACGTCGTCGCGGCGGCCAAGCCGAAGCTGCGGGGCTGGCTGCACACGGTGACCTCGCCCGTTGCGCTCGCGGCCGGTGTCGTCCTGATCGTTCTTGCCCCGACCGGCCCTGCAACCGCTGCCGCCGCGGCGTACACGGCCACATCAGTGATCCTGTTCACGACCAGCGCGCTGTATCACCGAGGCGACTGGTCGCCGGCGGCCGAGAACCGCTTGAAGCGTCTCGATCACGCGAACATCTTCCTGCTGATCGCGGGCAGCTACACGCCGTTTGCCGTGCTGGCCCTCGACGGCAACGCGCGGGTCGCCGTGCTGTCCGCGGTCTGGGGCGCCGCCGTCGTCGGTGTGCTGTTCCGAGTCTTCTGGGTCGAGGCGCCACGCTGGCTCTACACAGCGCTTTACATCGGGCTCGGCTGGGCAGCGGGGTTCTTCTTCCCCCAGCTGATCCGTGGCGCCGGGATACCCGCCTTCGTCCTAATCGCGGTCGGCGGCTTGCTCTACACAGCAGGCGGCGTTGTCTACGGACTCAAGCGCCCCGACCCGAGCCCCAAGTGGTTCGGCTTCCACGAGATCTTCCACGCGTGCACGGTCGCGGCCTTCGCGTGCCAGTACATCGCCGCGTCGTTCGTCGTTTACCGCGCTGCCTGACACGGTGTACCGCGCTGCCTGACACCGTGTATCGCGATGCCTGACGGCGCCACATAGCGTCGAGACGTGAAGGTCGTCCGGCGCAGCAACACCGAGGCAATGCAACGCCTGCTCGACGCGACCGCCGCGAGCCAGCCGACCTTCACCGGCGACCCTCGGGCGGCCACTCCGGCGGGCTACCGCGCCGAGGAGCATCGCCGGCGGCTGGGAGCGGGTGATGAGGTCTTCGCACGCGCTCGCGAGGCGATCCTCACGTGGCAGGTTCAGCGCGGCGCGGGCCTCGTCGTCCACGCGGCGTCCGATCGGGTCGAGGTCGGTACCGATGTCGTGGTTGGGCTGCCCGCCGGACCCGTCCTGATCCTCGCGCCGTGCCGCGTCGACCGCGTGTTCGACAGCCCCACCAAGGCCGGTTTCCGATACGTCACGATGCCCGGCCACCCGGAGCTCGGTCACGAAGAATTCGTCGCCGAACGCGACATGGACGACAACGTCGACTTCGTCGTCCGGCCGGTTTCGCGACCCGGCTCCGTCCTGACCTGGCTCGGGTTACCCATTGGCAGAGTCATCCAGCACCGCGCATCGCGGCGCTACCTCGACGCGATGGCCGACACGACCGGGTAGGAAGAACACATGGATCGCAAGTGGTGGACCCTGATCACGGTCTGCGTCGCAACCTTCATGCTGCTGCTCGACATCACCGTGGTGAACGTCGCGCTCCCGTCGATCCAGGAGTCGCTGGACGCGTCGTTCAGCGACCTCCAGTGGGTGGTCGACGCGTACTCGCTGACCCTGGCAGCGTTCCTGCTGACGGCCGGCGTCCTTGGCGACATGTACGGCCGGCGCGGCGTGTTCGCGTTCGGTCTCGGGATCTTTTCGGCATCCTCGCTGCTCTGTGGCTTGTCGGCCGACCCCCTCATGCTGAACCTGGCCCGGGCTGCACAGGGCGTCGGCGGGGCGGTCATGTTCGCGACCTCACTCGCCCTGATCGCTCAGGCGTTCCAAGGGAAGGAGCGAGGGACCGCCTTCGGCATCTACGGCGCCACGATCGGCGGCGCGGTCGCAATCGGCCCGCTGCTGGGCGGTGCGATCACCAGTTCCATCGGGTGGCGCTGGATCTTCTTCATCAACGTTCCGATCGGCATTGCCGCGATCGTGCTCACGCTGGTGGTGATCTCGGAGTCCCGTGACCCGGCGAAGCGCCGCGTCGACATCGTCGGGTTCGTCAGCTTCTCTGCGGCGCTGTTCATGCTGGTCTTCGCGCTGGTCAGAGGCAACGACGCCGGGTGGACCAGCGGGCAGATCATCGGGCTGTTCAGCGGCGCCGCCGCACTACTAGTCGTGTTTCTCCTCGCCGAGTGGCGAGGGTCGGATCCCATGCTCGACATTGCGCTGTTCAAGCGACCGGCGATGGTCGGGGTCTCGGTCGCGACCTTCGCGATCGCCGCCTCGATCTTCGCGATGTTCCTCTACCTCACGCTCTACATCCAGGACGACCTCGGATACTCACCGTTCCAGGCGGGCCTCCGCTTCCTGCCGATCTCCGTGGTGTCCTTCTTCGTCGCACCCATCGCCGGCCGGCTGCTCGACAAGATCCAGGCTCGCTACCTGATGGGCGCCGGGCTGCTGTTGGTCGCGATCGGCTGCGCGCTCATGACGCGGACCACGCCGACCTCGAGCTGGACTGTCCTCATCCCCGGGCTGCTGGTGTGCGGCATCGGGATCGGTACGGCGAACCCGGTGATCGCCTCTGCGTCCGTGTCGGTCGTGCCACATGAGCGCAGCGGGATGGCGTCCGGATCCTCGAACACCTTCCGTCAAGTCGGCATCGCCACGGGCATCGCTGGGCTGGGAGCGATCTTCCAGCATCAGATCCGCAGCAGCGTCCAGACCGCGCTGCTGTCGACGAGTGCCGGCCGGGCAGCCGCAGCCGACCACCACTCGGCGCTGGTGAGCGCGTTCAGCTCCGGGCAGGTGCACCAGGCCGTCGCGCACTTCTCCGCCGCTCAGCAGGCCGCGGTGCTCGGCGCCTACCGCACCGGCTTCTCGCACACGTTGAACGACCTGATGTGGATCGGTGCCGGGGTTGCGCTGGTCGGCGCGCTCGCCGCCGTACTGCTGGTTCGGCAGCGTGACTTCGTGACGAGTGGCGGTCCACCACCTGCGGCCGCTGCCGGGTAGGCGATAGCGTCCGCGGCGTGCGGATGCCCGTCACTCGCCGCGACCTGCTGGCTGGCAGCGCCGCGGCGGCCGGTCTCGCCGTCCTGGGCGGCGGTGGGACTGCCCGCGCGGCCGGCGGTCTGATGCTGCCGAACCGGAGCCCGGCCTTTCGCCACCCCGACACGGTGCCCGACGCCACGCGGCCGCCAGGCACGCCCGACCCCAAGATCCCGATCGACCACATCGTCATCCTGATGATGGAGAACCACTCCTTCGACAACTACTTCGGGATGCTGCCGCGGCTGGGGCAGCCGAAGGCCGACGGCTTCCGGTTCGACCGGCGCGGTAAGCCCACCGCGACCAATCCCACCAAGGGCGGCGCGATCCGCGCCTTCAAGATGCCGACCGTCTGCCAGCCGGAACACGAGCCCAACCAGAGCTGGGACGCCACCCACATCTCGATCAACCACGGCAAGATGGATGGCTTCGTCGCGGCCAGCGGTGACATCGCCATGGGCTACTGGGACGACGAAGACCTGCCGTTCTACTACTCGCTGGCCAAGAACTTCACCCTGGCGAACCGCTGGTTCTCGTCGGCACCGTGCCAGACGTATCCGAATCGACGATTTCTGATGGCCGGGACGGCATACGGTCTGGTCTCCTCCGTGCTGCCCGGCGTCAACGACCCACCGCCGCCCAACGGCACGATCTTCGATCGGCTCAACGCCCATGGCATCTCATGGAAGAACTACTTCACCGATCTGCCGCAGACATTTCTGATCCCGTCGGTCGGGAAGTCGAATCCCACCAACCTCGCACCGATCGCCACCTTCTTCACCGACTGCGCACTCGGCACGCTTCCTGCGGTTTCCTTCGTCGATCCGGACTTCGGGCTCGCGGACGTGATCGGCGGGCTCCCGCCCGGTCAGCCGGTGCCGGAGAACGTCCGAGCGCAAGGGTCCGACGAGGAGAACCCGCAGAACATCCGCCTGGGTGCCGCGTTCTCGGGCGCGGTCCTCAACGCCGTGCTCGACTCGCCGGCCTGGCCGCGGACGCTGTTCATCTGGTTCTACGACGAGCACGGTGGCTATTACGACCACGTCCCGCCACCGGCCGCGATCGCGCCAGACAAGATCAAACCGGTCCTCGGACCTGACGACATCAAGGGTGGCTACACGATCTACGGCCCACGCGTCCCTGCGGTGGTCGCCTCGCCGTACTCCAAACCACACGGCGTGACGAACGTCGTCCACGACCACACGTCGGTGCTCGCCTTCATCGAGCAGAAGTGGAACCTGCCGGCGATGACGCACCGGGACGCCAACGCCAACTCACTGCTCGACTTCCTCGATCTGTCGAAACCGCGGTCGCTCGACCCGCCGACCCTGGCGAAGCCCGCCGACCCGGGCAAGGGCGTCGTGGACTGCTCGACCAAGGAACCGCACCGGCCGGTGATTGCGACGGGACAGCACAAGCACGGCCACCACCCGGACCATCCGAAGCACAAGCACCATCACCATCGAAAGCACGGCGGTGGGGACGCCCCGCATGAGGGCCGGGTCGGCCCGCTGCCGAACACCGGCGGCGACCCGCTGGTGGTTCCGGCGCTTGCCGCGATCGCCGCAGCCGCCGCGGTGAAGCGGAGGTACGGGGGACGCCGGCCGGAAGGATGAGCTGAACTCGTCGCGAAGTTCTCTCCATGCGGCTTCGTGGAATCCTCAGCATCGGCCTTGCCATGATCCTCGCCGTCGGCGCCGTCTCCGCTGCAACCGCCCAACCTCGGGCGGCGCAACAGCACAGCGACTGCCATGCGCGAACGCTCATCCTGTCCGCGATGCCGGTCGAGCTCTCTCCGATCCTCACGAAGGAGAAGGTGCACAAGACCTTCGTGATCGATGACCGCGCCTTCTATCAGGGCCGACTTCGAGGTCACCGCGTGATCCTCGCGCTGACCGGGATCGGACCGGTGAACGCGAGCCAGACGACTCGCACCGCTCTGTCGAAACTGCGCTGCAAGAGTGGCGCCAAGAAGATCCACTCCATCCTGTTCTCCGGCGTCGCCGGCGGGGACTGGATCGGCAGCGTCACCGTGCCGACTCGATGGACGAAGAACGCCGGCAAGAAGTTCTACGGAGTCGATCACCACCTGCTTCGCGTTGCGCGTCGAGTCGCGCACCACGTGAAGCGGGCGCACCTCAAGCAGTCCAACGGCGCCGGCGACCCGATGTGCGCCTGTGTGGCTGATCCCGACACCGTCATGACGGTCGCGGTCACCCACAAGCCGCGGATCGAGATCGGCGGCAAGGGCCAGACCACCGACCCGTTCTCCGGCAAGGCGCTGCCGTGCGTTCCGGGGGCGGGCGACGTGTTCGGCTGCGATCCGTGTCCGCGCGACAAGCGGCTGTCCGAGGAGGCACCGGACAAAGGACAGAAGCTGGCCCGCTTCGCAAGTCCCGAGTTCCTGACCGGGTACTCGTCGTCGTCGGGGAAGGGCTACGTCGCCGAGGACGAGGAGACCGCCGCGGTCGATGCGGTGGCGCACCGTCACCATGTGCCGTTTCTCGGCTTTCGAGGGGTGTCCGACGGCGGCGGCGATCCGCTCGGCCTGCCGGGCTTCCCGTTCCAGTTCTTCTTCTACCGGCAGATCTCGGCGGACAACGCGGCGCTGACGACACTCGCCTTCCTCAAGGCCTGGCACCGGCACTGACCTGAGGGGTCGAAGTAGTTTGGCGCCGTGACGCCCGAGGGGGAGACCGAACCACTGCATGACGTGAGCCGGCCCGGCCGCGTCGTACGTGTCGCGCTCGTCGTCGTCGCCGCAATCTTGCTGTTGTCCGGAACCCTGTGGGGCGGCGACGACCACTTCCCCTTCGGACCGTTCCACATGTACGCCGGCTACTACCCACCGACCGGCACGATCACGTCGACAGCAATCATCGGAGTCAATGCCGAGGGCCACCAGTCCTACGTGACCCAGACCCAGACCGGCATCCCGCGTGGCGCGATCGAGGGTCAGCTCTCGGACTACATCCACGACCCGCGCAAGCTCGGCGGGCTGGCGAGCGCCTATCTCCGCAGGTTCCCGCACGCCACGCCGTTCGTGGACCTGAAGCTCGTGCAGAAGCGCTGGCAGCTCGACAACCGGCGCGTCGTCGGAACGTCGACCGTGACCCTCGCCGAATGGCACGCACCATGAGTGCTTTGACCGGGATCGGGTCGACCGCAGCACGTCGCCTCGAACAGTGGTGGTTCACCCCACTGCCGCTCGGCCGGATCGCGGCACTGCGAGTCGTGATCTATCTCTTTGCCTGGTACGACGTGTTCGCCTACTCCCCCGATGTCACCGACCGCGTGACCGACCCGGCCGCCTTCCACCGGTTGTTCGTCGAGCGACTCCTGCCATTTCCCACCCCGACCTCGGGGTTGGCGTCCTTCATGCAGATCGCGGTACCCGTGGTCGCGACGATCACGGCGTTCGGTCGCTGGCCGCGCCTGCTCGGCTGGCTCACCTTCATCCTCTATGCCGACTGGCTCGTGATGGGCGACTCCTACGGGTACGTGCCGCACGATCGGTTCGCGTTCCTCGTCGCGCTCGCCGTGCTTCCGTCGGTCGGCGCGGCGAAGGCCGGTGACCTCACCCGCTCGGAACGCGCGGGCTGGGCACTGCGGTGCATCCAGGTCGCCGTGGTCGCGACGTACTTCCTCTCGGCGTGGTCGAAGGTCAGGTACGGCGGCTGGCACTGGGCGAACGGTGCCGTCCTGACCTGGGCCTTGCTGCGCCGGCCGACCTGGGCCGGTACCCATCTGCTACAACACCCGACGGTCCTGCACCTCAGCCAGTGGGCAGCGATCCTCGCCGAGACCCTGTCACCGATCGTCCTCTTCCTGCGGGGCCGTTGGGTCTACGTCGGAATCGCTGTCATGTTCGGGTTCCATGCCTTCAACCAGGCGACGTTGAAGATCAGCTTCCTGCCCCACGTCCTGTGCATCCTGTCGTTCCTACCGATCGAGATCCTCGGCGTCTGGTTCGCGCGCGGCCGTCAAAGGCGGGAGCGCTCAGCCAGCGCTTGGACCTGAGCATCGTCAAGGGGGCGGATCATCGCGTCCTGAGTGAACGACGCGACCAGCTCACCGGTCTCGGTGCGAATCTGGCCGCGGACGTAGCTCATGCCCGCACCGACGAACGTGGACTCGTGCTCGTAGAGCAGCCACCCGTCCCAATCGACCGGTTCGTGGAAGCTGACCTCGATTGCCATCGGCGCGGTCGACACCGTGCGATGCGACATCGCCGTGCCGATGCCGGCATGGCCGCACATCGTCGCCGAGATCGACAGGTGGCCGGTGAAATGAGCGAGCAGCGCCCGCCGCAGGTCGGCACGCTCCGGCACCTCCTCGTAGTGCAGCCAGGCGTCGATCCGCGGGTCACCCACATGATCCGGGTCATTCGGATCCGCGATGCCCACCAGCCGAAGCTGCCGTCCGGTCATCGGCATGACGCACTCGATCGCTTCCGCCGGCGTACTGGTCGGCACGACCGCCCGGTGACGGATCACGTCAGCGGAGGGCACGTCCAGCAGCACCGTGACCGTCGCGCAGGCCCGCTCCCCTTGCGAGACGGTCACGATGACCGAGGCGAACAGCCGACCGTCGTGCCGGATCTCGACGGTGAAGTCGATGTCGGAGTCCGCCCGCACCGGCCGGCTGAAGACCCCGCTCGCCCGTCGTACCGTCTTCGCCGGTACTGATTTCGCCGCAGTGACGATCGCCTGTGCCAGGTACTGGCTCGCATCGATCAGGTCGCGGTCACCCGCGTCACTCGTCCCGACGTAGCGGTGCTCGCCGACCGGGGTGACGTCGAACACAGCCAGCATGCCCTCGACCGAGGAGGTCACGTGGGATACCCGACGACGGCCGGCGTCGCGACGCCGATCTCGACGGTCACGCGGTCCTGGTAGAAGGCGATGTGGTCGCGAATCAGCGCGACCTGCTCGTAGGGCTCGCGGTAGGTCCACGCGATCGGCTGCTCGCCGTCGATCAGCTGCCAGTACGACGCCTCGCCCTTGTAGGGGCATCGCGACGTGCGGTCGATGGGCTGGAGCTGGTCGAGGCGGACGTCCGCTGCGGGGAAGTAGAAGACCAGACCGTGGTCCTGCTCGTCGACCAGGAGCGTCGACTCGGATCGAGCGAGCTCGCGGTCTCCGATCCGGGCGGTGCCCAGGTTGCGGCGGCGAAGCACATCGACGCGGTAGTCGGGACGGTCGACGTATCCGGAGGGCGGCATGGACATCTTTCGTCTGATTGGCTGGCTCTTGTGATCGTAGTAATCGGGATTTTCGACATGGCTCCGGCCGACCGCGACCAGTTCGTCGCCGACCGGTACGAGCAGGTTCAGCATGCGCGAGAGGAGGCTGGCTGCCTCGACTACGCCTTCAGTCTCGACGCGTACGACGCCGGACGCGTCCGGCTGATCGAACGCTGGATCGACTCGGCGTCGCTGGACGCACACATCGCGGCGCTGCAAGCGGAAGGCGGCCCGAAGCCGACCGTTGCCCTGACCGGCCGCGAGTTCGTGGTCGTCGAGGGCGATCCACAGCCCGGGCGCATGTAACCGGCACAGCCGCTCTCATCCACAGCTGTCGGCGCTACCGGCTCCGACGCCGCTCAGGATCACTACTGTCCGCTGGATGCTGAACTCGATCATCGTCGTCGAAGCGGTCGTCCCGGTAGCAGCGGACGAGCTCAACGACGTGCGCGCCAAGGTCTGGTCCTACGCGATGGACCAGCGGGCGTTCGGTCCCCGCAAGCTGATGGTGGCGTTCACCGAT
Organism: Frankiaceae bacterium; assembly: GCA_019239875.1. Classification (GTDB taxonomy): domain Bacteria; phylum Actinomycetota; class Actinomycetes; order JAFAQI01; family JAFAQI01; genus JAFAZI01. The sequence goes on from JAFAZI010000145.1 coordinate 28,033, forward strand.
GCCGACGGTCAGCTCCGGGTCCTCGCGCACGCAAAGCGCACGAAACAACCGCTCCTCACCCTCGAGGCGTGTCTGGACATGCACGGCGGTGGCGCCGCGGCAGCCGTCGTGTGGTGCGACGAGAGGGTGCCGACCG
>JAFAZI010000036.1 GCA_019239875.1 Frankiaceae bacterium
GCGTTGGTCCTGATGGTCGGCGGGGCGCTGGTGATCGGGATGGCGTGGCCATGGGCGGTGCAGCGGCTTCGGGCAAAGCCGAGCGCCGCCTCGGTCGAGCTGGCACCGATCGACCACAACATCGCGGCGACTCGCCATGGCTTCGACATCGCGGGAGTCAGGCAGACGCCGTACCCCGGCGGCGGCCTCAACCTCGTGCCGCCCGTCGCCGTCCCGAACCAGGTGCGCATCCTCGACCCGAACCGCCTTTCCCCGACCTTCAACGTCAAGCAGCAGGTCCAGGGCTACTACGCGTTCAAGTCGACGCTCGACATCGACCACTACGTGATCGACCACAACTTGCGCGATGTCGCGATCGCGGTCCGCGAGCTCAACGTCTCGGGACTTCCGAGTGGACGGAAGACCTGGGCGAACACCCACCTCGTCTACACCCACGGGTACGGCGTGGTCGCTGCCCCGACCGACGACATGCCGGAAGGACTCCCTGACTTCGTCGAGGGCAACCTCCCGCCGACCGGCCCGTTGAACGTCACGACGCCGCAGATCTACTACGGCCAGATGTCGCCGTCGTACTCGATCGTTGGGGGTCCGAAGGGCGGCACGCCGAAGGAGTTCGACCGCCCGAACTCAGACGGTGCCGGGCCGCCGATCAACACGACCTACCGCGGCGGCGGCGGCGTGCCGATCGGGTCGTTCCTGCACCGACTCGAGTACGCCTGGAAGCTGCACAGCGCTAGCGTGCTGTTCTCCAGCGACATCAACAGTGACTCGAAGCTGCTCACCGTCCGTAACCCGCGATCCCGCGTCGCCGCGGTCGCACCGTGGCTCACTCTCGACGGCGACGTCTACCCCGCTGTCGTCGACGGCCATGTCGACTGGGTGGTCGACGGCTACACGACGTCGAACAGCTATCCGGATTCCCAGCGGGTCAACCTGCGAGGCGCCACCTCGAACACCCTCACGCAAGGCGGCGCAACGGTCACCCAACCCAACCGGTCGATCAACTACATCCGCAACTCGGTGAAGGCGACAGTCGACGCGTACACCGGCCAGGTGACCCTCTACGCCTGGAACCAGGCCAGCGATCCCGATCCGATCCTGCAGTCGTGGAACGACTCGTTCCCCGGTCTGATCCAGCCACAGTCCACCATGCCGCCGTCATTGCTGCTGCACCTGCGTTACCCGCAGGACTTGTTCAACATCCAGCGCAGCGTTCTGACCCGCTACCACGTCACTGACCCCGCGCAGTTCTACGCGGGCAGCGACTTCTGGAAGGTGCCCACCGACCCGACGGTCGCCGCGCAGAGCCGACTGAATGCTGTCGGCAAGACCGTCTCCGTCAGCCCGCCGGCGCAGCCGTCGGTCTACCTGACGATGTCGGCCGATGGCCAGGCAGCCGCCCGCTTCTCGGTCTCGTCGCCGCTGACCACGCTCAATCGACGGAACCTGGCCGCGTTCCTCTCCGTCGACGCCGAGCCGGGATCGGAGTACGGAAAGTTCTCACTGCTCCAACTGCCCGCCACGGGTTCGGTGGAGAGCCCGTCACAGATCCAGAACGACATCGAGTCCGACTCGAAGATCGCGCATGCACTCACGCTGTCCCGCGGGGGAAACTCGCGCGTGGTGCTCGGCAACCTGCTGGCGATCCCTTACGCCGGACAGATGTTGTACGTCGAGCCGATCTACACGCGCGCTGCGGGTAACGCGTCGTTCCCGATCCTGAGCCACGTCGTCGCCATCTATGGCAACGGCAAGCCGGTCTTCGCCAAAACCCTGGCCAGCGCGCTACGGCAGGTCCTGCCGCATCCGGCCCGACTCCCCGCCCCGGCTCAGACGCCGTAGCCGACGTCGAAGATCGTGGCTGCGAGCAGCCCGAGCACGAGCAGCCCGCCCGCACGGCGGACGTGCACGAAGGCGATCGCGGCGTACCAGAGCGGCCAGATCGGGTAGTGCTTCGGCGGCTGCTCGGGTGGCGGCGCGAGGAACCCCTTCCACACCTGCCACAACCGCGGCAGCGCGAGCGCGACGACGACGGTTGGCCACGGCAGCGCCTTGACGGCCACGCTGATCCCGACGGTCACGTAGAAGGCGGTGAGCAGGCCGAGGGTCGCCAGCTTCGCACGGTGAGCTCCGAGGATCACGGGCAGCGTTCGGGTCCCGCCCGGCTCGTCGTACGGGATCTTGTCGATGTGCTTGCCCATCAGCACCGTGGTGCAGAGCAAGCCGTAGGGAATGCTCGCGACGATCACCTGCCACGGCAGGTGGCCGGTCGCCGCAAGGTAGGTGCCACCGACCATGAGCGGTCCCCACACGACGAGCACGTCAGGCTCACCGAGGCCGTGCTTCTTCAGTCGCAGCGGCGGCGCGGTGTAGGCGACCGACAGGATGATGCCAGCGGTGGCGAACCCGACCACTCCCCAGCCGCGCCGGTCGAGCAAGATCGCCGCGATGACCAGGTCGCCTACGGTGGTCGCCGCGATCGCCGCGTACAGCTGGCGCGATGTGACGAGGTTCGACAGCAGCGGATGGGGTGCGTAGAGGGTCCGCGGGTAGCCCTCGGTGTCGTTGCCGACGTTCGTGTCGAACAGGTCGTTGGACAAGTTGTTGTTGAGGTGCGCGAGCAGGATTCCGGCGATCGCAAGGATCAGGTCGAGCGTGTTGAAGCCGGGTTGCCGGATGGCGAGCAGGCCACCGACGAGACCGGCGAACAGCGTCGTCGGCAGTACAGCGGCACGGGTGACCACGAGCCAGCGCGTCACGCCATCGATGTCGTCGCCGGCGGCCGGCGGCGGATTGGTCGTCGTCAGGGCGTAGAGCCAGGACCTCGGCCCGTGGCCGCTGGCCGGCGGCGCCGCGAGCTCGCGGCGCCGATCGCGCTTCTCGCTGGGAGCCTGTGGCGACTCGGTGACCGTCATGCCGCCTGACCTTACGCCGCCCATATGTCGCCGTCTGTACCGTCGTTCGCGTGACAGCAAATGCCACTGAACTCGTGGTTCAGGCGACTGGCCTGACCAAGGCGTACAAGCGCTCCGTCGCGCTGCGCGGCGTCGACATCGAGGTCGCGCCGGGTGAGGTCGTTGGGCTGCTCGGACCCAACGGCGCCGGGAAGTCGACGCTCACCAAGGTGCTCACCGGGCTGGTGCGACCCGACGGCGGCACTGCTCGGGTCGTCGGCGCGCCGGCCGGTTCGATCACCGCCCGGACCCGGGTCGGGTATCTCGCCGAGCTCTTCCGGTTCCCCGGCTGGGCAAGCGCGGACGAGGTCCTCATCCTGCATCAGCGGCTCGTCGGCCGACCGGTGACCGGCGAAGGCGTGGCCGAGCGCGAGCAGCTGCTCGCGGAGGTCGGCCTCACGCACGCGGCCGACACTCGCGTCGAGACGATGAGCAAAGGCATGCAACAGCGCCTCGGCCTGGCGCAGGCACTGATCGGCGATCCAGCCGTCCTCCTGCTCGACGAGCCGACGTCGGCACTCGATCCCGCCGGGCGTCACACGGTCCGCGAGGTCCTCTCCCGTGCCCGCGACCGCGGGATCGGAGTGCTGCTCAACACGCACCTCCTCGGCGAGGTCGAGCTGCTCGCCGATCGGGTGGTCCTGATCGACGCCGGGCAGGTTGTCACGGCCGGCAGCGTGAGCGACCTGACGGCTGGCCATGGCGTCACCATCGAGACCGATGACGGCACGGTCGAGCGCGCCGGAGTGACCCGCGACGAGGTTCCAGGGATCGTCGCCGAGCTCGTCGCATCAGGCAGGGAGATCTACGCCGTGGTCCCCCGCCGCTCCACACTCGAAGATCTGTATCTGTCACTGGTCGGCGACCGGGAGACGCAACGATGACCGAGATCTTCGTGATCGCACGACTCGCGCTGCAGGAGGCGGTGCGACGGCGCGTGCTGCTGGTCGTCGCCGTCCTGACGCTCGCTAGTGCGGTGCTCTACTTCATCGGATGCCTCAGCCTCAAGCATCACGTCGGCGGCTTCCTGGCGACCCAGAACATCGACCCGATCGTGCCCGCGACACTGCTCGGTCTCGCGTCGTTCGGCACCCTGTTCCTCGGCAGCGTCCTGTCCGTCTTCCTGACCGCCGGCGCGGTCCGCGGTGACGCCGATCGAGGGCTGGTCCAGCCACTGGTGGTGCGGCCGGTCGGGCGAGGCGCCTACCTTGCCGGTCGCGCCCTCGCCGCCTTGGTGATCTCAGCGACGTACGTCCTCGTCGTGTCGATCGGTGCGACGGTGATGACTCGCCTGTTCTTCGCCGAGCTCCCTCCGGCTGCCTGGCAGGCGATCCCACCACTCGTGCTCGGCGTGTGCGTCGTGACCGTCGTGACGCTCCTCGTGTCCTGTCTGCTGAGCACCGTTGCCACGGGAATCAGCGTGTTGATGGCGTACGGCGCGGGGCTGGTCGCGGGCCTGCTCGGAGAGATCGGCCACACTCTCGGAGCGAACACGCTCAGCAGCATCGCGGATGGCGTCTCCTATGCACTGCCGTTCGAAGCCATGTACCGCGACGCGCTCAACAAGCTCTCGCCGGCCGGGCCGCTCGGTCAGCTCGTGCAGCTGGGTCCGCTTGGCGGTGCGCGCAGCGGCGGTATCGGGCTGTGGATCTACTCGATCGGATACATGGTCGCGTGCGGCGCGCTCGCGACCTGGGTGTTCCGCAAGAGCGATCTCTAGGCTGGCAGGGCCTCTTCAGCGAGTGCCGCCTCGATCGCGGTCGTGATCGTCGGGTCGTCCGGCTTCAGCTTGGTGCGGAACCGGCCGACGACATCGCCGTTGCGGTTGATCAGGAACTTCTCGAAGTTCCACTTCACGTTGCCGGCCTTGCCGTTGCCGTCCTCGTGCTTGGTGAGCTCGCCGTAGAGCGGATGCTGCTGGCGACCCTTGACCTTGATCTTCGCGAACATCGGGAACGACACCCCGTAGGTGACGCTGCAGAACTGCGCGATCTCCTCCTCGGAGCCCTTCTCCTGGAAGAGGAACTGGTTGCACGGGAAGCCGAGCACCGTGAAGCCCTGATCGGCGTACTTCTCGTGAATCGCCTGAAGCTGTTCGTACTGCGGTGTGAAGCCGCACTTGGACGCGACGTTGACGACCAGCATGACGTCGCCCGCGTGCTCGCCGAGCGTCGCCGGCTTGCCGTCGATCGTGGTCACTGGGATGTCGTACAGAGACACGCGAACGCTCCTCGAGTTTCGATGGCTACCACCATTATTCGCCTTCCGGTCGGAATCGGTTCAAGCGACCGGTGCGGAGCGCCATAAGGTCGTCTGGTGGCGACGCGACCGACGGTGATCCGCGGCGCCGACCTCGAGCTGGCGTTGCAAGGGTTGCGTGCCGAACTGGCGATCCCTGCCGACTTCCCGCCGGCCGTGACCGCCGATGCGGAGCGCGCCGCGGCGTCCTGGTCTCGTGAGCACCGGGTCGACGCCACCGACCTCGAGGTCGTCACGCTTGACCCGGCGGGGTCCATGGACCTCGACCAGGCGTTCGCGATCAGTGAGACGGCAGATGGCTTTCGCCTCAGCTACGCGATCGCCGACGTGGGTGCATTCGTCGATCCCGCCGGTCCAATGGCGGCCGAGGCCGCGATACGTGGCGAGACCTTGTATCTCCCGGACGGCCGCGCGCCGCTCTATCCGCCGACGCTGTCCGAGCACGCTGCCAGCTTGCTGCCGGACGGCGACCGGCCGGCGGTGCTCTGGTCGCTGGACCTCGACCATGAGGCCGAGCTGCAGGCCATCGATGTACGGCGAGCGATCGTCCGCAGCCGCGCGAAGCTGGACTACGCGACCATCGCGCAGACGCACCCTGACCTCACCGCCCGGTTGCAGCGGGTGGGGGAGCTTCGGCTCCAACGTGAGCGAGATCGAGGCGGGGTATCGCTGAACATCCCGGAGCAGGACGTCAGCCACGACGGCAGCCAGTGGGTGCTGGAGTACCGGACGCCGGCCCCGGCCGAAGGCTGGAACGCCCAGCTCTCACTGCTCACCGGTATGGCGGCCGCGAAGCTCATGATCGATGCCAGGGTAGGGCTATTGCGGACGATGCCGAAGCCGTCCCATCACACCATCGCCGCGCTTCGCCGGAGCGCCGTCGCGCTGCACGTCGACTGGCCTGGCGGCGCGTCGTACGCCGACATCGTCCGCGCCCTTGACCCGGACGTGCCGTCCAACGCCGCAATGCTCCGCCTGGCCGGGTCCCTGTTCCGCGGCACCCACTACGTCGCGTTCGACGGCGAGCTGCCCGAGGAGACGACCCATTCAGCGGTGGCCGCCGCGTATGCGCACGCCACCGCGCCGCTGCGTCGGCTGGCCGACCGCTACGTCTCAGAGGTCTGCCTCGCCGTATGCGCCGGCTCACCGATTCCCCAGTGGGCGCGCGACGGTCTGCCCGGCCTGCCCAAGACGATGGCGGCGGCCGACCAGCATGCCCACCAGGTAGACCGCGCAGTCGTCGATCTCGCGGAGACGGTTCTGCTGCAGGACCGGGTGGGTGAAACCTTCGACGGCGTCGTGGTCGAGGCAGCCGACGACCACGGCCAGGTCCAGCTCGCCGACCCGCCGGTGCGCGCCCGACTGGACGGCAGCAACCTGCCGCTCGGCCAGGAGGTCAGCGTGCGGCTGACGACGGCGAGCGTCGGCAACCGGCAGCTGGCATTCTCGCTCGCGTGAGCGGCACCCTCACCAGGTCTGAACGGTGCAGGCGGAAGCATCCTTGATCAGGCCGAGCACGATCTCCGGCGCGTATATGGAGGAGATGGCGACCCGGCCGGGGCCGACGAGCTTCAGCCACACGACGGTCGAGTTGTTGAATCCGCCGCCACCATTCGGGTGCTCGATGTGCAGGCTCGGCTGCAACGTCGGATCCATGTAGACCATCGACTTCGGCTGCACCACGATCGTCTCGCCCGGTTGCAGGTCGCGGACCAAGACGTTTCCTGGGGCGTGCAACAACAACAGCCCGGGGCCGTCCGATGCGGCGAACTGATCGATGTAACGTCCGATCGGATACGACCGCGTCCGGACGCCGCCGTACCGCGTGTCGATCGTCACGCCACTCTCGAAGATCTGGAAACCCACGTTCCCCGTGGCGGCGAGCAGCCGGTGTTCGGAGACGTTCATCACCTGCCCGTGCTGCAACGGCACGGCGACCGTCTCGCCCGGATGATCGAAGCTCAGCGCGACGTGGCCCGGGCCGGTCGCGGTCATCAGAAAGACCGGCAGGCCGGCAATCGCCCGCGACCAGCGACCCGGCATCGCCATCCTCGTCAACGTGACCGACGGATCCAGATGCAGGATCGTGTTGTGCGCGAAGTAGATCGACTCCGAAGCGGCGAGGTCGACCTCGGTGACCGGCACGTAGCTACCAGAGATCTGCACCCTCGACTGACCGGCCTTCAGCCGCGCCATGTCCTTGATCGGAGGCTGCTTCACCCACCCCGCAGCGCTGACGACGCGACGGACGTCGAACGCTGCACCACAGCTGACGCAGCTGGCCCCGGTGGGATCGCTCGAGGCTCGGCAGTACGGGCACACGTACGCGGACGCGTCGCCCGTCATCACTGCTCCGTCGCGTAGTGGTGGTACATCGACTGGATGCCGACCCGGCCGGGGCCGGTGACCTCCGCCATCCGAAGGTCCGGTCCCTTGATGTCGATCTTCACGGAGTCCAACCCGACGCTGGAGTCCTTGTAGAGGAACCCGCCCGGCTCGATGAGGATCTTCTCCCCGGCCGCGAGTGTCCGCTGGAACACGTTGCCGCAACCGTGCAGGATCAACAGGCCCTGCTCGCCTTGGGTGACGAACCGGTCGAGATACATTCCGCTGCCGCCGTAGACGATGTTGGCGAGACCTTTGATTCGCTCGAACGAGTAGCTGATGCTGTGCGTCCCCAGCAGGAACGCGTGCTCGCGGACGTCGATCTCCATGTTCGGATGGAGCGGAAGTACGACGAGCTCACCGGTCGCATCGCGGCTGAAGGCGATCCGGCCCGGACCCGACGCGTAGGTGAGGAAGACCGGCATGCCGGCGAGCACCCGCTTGAGACCACCCGCCGCCGCCCGCGAGGCGATCGGGACTTGTGGGTCCTTCCACAGCATCACGTGGTGCTCGAAGAAGACGGCATCACCCTGCGCCAGTGCTATCTCGGCGACCGGGACGACCTCCCCCTCGACCTGGCAGACGGAGTTCGAGAACCGGAACTCCGTCATGTCCCGTAGCTTCGGCGCCTCCATCCACCCGCTGTCCGACACCAGGTCACGCTGGTCAAGAGCGGCTCCGCACGCGGGGCAGCTCGTCGTACCGGCCGGGCTCTGCGACTGGCACCACTGACACGAGACAAAATCCATGGCACGTCCTAGGGCAGGGGTTGGACGGCAAGATCGTGTCAGAGCGAGCGGCTGCCGTCAGCAAAAGCCAACGGCCAATGACGGGACTCCGGTGAGCGAGCTCAGCCCGCGAAGTCGACCTCGGCCGTTGCGACGGTGCCCGCGGTGCGACCCGGAGCCGCCTGGTATTTCCAATACAGGTTGGTGTGGGCGATGACGAGGTCCGGACTCGGCGCACCCCACTGCGTGGCGTCCTCGGTCGTGTGCGCGTCGCCGACCAGCGTTGCGTCATACCCGCGGGCGAAGGCACCGTGCAGGGTCGATCGGACGCACTGGTCGGTCTGTGCCCCGGTGATGATGAGACGTCCGACGCCGCGCTCCGCGAGGACCGCCTCGAGCTCGGTGTCCTCGAACGAGTCGCCGTAGCTCTTGTGAACGAGCGGCTCGGCCTCGTCACGCTTCAGCGCCGGGGCGAGCTGCCAGGCGTCACTGTCGCGCGGCAAGTCCTCGTCATTGTGCTGAACCCACACCACGGGCACGTCCTCGGCGCGCGCCTTGTCGACAAGGGTGTTGATGTTCGCGATCACCTGGTCACGGTTGTGGCCGTCGGCGACCACTCCGGTCTGGACGTCGATGACCATCAGCGCGGTATTGGGGCGATCCGAAAGCGTCGTCATGAGCACTCCTGATGTCGTAGGCCTGGCGTGCCTCACAATAGGTGAGCCCAACGACAAGTCTTCGGCTCAGGGCACCTGCAGCACGACGTAGCTCGTAGGCCCGCCGGCATCGATCTCGACGTACTTCCCCTGGCTCGGCAGATCGATCGCAACCGGCGTCGTCGTCAGCGCGGGCGCATCCGGCCCGAGCGCGCCGCCGGCCCACGACGAGTTCAGCCCCCAGCCGTAGACCTGACTCGTCGTCGTGCTGATCAATGTGTTGTAGGCGCTCATCGACAGGCGGATCACCGGGGTGGCGTCATCGGGGAGATCGACGTAGGTCGGGGTGGCGTTCTTCGACTGCTTGCCGTCGCCGAGATTGCCGAACGTGTTCTGTCCCCACGTGAGGACCCGGCCGTCAGTGGTGAAGGCACCGGCGTTCTGGCCGCCAGCCGCGATCCCGAGGATGGTCGAGTCGAACGGGCGGGAGACCTCGACCGGCCGGAGCTCATCCGGGCCGGGCGAACCGGTGCCGAGCTGCCCGAACTGGTTGCCGCCCCAGCCGACCACGCGGCCGTCCGATCCGAGCGCGATGGTGAAGTCAACCGGACCGACGCCGTCCTTGACGATGGTGCCGCCAGTCGCCACCTGGGTCGGCCGGAAGCCGACCGGCAGCTCCGCGTGGATAGGTACGGCGCTGTCCGCCGCCGCACCCGTGCCGAGCGCGCCATGGGCGCCGGAGCCCCAGCCCCACATCTGGCCGGCCGACGTGATGACCTGGGCGTGGCTCAGCCCGGCGCTGATCGCCTCGCCGTACTGGCCGTCGAGCCCGTTGATCACGGTCGGTTTGGTGCGATCGGCGGTGCTGCCGTCGCCGAGCCGGCTGGCGAGCCCCCACGTGAGGACCTGTCCCTTTGCGGTCAACGCCATGCTGAACTGGTAGCCGGCCGCAACCGCGATGACCCGGCTGTTGAGCCCTGAGGCGCTCGTCGGCACCTGTTTCGGGAAGAAGTTGTCGCCGCCGCCGTACCCGAGCTGGCCATGACCGTTTCGGCCCCACGAGTAGATGGTCCCGCCCTGGGTGAGCGCAAGGGTGTGATCCGGCCGGACGCCGTTCGCCGAGAACGAGCTGACCTGGATGATCCGTTTGTTGATCAGCGCGTTAACCACTGCCGGGGTCGCGCGTTGGTTCGTCGTGCCGTCCCCGAGCAATCCGTTGCCGAACGAGTAGATCGGTGCTGGTGGCGGAGCCGCCGCACCTGCCACTGACGGCAGGCCCGCGAAGCAGGCGAGCCCGACGAGCATTGCGATCATTCCGCGACGACGGATTCCGATTCTCATTGCAAGCCCCCGGCCCGGCCTCGAATGCGGTCCACCCTCGCACACCATGACAAACGGCTCAATACGTCCGGCCGCGGCGGGAGCCGTAGCGTTGAAGGCGTGGAGCTCACCGCCGCGGTGCCGGCGCGACCCGACGGCGTCAACTGGGAGATTCGCAGCTACGCCCGCCGCGGCACGCGACTGAACGCGCGGCAGCAAGAGTCATGGGACCGGCATGCGACACGCTGGGTCGTCGCGCCAGAGACCCAGACCGCGCCTGGCTTTCGGCTCCCCGATGTCTTCGAGCGGCCGGGGCCTTTGATCATCGAGATCGGACTCGGCGTAGGCGAAGCGCTTGTGTCGCTCGCGACGAGCCGCCCGGAGGCCAACGTTCTCGGATTCGAGGTCTGGGCGCCGGGGGTGGCCCAGTGTCTGAACGGTCTGTCGAGGACCGATGCCCGCAACGTGCGCCTGTCGACGCTCGATGCGGCGTGGTGTCTCGACAACCTGCTCGAGCCCGCGTCGATCACGGAGCTCTGGACGTTCTTCCCGGATCCGTGGCCGAAGGCCCGGCATCACAAGCGCCGCCTCGTGAACCGACGGTTCGCCGCACTCGCTGCGTCACGGCTGGTTCCTGGCGGCAGCTGGCGGCTCGCGACCGACTGGCCCGACTACGCCGACCAGATGCGTGAGGTGCTGGATTCGGAGCCGCTGCTGCGCGGCGGCGTCACCGAGCGGTTCGCCGACCGGCCCCTGACCCGGTTCGAACGACGCGGCCTGGCGGCCGGGCGCTCAATCGTGGACCTCACATACACGCGGCCGGCCGAAGCCGCCTCCCCTGAGTCTCAGGCACTCTCGGCGCAGGCGTACTCCGACCGGAACTGCTCGATGGCCACGCGGTTGCCGCCCTGCTCCTTGGCCGACAGCAGCAAGCACTCTGCCTCGTAGAGCACGGCGTCAGCGGTGACGCTTGCCTCGTCGACCACGATCATCCCTGCACTTGCCGTGGCGAAGACGCCGGTGAGGCGGTCGCTCAGGTCGGTGCCGGCGAGCCGTGCCAGCGCTGCTTCGACGGCGTCCGCGGTGGTGCCGTCGTACGGAAGGAGTGCCGCGAAGCAGTCCGAGCCGAAGTAGGCGACGTTGCTCGGACCGAGCATCCAGCGCAGGACGCGGTACGCGTTGCGAAGCGCGACGTCGCCAGCCTCCGGACCGACGATGAGGTTGAGCTGCTGGAAGCGGTCCATCCCGAAGGCGACAAATGCGACCGGCTCCGCCGCGTCGAGGCGCTCCTCCAGTTGTGCGATGAACTCAGGGCGGTGGGTGACGTCCCACAACTCGCCTGGGCCGAAGGGGCCGGTGCCTGGAGTCCGCTGCATCGGGACGAACTCGCGGATCTCGCGGCCGTCGGCGGCGGTCGACTCCGACTGCTCGTCAGCCGCGATGCCGTTGACGGCGTCAAAGGAGTCGGCAACCCGATCCTCGGTGCCACGGTCACGGCGACGGCTCACCGCCGGCAAAACGGTCACCGTCCGCAGGTCGTTGAAGTCGTCAATCGGTCCGATCGTCGAACCCTGGTCGTTTGTCATTGTGGTTCCTCCCTGGCGTCATGTTGCCTGGGATTTCGGCGCCGCAATAGGGGCACTTGCCCGTTTTGCCACAAATGGCTTGAAGTGACTACTAAGGAACTACATCGTTCGGGTGACGGTGGAAAAGGTCCGCGGAAAGGCAATAGTTCGACATGACTGCCGAGCGTTACTCCGAATGCCGAACGCCGGCCGGCGCGTCGATTTGAGGCCGTGAGTAGAAGCCGCCGCTGGGACGACGCTGGCTACTCACCACCCCCAAATCGCGAGCCGGAGCAACTGCAACCGGTGGCTTAGAACTCCACCTGGTGCTTGGTGTCGAAGAGCTCGACGTTGTCTGCACCGTCGAGCTGGGTGATCGCTTGCAGCACGGCGGTGGCGGTCGTCGAGCGCTTGGGGCGGACGCCGTACGTGAGCTCGACCTGGCCTCCTTGCACGTTCGCGCTGAGCAACGAGAAGGAGTCGCTGACGCCGCGAAGGGCGGTCTCGACGGTTGCGGCGTCGAGAGCCGTGCCGTCGTCGGCGTAGTTCGTCACCCGGAGGACAGAGTCGTGACGCTTCGACACTCCGAAGTTCAGCCGGGTGAGGACGAGGACGACGAGACCGACCGCGCCGGTGGTGAGCAACGCCAGCGAGTACTCCTTGGTCCCCATCGCGAGCCCGATCACCAGGACGAACAGCACGTACGCCATGTCCTTGGTGTCCTTGACGATCGTGCGGAAGCGCACCAGAGCAAAGACCCCGAGGATGCCCAATGCGTTGAGGATGCCGACCCGCGCGACCATCATCACCGCTGCGCTCAGCATGCCGATGATGACCAGCGAGAACTGGAAGGACTGCGAGTAGCTCAGGCCGCGGTGGGTCCCCTTGTAGATCCAGGCGATGACGAGGCAGAGGCCGAAGGTGCCACCGAGGATGGTCGCGATCTCCGCGACGCTCAGCGATGGCACGGCGGTGCTTGGGATGGTCAGTGCGGTGATCAATCGTCGTCCTCGGTTGCTTCGAACAGGTTGGGGCGAAGGGCTCGGACCAAGAAGGCGTACTTCGAGTAGGCGGACCGCTCGAGATTCATCGTCATGATCGTCTGGTGCAGCCAGCGCGGGATCGCCGTGGCGAACTTGAGCTCGATGATCACCCACTCGCTCGCGCGCAACGGGATCGGCCCTTGCGAGCTGTGAGAGCCGTATGACATCAGTCGAGGCAGCGTCGGGTGGATGCCGCACAGGCGCAACGGAGCGCGCTGCTGCAACGAGCGGGAGGTCCAGCTCCCGCGCAACGCGCGGTCCACGGTCAGGCGCATCTCGGGATCGGTCCGGCTGACGTAGGCCTCACGGTCGTACGCCACGATGGCGGTCGGCTGCAGGTTGTACCAGGCATCGAGAACGAGGGCTTCCTCGCGCGCTGCCGGGTCCTTCTCCCGGGTGGCGTTGAGGAGCTGGCGCAACACCACGGGACGGCGCCACTGCTCGCCGTCGGCCGGCAGCATCAGCGGCAGCCGGTCCTTGGACACGAGGAAGTCGTGCCGCCGCTTGATCTCGAAGAACGCTGTCGCGCCGGGCTGGAAGCTCTCGGCGTAGGTGCGCAGCCGGATGCGCCGGCGTGAGAGCCAACCGGCCTCCTTCGCGAACAGCGACTGCAGGTCGTAGGAATCGAAGTACATCGACGTCACGGGGTACGACGTGGTGCCGCGGTTGGCCAGGAAGGGGTCGAGCTTGACGTGTGGCCGGATCAGCCGCAGGAACTGCGGCACTCGGCGCTCGGGGATGACGTACTTCATCTCGAGCCGCCGGAAGTGCAGCGGCGTGAGGTTGTGCCGCCGGTCACTCGCGCTCGGCGATGCGGCCGCCGCACGGCGCGCGCCGACACCCGCCTGGGTCACCGATGACTCCCGTGCATCTGCCGAGCCTTGCACCTCATCACGGCGATAGCCGTCAATTCCGAGCGTCGGCGCGGCTAGTACCGGCAGGAACCATGATCGCGGGGCAGCAGCTCGAGGCAGCCGGACAGCTCCGAGGAGATCTGCTGCGCCACCGTTGCGCCCGGAGTTGTCGCAGTCTCATACTGGCCGTCCTGTGACCAGCTGCCGGTCGCGATCCATCGCTTCCCCGCAACGAGGAACGCGACCTTTCCGGACTGCGCACCGACACTCTTCTCGGCTGCCGACAGTGCCTTCACGGTCAGACGGTGAGATCCAAAGGAACGAAAGTCCACCCGAGTAGCCGGCACACCGAAGTCACAGGTCACTGCGGTCACGGATGACGTGGTGGGAGCCTGACAGGGAAGCCCGCTCGCGCCGAGGGCGGTGAGCGCCGTGCGCAATGAGACGTCGAGGCTGTCGGAGGCCAGCACCGAGGAGGCACTGGTGACGGGCGCGGCGTACTGACTGGCCTGCAACTGGACTCCCACCACTGTGGCGGCGACCAGCCCGACCACCGGTAGCCAAAACCGGCGGCCGCGGAGCTGCTCGGCGTACGTGAGGTGGTAGCTGGGGCTGGTCATGGCTCAGCAGGGCGCCGGCGAGGGGTTCGCGGCCGGTGTGTAGGAACACGAGTCGACTAGCTTCCCCGAGCGCTTGTTGAGATAGGCGGTGTCACCCGATGGGCCGTCGTTCCAGCGAAACCGCG
>JAFAZI010000104.1 GCA_019239875.1 Frankiaceae bacterium
TGGGTCCCGGGCCGGCGGACATTCGTGACCTGCTGTCGGCGGTGCCGGCGGCGACGGCATGATCTGAAGGGTGAGCTACGAGACCCTGCTGTACGACGTCACCGACCACGTCGCGACGATTACCTTCAACCGCCCCGATCGGCTGAACACCATCGTGCCGCCGATGCCGGAGGAGTTCGAACACGCGATCGGCACGGCCAGCCGCGACGCGGCGGTCAAGGTCGTGGTGTTACGCGGCGCCGGCCGGTCCTTCTGCGCCGGGTACGACTTCGGCGGCGGCTTCCACCACTGGGACGACCTCAACACCACCGACGGCAAGTGGGATCCCGGCAAGGACTTCATCGGCACCGGCGTCTACGGCCCGACGCAACGTTTCATGTCGATGTGGCGCTGCCCCAAGCCGGTGATCGCCCAGGTGCACGGCTGGTGCGTCGGTGGCGGGAGCGACACCGCGCTGTGCGCCGACCTCGTCATCGCGAGCGACGACGCGCAGATCGGCACGCCGTACTCCCGCATGTGGGGCTGTTACCTGTCCGGCATGTGGATCTACCGCCTCGGCCTGACCAAAGCGAAGGAGTACGCGCTGACGGGCAAGCCGCTGTCCGGCCGCGAGGCGGCGGATGTCGGCCTGATCAACCGAGCGGTGCCGTTCCACGATCTCGAGGCCGAAGTGGCGAGAACCGCCGCGCAGCTCGCCGCCATCCCGGCATCACAGCTCGCCGCTATGAAGCTGATCGTCAACCAGGCCTTCGAGAACATGGGGCTCGGCGCGACGCAGACGCTCGGCCCCATTCTCGACGGCCTGATGCGTAACACCCCCGACGCCATGGAGTTCATCGACCTTGCCAACGCGGACGGTGTTGCGGCGGCGACTGCCCGCCGCGACGGTCCGTTCGGTGACTACAGCCAGGCGCAGCCCACCGGAAAGCCCGATCCGACCAATGTGATCACCCCGTAGCCGCAAGCGGGAGCTCGACGGGGAACAATCCCGCGCCGACGGTCCGCTTCGGCTCGACCATGCTGAACGCCGGCTGTGCCATGACCCGCGGGTAGGTGCCTCGGTTGGGCCCCGGCGAGTGCAGGATCAGCGGGTGAGCGAGCACGACGTCGCCCTCCTCCGCGACGACCTCGACGGCCGGCGGCCAGCCCTGCTCGTCCAGCCGGCGGGCGACAGCGGTAGCGAGGTCTGTGGCGTCCATCCCCGCCGGCTCGGCGTCCCGGAGCAGGTGAGCGGCTAGATGATGCGAGCCTTCGACGACGAGCGTCCCTCCGCCACCCGGTTCGACCGTCGAGAAACAGAAAAGGTTGAGCAACGCCTGCTCCGGCGAGGTCAGGCGGTGGCGGAACCAGTCACCCTCGACGTGCCAGCCGTGACCGAAATGATCGTGGTTGAAGCCGGGAAAGGTGATCGGCCAGCTGCCCATCTCCGGTCGCATGACCCAGCGGTCCGCACCGACGAGCTGGTCGACGCCTGCGCGGAACCTGTCGGTGAGCGCATCGGTGTACGGCGAGTCGGTCAGGAGCTCCCGAATCCAGATTCGAGGCTGCGTCCATTGGATCGGCTGCGCCAGGTCGATTCCGACTCGCTCGCCGATCGCAGACCTGACCGCACGCGCGACCGCCGGAGCGAAGGCGCGTCGTAGGACCGTCCAACCGCGCTCGACGAACTCACCGATCTGCTCGTCGGAGAGCGGCCCGGCAACCATGCGAGAACGGTACGCCGCAACCGCGACGCGGTGGCGCTCTTCTCAGTCAGCGACGTCGTCCGCGGAGGCCTCGTCAATCGGCGCATCGGTGCTCGCGCCATCGCTCTCCCGCTCGAAGACGTCTTCCGCCTTGCGGTCTGATGACGTCTGGTCGGCGACCTCGGCGACTGCCTCTTCGTCGGACAGGCCTTCACCCGCAGGCTGCGTGGTGCCGGCGGACACAGGGGATTCAGGAGTACTCATGCTCTAGTCGTGCCCGACAGCGGGCCGCCACAATCGTGCGAGTCCCAGCCTGGTGCGCGCGGGCTCACTCAGGGGAGACACCGTAGGTCCGCACGGGCGTCACGAGGACCGCTGTCCGACGCTCGACGGCCATCGTGCGGTCGTACTCCTCCCAGTCGTCGTGTGTCCCGCCGGCCGCCGTGAAGACCTCGCGCAACAACTGCCGCAGGGCCTCCGCGTCGATGCCGGGCCAGGGGTCATCGGGCCCGATCAGGTCCGCGTCACCCTCGACCGTCGCCCACTGCCACCCCGATCGCGCCACCACCGACAGCCGGCGCTGCTTCCGCAAGTTGGCAAGCTTCGCCGAGCCGCCAACCGCAACCAGACCGACTGCCTGGTCACCGGACGTCGGATGCACCAGGACCCCCGCGTTCACGACGGAGGACTGGATCGTGCCGTCGACGCGAACAGTGTTGACCACACACAGCCCGTGGTCCATCGCCGCGATGCGGGTGAACGCCGCGAGGTCCCGGCTCACCGCGCCGTCAATCGATCGAGGTCGCGCTCGAGATAGCGGCGGTGCTCCCACTCCTCGATCAGGATGCACCGCACGCATCCACGCACCGGAAAGGCTTCAGACTCGGGGTAACCGACTTCTTCGACCGGCTCGGTCATGCCGTCGAGCTGCCCATCAGTGAGCCGGGACACGAGTTCGGTCATGATCTTGATCCGGTCGGCCCGAACGTCGAGGATCTCGTCGAGAGACGGCCGCACCTCGTAGTCCCGCGGGATACCAGGGATGTCCGGCATCTCGTCGTAAGGGAGGTCCAGCGGGTGGTAGGGCGAGGGGTCGCCGAGCACTGCGCGGAGGATCCACGAGTCGGTCGCGAACACCAGATGCCGAAGCGTCTGGACCGCGGACCACTCGCCGTCGACTCGTTCGTGGAGCAGGTCCGGCGCAAGCGAGCGCAGCCTCGCGATGGTCGGCTCCCACAGCTGTTGCAACGTGTCCCACGCAGTGCGGATCTCCGCCGCCGTGCGGGCACCGAAGATGATCCCTCGATCGGGGTCGCGGCGATTCAGCTCTGCCTCGACCAGCGGCACGATGTCGACGCCGTTTATGCGGACGTTGTCGAGATCGGCCTCGATCTCGACGTTGACCAGCTCGCCGAGAATCGAGACGTCCTTGAAACGCACGTGCTTGAGCTCGGAGCCGGTGAAGTCGACCATGCGGAACTTGGCGTTGAGCAGCTGGACGTCGTCGAAGGTCGAGCCGGCGAGATCCTGGTCATTGAAGTCAGCCACGACGCCAACCTCTCACGCACCTCTGACAGTCGGCGCCCGGGCGGTGCTAGTAGCGGATCAGGCCACGCAGGTTCTTGCCGTCCCGCATGTCCTGATAGCCCTGGTTGACGTCCTCGAGCTTGTACTCGGTCGTGACCAGCTCGTCGAGCTTGAGCTTGCCTTCCTTGTACAGGCGCATCAAGCGGGGGATGTCACGTCGGGCGTTGGCACCACCGAAGATGCCGCCGACGAGCTCCTTCTGCATCAGCGTCAACTCGAACAGCGAGAGGGTGACCTCGGTCGCGGCGATGTCCGCGACGGAGGTGACGACGCACCGGCCGCCCTTCGACACCAGCGCCATGACCGACGCGATCATCGACCCCTCCGCAACACCGGTCGTGATGATCGCCTTCTCGGCCATGGCGCCCCACGTGATCTCGCCGACGAGAGCGAACGCCTCTTCGAGATCGGACACCGCGTGGGTGGCGCCGAACTGCAGCGCCGAATCGCGCTTGAACTGAACCGGGTCGACCGCGACGATGTGGCGGGCACCGCACATGACAGCGCCCTGGATGGCGTTGATACCGATCCCACCGATGCCGACGATGACGACGGTCTCGCCTGGCTGCACCTGCGCGCGGTAGACCGACGTACCCCACCCTGTCGTGACACCACAGCCGACCAGCGCGGCCTTGTCGGTGGGGATGTCGTCCTCGAGCTTGATGCAGGACGCCTCGTTGACGACGGTGTGGGGCGCGAAGGTGCCGAGGCAGCACATGATGCCGATGTCGGTGCCGTCCTTGGCGAGGTGGTGACGCGCGGTCAGCCCAGCGATCTGGCGACCGACGATCAGGAACTGTCCAAGGTCGCAGAGGCTCTGCTTGCCGGTGGAACACGACGGGCAGCGGCCGCACGAGGGAATGAAGGAGAGCGCGACGTTGTCGCCGACCGCGAGACTGGTGACACCAGGACCGACCTCGACGACCGTCCCGGCTCCCTCGTGGCCGCCGATGATCGGGTACTGCGGGAAGCCGAGCAGCTCCTGCATGTCGTCAGGCATCCGCATGTCGCCGGTGACGAGGTGTTCGTCGGAGTGGCACAGCCCGGAGGCGGCCAGCTCGACCGTTACTTCGCCCGGCCCGGGGTCGTCCAGCGTGATTTCTTCGATCTCCCACGGCGAGTGGGTCTTCCAGAGAACAGCAGCCTTGGTGTCCACGCGAGCCCCTTGTCCGTTCGGCGACGAGCCGGGATGACGACTTGACACGGAGCCTAACCGTGTCGAGCGGATCGCACTACCGCCGGTCGGGTCAGGCCTCCATGTCAAGACCGATGTCGAACACCGGCGCCGAGTGGGTGAGCGCTCCGACAGCGAGGAAATCCACGCCGGTGCCGGCCACCCGCCGCGCGTCCGCCAGCCGGAGCCGGCCGCTGGCTTCGACCAGAACGCCCCCAGCGGCGGCACGGATCCGCTTGACGGCGAGCGTCATGTCTTCGATCGAGAAGTTGTCGAGCAGAATCTGCGTCGCGCCATGCGCGAGGGCTTCATCGAGCTGTTCGAGGGTGTCGACCTCGACCTGCACGATGAGGCCTGAGTCCGGGTATGCAGCCGCGACCTGGTCGAGCGCCGCGCCAACGCCGCCGGCCGCTGCGACGTGGTTGTCCTTGATCAGCACGGCAGAGTCGAGGCCGCGGCGATGGTTCACCCCGCCGCCGCACCTCACGGCGTACTTCTCGAGGTCACGCAGCCCGGGGATGGTCTTGCGGGTGTCCCGGATCCGCGCCCCGGTTCCCTCGACGGCATCCACCCAGCGCCGCGTCGCCGTCGCGATGCCGCTGAGGTGCCCGAGCAAGTTCAACGAGAGTCGCTCGACGGCGAGAACCTCGCGAGCGTTCCCCGAGATGACCGCGAGCCGATCGCCCGGCCGCACCCGATCGCCGTCAGTCACGCGGTTCTCGAGCCGGCCGTCCGTGAGGGAGGTGTCGATGATGGCGGCGAGCACGGGCATCCCTGCAATCACGCCGTTGTCGCGAGCGACGTACGACGCGGTCATCGTCGCCGTGGCCGGGACGGTGGCGGCAGAGGTGAGATCACCTGACGTGCCGAGGTCCTCGGACCTCGCGCGCTCGATGACGGCTGCGACATCGCCCGGATCCAGCCCGGCCGCGACCAACGCGTCGCGGCTCATGCGGTGCGCTCCAGGTCACCGGCGACCGCGGCTTCACATCGGCCGTCGGCGCCAAGCCGCACGACGACATGGCGCTGAAATGTGGCGTCGGTGGTGGGGAAGTCCTCACGCCAGTGACAACCGCGACTCTCCTCGCGAGCCGCAGCCGCGGCGAGGATGGCGTCCGCGGCGAGCGCCCGATCGCTGCTCGGAAGGGCGGTGATCGCGCGCCGGGAAACGGCGAGCTGCTGCGCACTACGCCGGATGCCCGCACCGGATGCCATGGCTCGCTGGATCGCGGCGACGTCGCCCGCAGCTGCGGAGGGAGCGGCGACCGCATCGCCGGCGGCACGCCGCTGCGGCAAGGCACTCGCGAGGCGATCGGCAAGCCGCCGCGCGAAGACGGCGCCTTCGATCAGGCTGTTCGAGGCAAGCCGGTTGGCGCCGTGCACACCGGTCGCCGCGACCTCGCCAACGGCGTACAGGCCGGCGACATCGGTCGCTCCCCACAGGTCGGTACGGATGCCACCGCACAGGTAGTGCTGCGCCGGCGCGACGGGGATCGGCGAGACGATCGGGTCGACGCCGTACCGCCCGCATGCCGCGATCACCGTGGGAAAGCGGTCGCACAGATCGGTGATGCGCGTCGCGTCGAGGAAGACCCGATCGCCGGTTGCCCGCACCTGGTCGATGCGCCGCGCGACGACGTCGCGTGGCGCGAGGTCCGCCAGCGGATGGACGTCGGCCATGATGCGCGCTCCCCCGCCGTCGATCAGCACCGCACCCTCGCCGCGGAGGGCCTCCGTCACCAGCGGGATCTGGCCGGCGATGCCGTCGACCGCGAGGGCGGTCGGATGAAACTGCACGAACTCGACGTCGACCAGCGACGCCCCGGCTCGAAGCGCGAGTCCGAGACCCTCACCCGCGACCTCCGCCGGGTTGGTCGTCACGGGATACAGACCGCCGACGCCGCCGGTCGCGAGGACGACGGCCCGCGCCGTGAGCTCGACGCCGTCGGCGATGACGCCGGTGACCTGTGGCCGGTACGTCGAACTGCTGAGCAGCAGGTCGGTGACATCGGCCGTGATGACATCGATCGGCGCATCGCGAACCGCGGCGGCGAGCACGCGACTCACCTCGGCACCGGTCGCGTCGCCACCGGCGTGCACCACCCGGCGGCGATGATGACCGCCTTCGCGGGTCAGGGCCAGGTGTCCCTCGGCGTCGCGGTCGAAGTCGGCACCGAGGTCGAGCAGACCGACGAGGCCCGGTGCGGCACCGTCGGTGAGCACCGCGACGGCATCGTGGTCGCACGCACCGACACCGGCGATCACCGTGTCTTCGGCATGAAGTGCCGGGCGGTCGTCAGCGCCGATCGCGGCAGCAAGCCCGCCCTGCGCCCAGCGGGTACTGCCACCCGCGAACTCCCCGCTGGTGACCAGAGCCACCCGGCGCCGACCGGCGAGGCCGAGCGCAACCGACAAGCCAGCGACACCAGAGCCGACGACGATGACCTCGTAGGCGTCGCGCATCACTCGCCGCCTCCCGGCGCGCCGACCAGGACCATTCGCTCGACCGATCGCCGTGCCCGCTCGGCGACCTCCTCGGGGACGGTGACCTCGTCTCGCCCGTCAGCGAGGCACTGCACCAGGAGCTCAGGGGTGATCATCTTCATGTAGCGGCACGAGGCCTTCTCGTTCATCGGCAGGAAGGTGACGCCCGCGTTCAGCCGGCGCAGCTGGTGAAGCATCCCGACCTCGGTGGCGACCAGCGCGGTTGGTGCGGTCAGCGTGCTCGCGATGTCCGCCATGCCGCCGGTGGACAGGATGTGGGTGCGCTCCGCCGGCAGGTCACCGGTACCGGTCAGCCACAGCGCTGACGTCGCGCAGCCGCACTCGGGATGGATGAGCAGCTCCGCATCGGGATGAGCCGCGACCTGGGCGCGGACGTCCGACGGCGAGATGCCGGCATGGACATGGCACTCGCCCATCCAGATGTGCATGTTGTCGCGTCCGGTCTGGCGTTGCACATGCGCACCGAGGAACTGATCGGGCAAGAAGAGCACCGGCTGGTCGGCGGGAATCGAGGCGACGACGTCCACGGCGTTGGACGAGGTGCAGCAGATGTCGGCCTCGGCCTTCACCGCGGCGCTCGTGTTCACGTAGGCAACGACCATCGCGTCTGGATGCTCGGCCTTCCAAGCGCGCAGCTGATCGGCTTCGATCGTGTCGGCGAGCGAGCAGCCTGCGGCCGCCGTTGGGATCAACACGGTCTTCTCCGGCGAGAGGAGCTTCGCGGTCTCCGCCATGAAATGAACACCGCAGAACACGATCGTCGAGGCATCGGTGCTTGCGGCGAGCCGCGACAACGCGAGCGAGTCGCCGACGTGGTCCGCGACGTCTTGGATCTCGGGGACCTGATAGTTGTGAGCCAGGATCACCGCGTCGCGCTCGCGCGCCAGCCGTCGTACCTCATCGGTCCAGCTCATCCGGCTCCCCCTCCTCGGCAGGTTTTCGCCTTTGAGGCGAATACTGCTCCAACCGTAACATGACGCGATGGCTGCGCCACGCGCCGGGGCCACTCCCCCGGGTCTCACCGCGTATCCGCACGAGGTCGCGGCCGTCGTCCTGTCAGTGCGTGACGGCGTGCTCTCGGTGTTGATGTGGCAGCGCGCGCAAGCGCCTCACGCAAAACGCTGGTCGCTACCCGTCGGCGGAGTCGGTCCGACCGAACGCCTCCGTGAGGCGATCTTGCGACAGCTCGCGGAAAAGGTCGACGTCCGAGAGGTGGCGCACCTCGAGCAGCTCGCGACCCACAGCAACATCAAACGTGACCCGCGGGGACGGGTCCTGGCCACGGCGTACCTCGGCGTCGTCCCGAGCTCTGCCACACCGCACCTGCCGGCTGACACGAAATGGATCCCGGTCGAGGACTTGCCGGCGACGGCCTTCGATCACCACTACTTCATCGAGGCCGGCGTCGAGCGGCTGCGCGCCAAGCTGTCGTACACGAACATCGGGTTCGCCCTCGCCCCGGACGAGTTCACCCTGTCGGAGCTGCGCGACATCATCAGCGCGGCGCTCGGGTATCCCGTGACGCAGACCAACCTGGCCCGCGTCATGACACGGCGGGACCTGATCGAACCGACGAAGTCTCGCGGCGCGCCTGGTCCGAGCGGTGGGCGGCCGGCGATGCGCTACCGCTTCTCGAGCCGCGAGCTCGCGATCACGGATCCCTTCGCCGTCCTCAAACCTCCCCGCCGCTGACCGATCCGGACTTTGTGCTGCGTGACACACCCCCCGCTGTCGGTGAAGCAGCACAGGTCCGTCCACAACTTTGCCGACGGCGTTGAGCCCGGCGCCTCCAGCCACGCAGGCTCAAAGCATGTTGAATCCGCATCGCGATGGCACTCTCGCGCATCTCGGCGCAGACACTGCGGGTGCGGTGGGTCTCGCGGGGTGCCGGACTGCCGGCATGTCCGACCGGCGAGTCTTCGACCTTGTCGCGACCGGTCGGTGGCAGTCGCCGCTGCCTCGAACGTACGTGACCTTCAGCGGGCCGATTCCGCCGGTCACGATGTTGTACGCCGCTCTGCTCTACGCCGGCCCCGGGTCGACGTTGAGCCACGACACGGCAGGCTGGCTGGAAGGGCTGTGCAAGCGCCCCGCCGCCATTCACGTGACGATCCCTTACGGGAGAACGGTTCGGAACCAGCCAGGCCTGGTCATCCATCGATCGCGTGACCTCCGTGACGACGACGTCCACCCGGTGCGGACTCCTCGGCGGACTCGAATCGAGCGAACGGTGCTCGACATGCTGTCGTCGTGTCGAAACGCCGAAGCCGCGTTGAGCCTCATTGCCGACGCGATTCGTGGTCGCGGAACCACCGTGCCCAGGCTGCGTGCGGCTTTGAATCAGAGCAGCTTCACCAGATGGCGCAAGATCGCACTCGAGGTGCTGCCCGACATCGAGCGAGGTGCGCATTCGTATCTGGAGATCCGGGACGTGGCTCTGCACCGGCGGCATGGTCTGCCTGCCGGTGAGCGCCAGTTCAAGCGGCTCGCGGACGGTAGCGAGTACCTCGATGGATTGATCAAGGAGTGGGCGCTGCACTGGGAGCTCGACGGGAGGCTCGGCCACGATCGCGCCCGCGATATCTGGCGAGACTTTCGCCGGGACAACCGCAGTGCCGTGGCACGGCAGTGGACCCTGCGCTACGGGTGGGCCGACATGATCGATCATCCGTGCGAAGTTGCCTGGCAGCGCGCGCAGATCCTGATGCAGCAAGGCTGGCCCGGCCCATTCCGCCGATGTCGCGACTGCCCTGCTGATCTGTGCTGATCCACCGACCTTCCGCCGTCACTCATGCATCACAAAGCAGGCAGCCGCGTTCGCGATTGGGCCGTTCGGCCCAACTGTCCGGATTTTCAGGTCCGACGGCCGGTCCTCCGATACCTTTCTCCCTGCACGTCATCGACGCAGGGTGGGAGTCACAGTGGGTCTGCTCGACCGGGTCAAGGGCCAGTTCATCGACATCGTCGAGTTCCTCGACGACAGTCGCGACACGATCGTCTGGCGCTTCCCGCGCCAGGGCAACGAGATCAAGATGGGCGCCAAGCTCGTCGTCCGGGAAGGCCAGACGGCCGTCTTCGAGAACGAGGGCAAGATCGCCGATGTCTTCACGCCGGGCACCTACACGCTCGAGACGCAGAACATGCCCATCCTGTCCGATCTCAAGGGCTGGAAGTACGGCTTCAACTCGCCGTTCAAGGCTGAGGTCTACTTCGTCGGCACCCGTCTCTACACCGACATGAAGTGGGGCACGCAGGAGCCGGTCACCGTCCGCGACAAGGAGTTCGGCATGGTCCGACTCCGCGCGTTCGGCACGTACGCCCTCCAGGTCAACGACGCCGCCAAGCTGCTCCGCCAGCTGGTCGGCACCGACCCGAACTTCTCGACCGACGAGGTCTCGGAGTTCCTGCGGCAGAACATCGTGAGCCAGGTCGGTACGGCGCTGGCCACCGCCAACCTCTCCGTCCTCGACATGGCGGCGAACCAGCAGACGATCGCCGGCACCCTCTCGGGCACGCTCACGACGAGCTTCGCCGACATGGGCATCACGATCCCGAAGTTCGTGATCCAGAACATCTCGCTGCCGCCGGAGGTGTCCGAGGCGCTCGACAAGCGCACCCAGATGGGAGTGCTCGGCAACCTCGACCAGTTCACGAAGTTCCAGGCTGCGACGGCCATCACCGAAGCTGCACAGAACCCCGGCGGCGGAGGCATCGCGGGCGCGGGCGTCGGCCTCGGTGTCGGCGCCGCGATCGGCCAGCAGATGGCGGGTGCGCTGAACCCGCAGGCGGGCGGCGCTGCGGCGCCCGCAGCGGCAGCCCCGCCACCGCTGCCCGGCGGCTACTTCCTCGGCATCAACGGCCAGCAGGTCGGCCCGGTCGCGGTCAACGACCTGCCCGCCCGGGTGGCCAGCGGCGAGCTGACTGCGGACACGCTGGTCTGGCAGCAGGGCATGGCGCAGTGGACGCGCGCAGGCGACGTCCCTGAGGTGAGCGCCGTCCTCGGCGCCGCGCCACCTCCCCTCCCGCCGGCGGCGCAGTGACCGACCAGGCGCCTCCGCCCACCGGCGCTCCCGCTCCACCTCCAGTGTTCGATCCACCGGCTCCGCCACAACCGCAGGCGCCGGCCGCCCTGCTGTCGTTCAAGTGTGTGGCGTGCGGCTCACAGATGAGCTACGCCCCGGGTACGACGCAGATGCAGTGCCCGTCATGTGGCTCGATGCAGCAGATCACCACGGACAAGTCGATCCACGAGCACTCCTACGACGAGTGGGCGAAACTGCCACCGAAGCCGGTGGCGACGATCGGCAAAGAAGTGTTGCAGTGCCAGGGCTGCGGCGCGTCGACCGAGACCAATGACATCTCGGGGGCCTGCCAGTTCTGCGGCGGCACGCTGGTTGCGGTGGCCCAGCCGGAAGGACTGATCGTTCCCGAGGCCGTCGTACCGTTCGGGCTCGACAAGAGGGCCGCGAACACCTCGTTCAGCAAGTGGGTGAAGTCCCGCTGGTTCGCACCCAACGCGTTGAAGAAGGTCGGGTCGACCGAGGCACTGACCGGCACCTACGTCCCGCACTGGACCTACGACGCTCAGACCCAGACCGACTACGTGGGCGAGCGTGGCGAGCACTACTACACCACCGAGACCTACACCTCGAACGGCCAGACCCACACACGCCAGGTGCAGCACACCGCCTGGTACCCCGCATCGGGTCACGTCGGCCGGGCCTTCGACGACGTGTGCATCCCGGCCAGCCACCAGCTGCCCGCCGAGAAGCTCGACAAGATGGGCCCATGGGTCATGGCGTCCGCACAGCCGTTCGACCCGCAGTACCTTGCCGGTTACACCGCGCTTCGTTATGACCTCGACCCGGATTCGGGGCTGATCGAGGCCAAGCAGGAGATGGCGAACGTCATCCGGCAGGACTGCTGCAGCGACATCGGCGGCGACGAGCAGCGCGTCATGTCGATGCAAACGGCGTACGCCGCGTTGATGTTCAAGCTGATGCTGATGCCGCTGTGGATCGCGTCGTACATCTATGCCGGGAAGACCTACCAGGTGTTGATCAACGCGAACACCGGCGAGGTCGTCGGCGACCGGCCGTGGAGCAAGCTGAAGATCGCGCTCGCGGTGATCGCCGCCATCATCGTGATCGCTGTGGGGGTCGCGATCTACCTCAATGCCCACGGGTCGGGCGGCAACAGCGGCTAGCTCCGCCGCGGTGCTCTACGGCGCGACGATCTGCCCGTCCTTCGAGCTGTGACCGCCGGCCGAGTCCCCGGAGTAGTTGTTGGTGATGAGGAACTGCGCGCTGATATGCGCGTCACCGGCCGCGAAGCCGTGAGTCGAGTCGCTGATCCGGAAGTGCACCCGTCGGAACGCGTTGTCGCACGGCACCGTCGGGATGATGTAGCCACTGCCGACCTCGTCCGTACCCTGGTTCACCTGCATCGACAGCTCGGCGGGCGACCAGCCCGGCTTGCACCGCAACCACGCCCGCACCGTCAGATCGCCGTTCTTGTGCAGCACGACCCGCTTGACCGCGTGCACGAACGCGACGTTCGCTGGCCGACCCCCCGCCTTCGCTGGGCCCGCTGTCATCACCGTCGCAGCCAGGGTTGCGGCACCGATCGACAGTGCAATTGCCGGCTTCATCGCCATGGGTCCTCCCCGCCGTCCGATCCAGACAAGCGGGATATTACGCCGGGTCGTGTCCGAGCGGCGAGAGGAGGAACATGATCGAGATCCGCGGCAGGTTCGCCCGATCGGGGTCGTCGCGCTTGGCCGAGACCTCGTCGAGCAGCTCCTCGATCCTCGCGTTCACCGAGTCGATCTCCTCCTTGGTGAGCCGGGCGGTCGTGCGCGACAGGTTGAGCTGATCGAACTCGGCGTGCTCGCCGTAGAGATAGTCGAGGAGATCATCGCGAACCGCGTCGAGCTGGGCGGAGATCTGTTGGACGCCCAGGTCGAGGTCCTCCTCGATGTCCCACGAGTTGCTGTCGAAGCGCAGCGACCGCTGGTTTGCGCGATAGCGGTGCTCGACGATCCCGGAGACGACGCGGGTCTCGACGTCGCTGATCAGATCGGCGGCCTCGAGCAACTTGATGTGGTGGTAGAGCTTCGTCACGGGCTGGCTGAGCTCAGCGGCGATCTCCTTGACCGTCCAGGTGCGGTGCGAGGCCATCATCAGCAGCTGGAGCATTCGCACCCGCAGGGGATCCGCAATCGCCTTGATCGCCTCGGCGCTGTCGACGGTGCGGACGGTGGTCAGCGCCTGCTCCGGCGCCGATGACTCGCTCATCGACCCAGGACCGCACGCGGCGGGGTGACGAGCCGCTCACCGATTCGCACGAGAGATCGACCGATCGCGGTCCGCACCCGGCGCCGTGGGGATCGGGTCGCCGTAGCGGTTGCCTGCCCCTGGAGCTGAACGGCGTACTGAGCTGCCACTTCCAGCAGCTCTGGCCGGAACGCCTGTGTCATCGCGAGCCTCTCTCAACATTTAGCGAAACGTTCAGGTAATTCTGAACGACATGTTCAGTTCTACCATTCAGCAGGTCTTGAATGCAAGCCACGATCTGAACGGTATGACGCGTGACTGCGGGCGAGCCGCCGGCTGCGCATGACCAACTGTGACTAAAAGCCATGTCCGAAATGATGAGATCGCTCCATTTGCCTTCCGCAAACGCGCCCGGCGTACCAAGATCGTCATCATCGAGACCGAAGGGGTCATCCGAATGCTGAGCGCCATCGTGATTGACGACGAAGCCGACCTCCGGCTGCTCGCTCGATTCATGCTTGAAGACGCCGGCGCCTTCGAGGTGATCGGCGAAGCAGGCAACGCGACCGAGGCGCTCGAAATGATCGGCATGTTGGTGCCGGACATCGCGATCATCGACCTGCACCTGCCGGACATGAGCGGCATCGAACTCATCCAGCAGCTCCGCGACCGTGCCATGACGCTTCGCTTGGTCGCATATTCGAGCGACGACCTAGGACTCGCGGACGCGTTGTTGGCCGGCGCCGACCGCGCGGTGCTCAAGACCGGCCGATCGGAGGAGCTCATCGCCGCCTTGGTGGCATGAGATTCCTCACGTCTTAAACCTCATATCGCCCGTTAGACGCTGCGCCTCGCGGGGAGGCTCCTTCGTGCCAATGAAAACCCCCATTCATGGAGGTGCACGATCATGCGGGTTCCCCGCATCAACCCCAAGGACGCGACCGGCCTGTTCGACAAGGTCGTCGGTCTGGGCAAGGAAATTCTCGGTACTGCGGTCGACGCCGACCGTCTGATCACTGCTGGCGAGGCCCAGCAGGACAAGGGCACCGAGAAGCTGAAGGCGCTGCGCAGCCAGGCGAAGGCCGACGCGCACCGAGCCAAGGCGAAGGCGCACGAGGGCAAGGAACGCGCCGCGCAGGCAGCGAAGACCGGCTAACTGAGGAGGAGTGCGCCATGGGCGTTGTTGAGCAGATGAAGGGCAAGGCCAAGCAAGTCGCCGGTGACCTCACGGACAACGACGAGCTCCACGCGGAAGGCGAGGCCCAGGAAGACAAGGGCATCGAAGAACGCAAGGAGACAGAGGCCCGCGCAGAGGCGAAGCTCCACGAGGAGAAGGCAGACCTCGCCGAGCGGAAGCAGCAAGCGGCCGAGTCCGGCTGAGATTCGTGTGAATGCCCCCGCACCCTCGGCGGTGCGGGGGCATTCCCCTGCCCGCGGGTTTGAGACGATGAACCAGTGCGGGTCCCAGGTTCGGTGATCGTCATCACCGGTGCGGCTAGTGGGATCGGCCGGGCGACCGCGGTTGCCCTGCATCGCAAGGGCGGCGTCGTCGTCGGCGTCGATCGCGATGCGTCGGCGCTCGCCGACCTTGCCGGCGAGACCGGTTGTCTCGTCATCGACGTAGACATCCGCGACACGGGTCACGGCGAGCATGTGGTCGCCGAGACGCTCGCCAAACACGGCCGCATCGACGGGGTGGTGGCGAACGCCGGCGCCGGGTACGTCGGAGCATTCGCCGAGATGCCAGTGGAGGTGATCTCCTCGCTTCTCGATCTCAATCTCCGCGGGCCGATGCTGCTCGCGCGGGCTGCCCTCCCCCACATGCTGAGGAATGGCTCGCCGGCCGCTCTCGTGCTCACCACGTCGATCGGCGGTGCCGTACCGGTGCCGAGGGAGGCGGCGTACGGCGTGTCGAAGACCGCACTCGAGTCTTTCGCCGATGCCGTCCGGGAGGAGCTCCGAGGCACGAACGTCGCAGTGTCGACGGTGCGGCCCGGTGTCGTGAAGACAGCGTTCCACGACAACCGCAACGAGCCGTATGACCGCTCGATCCCACGACCCGTGGCGCCGGAGAAGGTCGCTGACGTCATCGTCAACCTGATCGAAACCGGCCGCGAGCGGCAGACCGTTCCGGGGTGGCTGGAGGTCGCCCCGATCGCCCGGCGCCGCTGGCCGTGGTTGTTCCGGCCGTTGTGGCGGCGCTTCGGTTGAACACCAACGCGCAGGATTCTCTAAATTAGATCGATGGGGTTCGACATCCGGGCGCTGATCGAGCAGCGCCAATACGACGGCGAAGCACTGCACGCCAAGTACCTGAACGCGCAGGTTCCGCGGGTGCTGGGCACGATCGGGATGTCTCGAGTGCTCACCACCGCCACCGGCTCCTGGTACGAGGACGCCGAGGGCAACCGGTACCTCGACTTCCTCTCCGGCTTCGGTGTTCACGGCGTCGGTCACAACCACCCCGCCGTACGACGAGCACTGCACGACGTACTCGATGCAGAGCTCGCCGACATGATCCAGTTCGACCTGCCGTTGCTGCCCGGCCTGCTCGCCGAGCAGCTGCTCAAGCGGTCGCCCGGCATGGACCGGGTGTACTTCTGCAACAGCGGCTCCGAGGCGGTCGAGTCGGCGCTGAAGTTCGCTCGCGCCGCCACGGGCAAGTCACGCGTCCTGTACTGCGACCACGCCTACCACGGGCTCACCGCCGGCTCGTTGTCCGTCAACGGTGCGAAGGAGTTCCGTGACGGGTTCGGACCGTTGTTGCCCGACACCAAGATCCCGTTCGGCGATCTCGACGCGATCGACCGCGAGCTCCGGCGCGGCGATGTCGCAGCACTTCTCGTCGAGCCGATCCAGGGAAAGGGCGTGTACGTCGCACCGGACGGCTACCTCGCCGAGGCGCAGCGGCTGCTGCATGAGCGCGGTGCCGTCCTGATCTGTGACGAGGTGCAGACCGGGATCGGGCGGACCGGAAAGTTCTTCGCACACCAGTACGACGGCGTGACGCCGGACATCATCACGGTCGCGAAGGCGCTGTCGGGCGGTTATGTCCCGATCGCAGCGACGATGGCGCGTGCAGGCATCTTCGAAAAGGTCTTCTCATCGCTCGATCGGGTGTTCGTCCACGCCTCGACGTTCATGGGTAACGCGCTTGCGATGACGGCCGGGCTGGCGACCCTCTCGGTGCTCGACGACGAGGACCTGCTCGCCAACGCCGAACGGCGCGGCGAGCAGCTGCGTGCCGGGCTGCGGGAGATCGCGGGGCGTCACGACCTGATCCACGACATCCGCGGCCGCGGGTTGATGATCGGTATCGAGTTCGGTCGTCCATCCGGCCTGAAGGCGCGCGCCATGTGGACGGCGCTGCACGCCGCCCGGCGCGGCCTGTTCGCGCAGCTGGTCGTCGTGCCGCTGCACAACCGCCACCGGATCCTGACCCAGGTGGCCGGTGACCACATGGCAGTCATCAAGCTGCTGCCACCGCTCGTGGTCGGCGACGAAGAAGTAGCCACCTTCCTCACGGCGTTTGAGGACGTCATGTCAGACGCGATGCGACCCAACGGCTTGGCGCTCGACTTCGGAAGGACGCTCGTCACGCAGTCCTTCGCGGCCCGCCAAGCAGCGTCCACAGAACGGCGAAACCGCCCCGGGGAGTAGCCCCGGAGCGGTTCCGACGTACTGCGGGCGTTACTTCTTGATCTTGAAGCTCGCCTTGTCCTTGCTGGGCTGGTAGTTCTTGTCGCCTCCGTAGGAGGCAGTCACCTTGTGCTTGCCCTTGGCGATGTGCTTCTCGGTGACCTTGATCAGTCCGCTCGACGGCACCTTCGCCTTCTTGACGGTCTTCCCGTTGTCCGTGATCTTGACCTTGCCCTTGGCGGTCGCCGTGCCGATGCCAACCACGCCGACCTTGAACTTCAGGGTCTTGCCGGCCTTCGGGAGCGACTTGGGCAGCTGCACCTTGGTCTGCGACTTCGCGCGAGAGTCGGCGAATGTGATCGCCCCGAACTCGACGTTCGCCGTGGTCGGGTCATTGCTGTCAGAGACGACGATGTAGCAACCGTGGAAGTGGTCGCACTTGGCGGCCTTGGTCGGCTTGAACGAGGCGCCCTCGAGGACATTGAACGTGGTCGAACCCGTTGCCTTGCCGTTCGTGGTGGTCGCGTCGAAGGTCACATTGTGGACGTCCGCGAGGTTCGTGTCGCAGTACGCCTGGTCCTGCTGGCTCACCGCCGTCTGCGAACACTGGAACACATACATCGGCTGACCAGCGTCAACTGCAGGGAATCCGGAAACCGAGACGTTGACCTGCTGCCCGTCGACCAGGTTGTCCTTCGGGCTGACGGTAGCGACGCCGATGATCGTGACGTTAGGAGCGCGGACCGCATGTGGAGTCGAGGCGCTAGCGGAGACAGCCGTTCCGGCGACCGCCAGTCCCGACGTCAGGATCGCCAGCGAGGTCGTCGCGACGATCTTGTTGATTCTCAACACAAATCTCCCTCTCGTGCATTCTGCGCAGGCATCGTTGACTGCGCTCCTTGACGCTATGACCCGGACATAAGGGTGGGAAGCGTTCCGAAGGGTGATCTTGAGAGATGGCCCTAGGTGATCTTGGGAAATGGTCCTTGGTGACTAGTGAAGCGCCGAAATCTCAGACGACGGCGATCGCCGCGAGCTTCGCGCGGAGGTAGTCCCCGGCTGTCACGGGCTCGTAGACGCGCCGCCCAACCGGAGGCGGGACGCTGTGCAGCACGGCGGTCGGATCCGCCTCGTGGAAATAGACCAGAGACATCAGATCCTCATCCGGCGCGGCCGCGTCCGGCGCCAGGACCCGGTGCCGGTTCGAGACCCATCGGTCCCCGGTCCAACGCGCCATCATGTCGCCGATGTTGATGGTGAAAGCGCCTTCCACCCACGGCGCGTCCGCCCATTCGCCGTCCTTGCCCATCACCTGCAGCCCGCCGGTGCCTTGCTGCCGGTCGAGGATCGTGAAGGTGCCGAAGTCCGTGTGCGAGCCGATTCGCAATTGACCTGGCTCCGGTTCTCCGACGTGAGTCAGCGCGGGATACCAGTGCGTGTAGAACGACCACGTCGGGTGCCTCGCGTGCGCCGTGAAGAAGTCCTCGGGCATTCCGATCGCGACGGCCGCGATCTCGAGCAGGTCGTCGATGAGGACATGCATCTTGGCCAAATACTCCGTCACCGACTCCTCGTACGACGGCACCTCCGCCGGCCAGAGGTTGTCGGTGAACCACTCTCGGTCGACGTCGTGATCACCCGTCGGCTCGAAACACGCGACGTCGAAGGACTCCTTGAGATCGGGTGGCGCGCTGACGCCCTCGTCGGAGTTTGCGTTGGCTTCGGCGCCGACGGGGGTCCAGCCACGCGGCAGCCACGTGGCGCCACCGACGTCCGTGCGGTACTTCGCCTTCACCTCGGGCGGCAGCCGGAAGAACTCGTGGGCGGCGGACCGCACTCGGTTGCGGAGCTCGACGCTCACGCCGTGGTTGACGATGAGCAGGAAGCCGATGTCCTGCAGCGCATCGTCCACCTCGGCGGCCACCTTCGCTCGCCCCGCCGGGGTTCCTTCGAACCACGGCGCGAGATCGATGACCGGAACCTCGCTCGCACCAGACATGCCGTGAGTCTGTCAGGTGTTCGTGAGCACGGCGTCGACCTGCTGCCGGGTCAATGCAGGACGCCGGAGCGGGCGATCGGCCGGCCGGAGACCCGCGATGAGCACGTCGAGGTGGCGGCGCCAGGCGTCCGGGGCAACGTCGGCAGTGGTCTCGATGACGCCACGGATCGACCACATGACCATGGTGATGTCCGTGTTCGTCACCTCGGGACGGACCACACCGTTGCGCTTCGCGTCGTCGAGCAGCGCGGTGACGAGACGCCGCAGGCGCTGGACCGCGGACTGGTGCGCATCGATGTTCCACAGTCGGGGCAGGCAACCGCGGTGCTCCGCCTGGTAGGCGCTCGACGTCTCGAGGTAGCGCTCGAGGCCACGACCGTCGCCGGCGCTCGTGGCGTCCGCCGCCATGCGGCACATCGCCTCGAGCATGTCGCGGACCAGTTCGGTGATCAGCGCTTCTTTGGTCGGGAAGCGCCGATAGACGGTGCCCATGCCGACGCCGGCGGCCCGGGCGATCTCTTCAACGCTGGCTTCGATGCCGCGGTCGGCGAACACCGTCGCGGCCGCCGTGAGGACTCGCTCGCGGTTCTCGGCTGCGTCACGCCTCATTCCGGGTCACTCCCCACCAGAGTTCCTGCTGCGACCAGGCCGAGCTCGGCATGTGCCTGGCGACGCTCGGCCTCGGTGATCGGCCGCCGGGTAGCGGGCACGAGCAGCGCCGCGAGGGCCGTGGCAACGGTGGCGACGGCGAGGAGCCCGAAACCGTGCGTGTAGCCGGCCTCGGTCGGTACGCCGCCGTGATGCGCGCTCGCGGTGATGACCGTGCTCACGACCGCCGCGCCGATCGAGCCCCCGATCGTCCGGATGTTGGCGTTCATCCCACTCGCGACACCGGTCTGATGAGGTGGCACGCCCTCGACCACAAGGCTCGACATCGCCGCGAATCCCAGACCGAACCCGACGCCCTGGAAGGTCATCGCGACGAGGATCTCCCACTGGCTGCCGTGCGCGAACGTGAGCATGGTGAACGTTCCGATGCTCGCCGTCGTACCGGTCAGCAACAGCAGCTTGCCGCCGAACCGGCTCGTCAGGCGCCCGGAGGCGAAGGAGAGGACGAACATCACCGCACCCATCGGCAGCATGAGTAGGCCGGATCTCGTGATGGTCGCACCGAATCCGTAGCCATGCGATGGCGCTGTCTGCAGGAACTCCGGCACGAACGCCGACGTCGCGTACAGGCTCACCCCGAACAGGAACGCCACGAGATTGGTGGTCCACACCACCGGGATGCGCATCATGTTCATGTCGATCAGCGGATGCGCCGACTTCGTCTCGACGACGATCCACACGACGCACAGCACCACTGCCAGAGCGAGCAGTCCGACCACCCGGGGTGAACCCCAGCCCCAGTCAGGTGCCTCACTCACGCCCAGCAGGAGGGCGACCAGCCATGCCGACAGCAGGACGATCGCCGGTGGGCTGAGCCGGCCTGGGCTCCGGTTGGTCGAGCGCGGTACGACGAGGTGCGCCGCGACCGCTGCGGCCGCAAGCGCGAACATCGGTATCCAGAACAGCCAGTGATAGTCGAGCGCACGGACGACCGGACCCGCCACGACGATGCCGAGGCCGCCGCCGGCAGCGGTCAACCCAGCGAGGATGCCGACGATGCCGGCCACCCGCTCTTCGGGGAACTCGTCACGCACGATTCCGAACGACAGCGGCAGCACCCCGCCGCCGATGCCCTGGATGACCCGCGCGAAGATCATCAACCCGATCGAACCCGCCAGCGCCGCAAGGGCTGAGCCGACCGCCAACGCGATCAGCGCGATGACGAGCATCGACTCCTTGCCGAACATGTCGCCGAGTCGGCCCATGATCGGCGTGAAGATCGAGGCAGACAGCAGGTAGGCCGTCAACACCCAGGTGACCGTGTTCTGGCTTGTGTGAAGGCCGTGCTGGATCGTCGGCAGGACCGGGAGGACGAGAGACTGGAGCAGCGAGTACGCGATGACCGCGACCATCAGGACCGCGAAGGTCGCTCTGGTGCGCGACGCCTGCCTCGGGTCCACCAGCCGAGCATAAGCGGAGTCGGCGCTCCGCTTATCGGCTACCCCCTCTCGCGGGAGTCGGCGCAGAATGAGCACGTGATTGACGTGCCGATCCGCGACGAGGTCATCCGACTGGGACAGTTCCTCAAGCTCGCCAACGTGATCGATTCGGGCTCGGACGTGAAGGGGCTGCTGGCGGGCGAGGACGTCCGGGTCAACGGGACCGTCGAACAGCGACGCGGCCGCCAGCTCGTGAAGGGCGATGAGGTGACGGTCGGCGAGCAGACCTTCCGGGTCGGCTGAGCTCGCTACGGCACCAGCGCGCTGATGAACTTCGGCACGCACATGCGCCAACCTTCGACGACCAGTTCACGGAGCTCGGCCTCGTCGATCTCCGCCATGTAGACGTGGATCCAGTTGTACCGAAGGTCGCCTTGGCTCGGCATCGTGAACTTCTGCGGCTCCGATTCGACCATCGCGGCCCGTTCGAGCTTGGGAAAGGCGACGCCCATGACCTCCTCCGTCGGGCCCACCGCGGCATAGACCAGCTGCTTGACCTTGAACTTCGTGACGTCGCCACGCATCAGATGCTCGGTCGTGCGTGGCAGCTCGATCGCGATCTGACGAACGTCGTCGAGGGTGACTCCCTTCACGACAGCCGCCGTGCTGCCGCGGCGATCAGGCCGTCGGCCGCCGCGAAATCCGCGACGACGTCCGCCGCGGCACGCCGATCGTGGAGCGCACCGACGCCCTGGCCGGCGTAGATGTACGCCGCGTCGAAGTCCCGTGCCGTCTTCGCCGCGGCAAGTTCCGCAACGTCGGCGTCGCCGAGCTCGGACTCACGGCCGTCCCATCGGTCGAAGAAGTCGTTCCGCAATGCTCGGCCACCGAACTCCGGCGGCCAGTCCAGCCGCTGACCGACGTCGAACACGCGACCGTATGCAGTCTGCGTCTCGGCCGCGGCGGACAGCCGAGCGACCGCCTCATCGGACGTGTCCGCCTCGACACAGGTGAGGAACGCAGTCCCTGCCCAGCCGCCGACCGCGCCGGCTGCGAGCACCGCCGCCAGGCCACGCGCCCCTGACAAGCCACCCGCAGCGATCACGGGCAGGTCGACCTCGTCCAGGACTACCTGGAGCAACGGCAGCGTGCTCACCTCGTTGCGGCCATGGCCACCGGCCTCGCCGCCGCGTACGACGAGCACGTCGACGCCGGCCTGCGCCGCAGCCTTCGCCTCCGCGAGATTGCCGGCTTGGCTTGCCACCGCGATGCCGGCCGCGTGCAACGCCTCGACGTACGGTCCGATGTCGCCGAAGCTCACCGACACCAGCGCCGGGCGGGCCTCGAGGGTCGGCGCCAGCACTGCGTCGTCGATGTCCAGCGCCCACGCCATCAACCCGATGCCGTAGGGCCGGCCGCCGGCAGCGGCGAGCGCGGCCTCGTCGCGGAGCCATTGCGGCGTCGTCGTGCGACCGGTGCCGATCATGCCGAGCGCACCGGCCGCCGAGATCGCCGCAGCGAGACGCCCGCCGCCGACGCCGAACATCGGTGCGCCGACGAGCGGAACGGACAGGTCGAAGCGGTCGGTGAGCCAGGTCTTCACGCGGTCAGTCTGCCTCGCGGGGCAGACCTGCCGTCAGGACTCGCGGGCCTGCTCCAGGCCGGGGCTCCACTTCTCCTCGATGCGGCCGAGCCGCCAGACGGCCAGGGCGATCACCCAAGTGG
Organism: Frankiaceae bacterium; assembly: GCA_019239875.1. GTDB lineage: Bacteria > Actinomycetota > Actinomycetes > JAFAQI01 > JAFAQI01 > JAFAZI01. Next base: position 22,638 of record JAFAZI010000104.1, read on the forward strand.
CGACGAACAGCCCGGCGATGACGAAGCCGAGGGTGTTGATGTTGGCGTTCTGCATCGCCGTCCAGAAGCCACCCGAGATGCCGGCCTGCTCCGAGATCAGGCCGAGCAGCTCCACCGACCCGATCACCAGCGCCACGATGACCGACAACGAGGTGATCGTGATGTTGTAGTAGACCTTGCGGATCGGTTTGGAGAACGCCCAGCCGTAGGCGAAGTTCATGAACGATCCGTCGATCGTGTCGAACAGGCACATCCCTGCCGCGAACAGGATCGGCAGGCAGAGGATGGCGTACCACGGCAGGCCCCCCGCGGCGCCGGCCGATGCGAGCACCAGCAGCGCGACTTCCGTCGCGGTGTCGAAGCCGAGCCCGAAGAGCATCCCGACCGGGTACATGTGGCCGGGCTTGGTCACCGACCGCATCACGGGTCGCAGGATGCGGTTCATGAGGCCACGGTTGTCGAGATGCTCCTCGAGACTCTCCTCGTCGTACACGCCGCGCCGAATGTCCCGGAAGACCCTCACGATGCCGACGAGGATCACGAGGTTGATCGCAGCGATTGCGAACAGGAAGGTCCCGGACACACTCGTGCCGATCAGCCCCGTGTAGTGGTGCAGCGCGGAGCTGTCGTCTCGGAGCGGGCCGACGATCGAGCGCACTCCGATCGAGAGCAGGAACGCGAGCACGAACACGACGCTCGAGTGGCCGAGGGAGAACCAGAAGCCCACTGACAGCGGGCGCTTGCCATCCGCCATGAGCTTGCGCGTCGTGTTGTCGATGGCCGCGATGTGGTCGGCGTCGAACGCATGGCGCATGCCCAGCGTGTAAGCGGTGACGCCGATACCGATTCCGAACGTCTTCGTGCCGAGGCTGTAGTGGTGCGGAGCGACCAGCGCGGCGATCGTGAACCAGCCGACCGCGTGCAGGGCGAGGATGAACGCTGCCATGCCGCCGAGTCGCGCCCACTCGTCGCGGGAGAGGCCGTCGCGGATCTGGACGAACCGAGCCCGCGGCGACATGAGCTCATCCAACACCAACTTGCGACAAGGTCGCAACCAGCGAGCGGCGGATCGCAGCCGTGCTGTGGACGGTGCGGTGGATGGAACGTGGACGATGCACGTGATCGGGGGATAACAGCCCGTTCGGCTGTGGACATCCTGTGGACAGAAAAAACTTCTGGAAAAATGTTTGAGAACCCCTTGTGCCGGGTTCATCCACGCACTACAAATCTCCTTGTCACCAGGCAACAGGGACACCGCGTCGGAGGCAACTCCGACACACCAGAAGCACCGGGCGACCGGAGCATCCGGTGGGTTTCCTGGGACTGGTACCGGTAACGCAACGCACGGCGCGTCGGGCAACCGAAGCGCCGGTGCAGCGAAACCGAGTGAGGCCCCTCCAACTCATACTTGGAGGGGCCTCACACCATTTTGCCGAGGTTTTCCCGGCGTCGCGGTAGCGACACTCATGGCTAGCGACGAATTTCGCGGCCGGCGTACGCCGCAGCCATCGCGGCGCGCCGTGGCTGGGTGGTGAGTGGTAAGCGCCGTGACAACGGCAGGCACGACTCACGACCCCTCGCGGCGGTTCGAGGTCGCGCCTCGCGGTGGAACTCAGTGACGGGTGAGCCGCAGCTTGGACTGCGGGTGCGTACCTTCCCAGTCCGCCATCAGCACGGCGTTGAAGCCGTGGCGAGCGGCCGCAGCGACGAGCGTCTCGGTCCGGTAGTAGAAGTCCTCCCGCAGCCGGCCGAACTCCTTGCCTTCCGTGCGGTAAAAGGTGAAGTCGAACGTGCCGGTCGACTTCATCACGCGAGCGACGTTGGCGAAGCACTCTTCGATCACCGGAAGCGGGCAGTGGGAGAACACGCTGTGGGCATGCACCCAGTCGAAGCGCTCGGCCGGCAGGAATGCGAATGACATGTCCTTGACCACCGTGAGGTACGGCAGCTTCTCGACCTGCGACTTCCGGACGAGCGTGTCCTGCGCCGCGAGGATGACGTCCGGCGAGATGTCGACGCCGTAGTAGTGGCCCGCGTCGAGGAAGTCGATGAAGCGCCAGCCCGCCCGCAGGTTCCCGCAGCCGATCTCCAGCATCGTGTGCTGCGGCTCGAGACCGTGCTGCCGCAGGTAGTCGAACTGCTTGCGGCCGACCTTGCGCCAGGCGGCTCGCTCGTGGTTGCCGACTGCTGTCGCTTCTCCCTGCCGGATGTCGGCGCCGACGACCTCCGCGTAGTACCCGAGGTGGTCGCCACGATGTTTCAACCGGAGCAGCGCATCGCGACGTAGCCGACGGACGTAACGCCGCGCCCGCTCGGGGTGCGCGATCGCGTGGCGGGCACCCTCGATCAGCCCTCGATGCTGCCGCATGCTCGCGGAGGGTAGCGCGGGGAGATGAGATACCGCGTTTAATGATCGGGGCGAGGAGAGCGAGGACGCAATGGCTCCGAAGCAGCAACCGATCGCTCGAGCGGTTTCCTGTGCCGGGCTCGTCGGCACGATCCTGCTGGCGCCCTCGACGAGCGCCTCGGGGCAGCCCTACAACCGCTGCGGCCCGCAGGCCGACTCGTACGCCCCGACCGTCAGCTCGGTCACGATCTCAACGACGACGCTCAGCATCGCCAAGCACGCCCAGCAGCAGACGGTCACGGTTCACGCGAGCGACCCCGCGCTGAGCGACAACAGCGGCGTACGCGTCGTCGAGGTTCAGCTCGAGGGTCCGCGAGACAGCCTTGCCATGCACCTGGCGCTCACCGATGGAACGACGACCGAGGGGACCTGGACCGGCACGTTCACAATTCCGACGACCGCCAATTCAGGCGACTGGAACATTCGTCTCGTCGGCGTCCGTGATCGCACCTACAACTGGACCTACTACATCCGCGACGGCAAGCAGCCACACAGCCGGACGGACCCTCGCCTGCAGTCAGGTTGGTCGACCGAGTTCACCGTCACGGGGACGCCCGGGCAGCCATCCTTCCATCCAGGCAAGCTGGCCTCGGGTCACTTGGCACATCACGTGGTCGATGCCCGAAGGGCGCCTGCGGCGCAAGCCGTGTCCGTGCGGTTCAGGGGGCCACAGCCCGCCATCGCGCGGCTCTGGCTCCGCGGCCACGGCACCGGCCGGCGTTACTTTGCCAAGCCGCGGCTGCGGCCGCGCTCGGACGGCAGCTGGCATCGCCACTTCACGATTCCGAGATGGACCGGATCGCTTCGGGTTCGCGTCGGCTTGTACGTGCGTTACCCCGACGACGTCCGGCCGAACTATCACTTCTTCGCCCCCTCGGCGTCACGCACCTCGCAGCTTCCTGGCGGGTTCCGGATCCGAGGCAGGGCCGACCTGACGCCACCGACCCTGACCGACTTCACCTTCACTCCTGATGCCGTCGACAGCACGAGCGAGTCGCAGACGGTCACGGTGACGGCGCGGGCAACCGACCACCAGTCCGGGGTGTCAAGGATCTACGTCGACTTCTTCCATCACCCCCGCCGCTACCCGCCCCGCGGGTACGGGAGCGGTGTCGCACTGACCCATGACAGCGATGGCACGTGGCACGGGGCGATGACCGTGCCGATGTGCATCGGCAGCCATCATTGGCAGGCCGATGTCTACTTGTTCGACAACGCGGGCGGCCGTTCGCACGACACGCTCAACGAGCTTCGCGCGGCGGGCTTCCCGACCAAGCTCACCGTGACGTCAGACCCACCGGGTGACACGGAGCCGCCGTACGTCACTGCATCCTCCTCCAGCGGCCTGGACAAGACGATCACGCTCAACTTCAGCGAGGGGGTGAAGGGGCCGAGCCCGGACACGCTCGCGGTGTACGACGCACCGAAGCACAGCGCCGCCACGCCAGTAACGGTCACGATGGTCACCTGTTCGAACGGCGTCGCGACGGTTGAGTGCGACGGCAGCCAGGGGCTGGTCACGGCGGCTTCATTGACCGTGCCGGATCTCACGGCCCACCACCGGTACGACGTCTATGCCAACCCGAACCCGACGGTCGCGCGGATCACCGATGGCGTCGGCAACCCGATGGGCGCCGACGGGCGAGTTGCCGAGGTCACGGTCTGACAGCCGTCAGCGGAAGTCATCGGGACGGTGCCGACTGGCGACCTCGAAGAGCAGGATCGTGGCGGCGTTCGCAACGTTCAGCGAGTCGACTCCCCCAGCCATCGGGATCGCGACCGCACCATCGGTCTTGCCGTTCCAGTCCTTGTGGATGCCATAACGTTCGCTGCCCAGCACGAGCGCGGTACGCGGTCCGTATTCGATGGACTTGTACGACGTGGGCGCGTCCGTGTCCGTCCCGAGGATCTGAAACTGGTGGCGACGCAACCAATCGCTCGCCTCGTCGATCGAGCAGTCGACGATCGGCATCGTCAGGGATGCGGCCATGCTCGCGTGGATGAGGCGCGGATGTGTGAGCCGCACCCGGCGATTCGTGAGCAGCACTGCGCTCGCGCCGCTCGCCTGCGCCGACCGGATCGCCGTCCCGACATTGCCCATCACCTCCAGGCCGTCGAGGACCACGACCAGCGAGCGCTCCGCGAGCGGCTCCACGTCAGCGAGCGCCCACTGCTTCGACAACGCGATGGCCGCCAAACCGTCCGACGTGTCGCGGTCACTGAGTCGATCAGCGAGTCGCCCGCTGATCTCGAAACTCTCGGCCGCCACAGATTCGGCCCGGTCGCGGACGTCGGTCGCTCGATTGCCACGAAACCGTTCCGGAGCATGCAGCACTGCGACGATCGGCAAACCGGCATCGAGAGCGGACTCCACCTCCCACAGCCCGTCGAGCACGATCAGGCGCTGCGGGTTGGGCTTGGAGTTGTTCTGGATCGCGAGGTACTGCTGCACCGCGGGATGCTTCGGCCCGATCACTGCTTCGGCGGGTCGAGCCGACGCACGGTGCCGTCGAATCCGCAGACGAACACCGAACCCTTGCGCCAGCCGTGTCCGGTGCCGATGGCGGTCGCGGACGGGTTCTGGAGGCCACTCGCGATCAGACAAGCACGATCGGTCTTCGGGTCGTAGCTGAAGACCTCGCCGGAGGAGTTCCCTGGCACATAGAGGACGCCGCCCCGCGCCCGGATCAGATCATCCAGGCCCTTGGGCGCCGCTGAGCCGAGTCCGACGAAGTTGGCGACCTGCTTCGCGCGACCAGGATGTCGCAGCGGGATCCGGATGACCGGCGCCTTCTGCGTGAAGGTGCGGTCGACGTACATGACCTTGCGCTTCCGGTCGACTGCGATGCCGTTCGTGTCGGACAGCTTCGCCCATTGCGTCTTCACCTTGTGCCGCTTGCCGACCCCGATCCTGGTGATGCCGGTCCCCGTGCCGGTGTCGCGCGTGACATACGCCGCACCCCCTGGGCCGAGTGCCAGACCGTTCGGCATCGTCAGGTGATCGGCATACGGCTGCACCTTGCCGGTCGCCAGGTTGAGGAGCTCGAGCGTCCCGTCGTCGCGATTGAGGGCGCCTGACTCGACGCCGTCGCCGGTCGGCAGCAGGATGCGTTTGCCATGCCACACGAGCTGACCCGGACTTGATGCACTGACGACGGTCGTGACGTCGCCGTTCTTGGCGAGCCGTTCGACAGCGTTGTTGGTGGAGCTCGACAGCAGCATTCCGCCTTGGTTGTCAGGCAACAAGCTCTCGAGGATGCCGAGTCCGCTTGCCACCGTGTGCATCCGCCAGAGCTTGCAAGCGTGGGCGGGTGCCGGACCGGCGGTGGCCGCGAATGAGCCCGGCGCGGCGACGGCACCTACGATCAGCGCCGCGCCGGCGACCGCGCTGGCTCCCCATCGATTCACGACGCTGACCCTATGCGGAGTCGACCACCGCGACGCTCGACGTGACCATGCGTTCGAGCAGGTCTCGTGCCGCCGCGACGGCGGCGACGTCGTCGTGCGCGGCGATCGCCTCGACGAGTGCCCGCTGTGCAGCAAGGTCAATGATCTCGGGGCGGGAGAGCTGGAGGGAAAGATCCGGGAACCGGTGCAACGCCTCCACCAGTGTGTTGTCCGCGAGCTGGTACGCGAGGTTGTCGCTTGCGCGCACGATCATCCGCCACAGCGCGTCGTACTCGGCACCGAGCGTCTCATCGCTCGGTAGTTCATCGAGCGCCAACAGCCGGTCGACGTGGCCGGTGAGGTCGGCGGCAGCGTCGTCATCAACCCGGACAGCCGCCAGCCGAGCGGCGTCGATACCGACCGCGAGTCGCATCTCGACGACCGACCGCAGCAGGAGGACCGCACCCAGATCGCCGGCCGTCGCCAGCTCACCGAGCAGTTCCAGGCCGGCATGGCTGCGCCAGTCCAGCACCCGCGTCGAGCCACCGTGGTTGACCTCGACGAGCCGCGCCTGCTCGAGCCGGCGCATCGCCTCGCGGACGGCATGGCGGTTGACGGCGAACTGTGCCGCGAGAACTCGCTCGCCCGGCAGCGCCGTACCTGGCTCGAGCGAGCCGTCGAGGATCGCGTCCCGCAGCTGCCGGAAGATGTCTTCCGACACCGCCGCTCGCGAGACCGGGGCGAAGACGACCGGGGAGTCTGCGGCCTGGGTCACGCGGCGACCGCGGCTTCGGGCGACCAGCCCGGGCCGCGGGTGAGGTGACGGATGCGGTCGCGCCAGCGGACCGCCTTCGCCACGTCCGCCGCGATGCCGCGGTACTCGTGGATGGCCACGAGGACCGGGTTGTAGGTCGTGAGGTTCTTCGTCAGGCCGTAGACGACGCGCTCGTCCTCTGCCTCGAAGGTGCCGAACATCCGGTCCCAGATGATGAGGATGCCCGCGTAGTTGCGGTCGAGGTACTGCGGGTTGGAGCCGTGGTGCACGCGGTGATGGCTCGGCGTGTTCATCACGAACTCGAACCACCGCGGCAGCTTCTTGATCCGCTCGGTGTGCAGCCAGAACTGGTAGATGAGGCTGATCGACTGCTGGAGCAGGATCATCCACGGCGAGATGCCGATCGCGGCCAGCGGTAGCCAGAACGGCAGCGACGTGAACGGAGTCCAGGTCTGTCGCAAGGCGGTGGACAGGTTGTATCGCTGGCTCGAGTGGTGCACCGAATGGCTGGCCCACAGAATGCGGATCTCGTGGTGAGTCCGGTGGTAGAGGTAGTAGGCGAGGTCGTCGGCGAAGAACAGGATGACCCAGGTCCACCAGTCGTGCGACGACAGTCGCAGCGGCGTCGCCTCGTAGATGCCGACCATCGCCGCGACCGACAGGACCTTCCAGCCGCTCTCGATCACGAGAAAGCCTGCGCCCATCGAGATCGACGTCCGGCTGTCACGCCTGGAGTACCCGACCATGTCCTCATCCGGCGCGAAGCGGAATGCGAGCACCTCCAGCGCCAGCAGCAACACGAACACGGGGATGGCTGAGAACAGCACGATCGACGCTGCGTCCATGTCGAGAACGGTACGACGAAATCGGCCTCTGGTCTACTGGTTGGACCAGTGATCCAGGTCACATCATGCGCGCGGCGCGCCCGCGGCGGTGAGGCACCCGCAGTCGGTGCCGACGTCAGCCCACGGGGCGGCGAGCTCGAAGATCGCGACCGCGCTCGTGGGGAACTCCGAACGCAACCAGCGGATCGCATCCGGATCGCCGGTCCCATCGTCGATCGCGTACGCAGCGCCGTGCATGGACGGGTTGTGACCGACCAGCACGACTGTGCGGATTCAGCGGGCGCTTCCTGGATGATCCTGAGGAGTTGGTCGACGTCGTTGTCATAGATGCGCTGGTCGGCGACCGGCGCCGGCGCGCCTTGCAGAGCGCCGGCGATCTGCGCCCAGGTCTGCCGGGTGCGGCGCGACGGGGAGATCACCACGTGGTCCGGCTTCAGCCCCCGGGTCGCCAGCCACTCACCGATCGCGGTCGCGTCCCGCAACCCTTTAGGTGACAGCTCGCGTTCGACGTCGCTCGGCCCGGTCGACTCTGCCTTGGCGTGCCGGATCAGGACCAGGGTTCGGGCGGTCATGACCGGAACCTACGCAGAAATGAGTGATCGCTTGACCTTCCCGCTACGGCAATCCCTACCGTCGTTGCGTGGCCCCCGACGAGGAGATGCTCAGCATCGGGCGCTTCGCGCGGCTCACCGGTCTCACCGCCAAGGCTTTACGTCACTACGACGCGGAAGGGGTCTTCGCCCCGTCGTACGTCGATCCGTCGTCGGGCTACCGCTACTACGGGTCGGAACAGGTCGAGACCGGCCGGCTGATCCAGCGGCTGCGATCCCTCGACCTGCCACTGCCCGAGGTCGCGCGCCTGATCGCGTTGCAACGTGACAACCCGTCGGAGTTCGACGTCGCGCTCGTCGCCCAACGACAACGCCTGCTCGCGCGCGTCATGCGACTGCAGGGCCAGCTCCACAACCTCGACCACCTGATCGCTGACAAGGGGATTGTTGCCGTGACCCAGACCACGACCATCGAAGACACTGCCGCCGAGCGGAAGATCGCCGTCGACCTGTTCAACCACGTGTGGACGCTGCTCGAGAAGGAGGACCGCACCGAGTCCGAGGAGGCCGAGATGATCCACTCGGCCCACGCATCGACGGTGCACTGGATGCACGTCGGCGAACCCGTCAACCGCGCCCGCGGCGAGTGGCAGTGCTCCCGGGTCTATGCCGTCCTCGGCCGCGGCGAGCCGGCCGTCTTCCACGCCAAGAAGGTGCTGGAGATCTGCCAGCGCGAAGGGATCGGCGACTGGGATCTCGCGTTCGCCTATGAAGCGCTTGCCCGCGCCACGGCCGTCGCGGGTGACATCGAAGAAGCCCACCGGTGGGCCGAGCAGGCACGCGCCGCATGCACCGACGTCGCGGAGGACGACGACCGGGAGATCGTGCTGTCCGACCTCGCAACCCTGCCCGCCGGCGTCTGACCCCCCCCCCGTTATCGCCCAACCGTCTCGAATCGTTGGTTTGCGAGGGTGCGAATCAACGATTTGAGACGGTTGGGCGAAGGGTTGAGGGTGGAGGGAGCTAGACCAGGCCTGCGATGCCGGCCTTGGCCATCCGGCTGCCGATGATCACGCGCTGGATCTCGCTGGTGCCCTCCCAGATCCGTTCAACCCGGAGCTCTCGGTAGAAGCGCTCGGCGACGTTCTCCCGCATGTAGCCGCGGCCGCCGAACACCTGCACGGCGCGGTCGGCGACGCGGTTCGCCATCTCGGAGGCGTAGAGCTTCGCCATGGAGCACTGGACATGTTGGGTCTTCACATCGCGGCCTTCATCGGCCCCACGCGCCGTGTCATAGACCATCGCCCGCGCGGCGTACAGCTCCGTCAGGCTGTCCGCCAGCATCGCCTGCACGGTCCCGAAGTCGGCGACCCTGGTCCCTCCGACGACCCGTTCGGTCGCGAACGCCGTCATCTCCTCGACGAGCCGTTGCGCCGCGCCAAGGCAACGCGCGGCGACCATCAGCCGCTCGAACCGGAACCACTCGTAGGCGAACCGCATCCCGTCACCTTCGGCGCCGACGAGGTTGGTTGCGGGGACGCGCACACCTTCGAAGGCGACGATCGGATGGTGATGGCTGATGGTGTGGGAGTACGCAGGCGTGCGCACGACCCGCACGCCGTCGGTCGGGAGGTCGACGAAGAACATCGCGTGCTCACCGGCGTTGTCACCGCCGACCAGCTTGGCCTGGAAGAACGCATAGTCCGCCGAGTTGTACGACGTGACGTGCCACTTCACTCCGTCGAGGACGTAGTGATCGCCGTCGCGTCGTGCGGTCGCCACGATGTCATCGACGTCCGAGCCTGCGCCTTCTTCGGTGATGGCGTAGCACTCCTCCCGATGGCCCGCGACAGTCGGTCGGAGCCAGCGGTCGAGCTGCTCGTCGGTCGCGACATCGGGTAGCCATGAGGGCGGGGTGGCCGCGACCCACCCGAGGGCGTTCGTGACCCGACCGACCTGTTCTTGGACCAGCACCTGCTGCAGCGTCGTGCAGCCCTGGCCACCGAGGCGGGTCGGCAGGTTGGTTGCGTACAGACCCAGCTCGATGGCGCGCGCTTTGTGCTTGCTGGTGACGTCGGCCGGGAGCACCCCGTCGGACAGCTCGGCTTCGACCTCGTGCGGGATCAGCTCGTTCGCGAACCCATGCGCACGCGCCTGGACCTCGAGGTCCGCTTCGGTCAACCCGTACATTCGCGGCTCCCGAGTCGATCCGGCCATCGGCCAAAGTATTGACTGACTGTTCAGTCTATGCAAGCGTTCGACCTGTGCCGGTGGCGCGATCAGAGTTCCCGAAGACCGCCGACGCCGTCGTCGTAGGCGGTGGAACCATCGGCGGTTGGTGCGCGTACTTCCTGGCCAAGGCGGGCCTTCGCGACGTCGTCGTGATCGAGAAGGATCGGCTCGGGCAGGGCGCCAGCAGCCGCGCTGCCGGAATCGTCCGCAGCCAGGGCGGGACCCGGTGGGCGGTCGACCTCGCCGAGTGGTCGCGAGCGTTCTACCTGTCCCAACGCGACGAGCTCGGCGTCGACTCGGGCTTCACTGCGCAGGGCTACTTCCTCCCGTGCTTCACCGCCGCCGACGTCGCAGCCGCCGAGTCACGAATGGCGATGCAGCGCGAGGCGGGCCTTGCCGTCGAGTGGCTGGACAGCGACGAGGCGGATCGGCGCAACCCGACGATGCGGCCCGGCGCGACCCTCGGTGGGACGTTCTTCGCAGGCGACGGCTACATCACTCCCCCGCGCAATGTGCTCGCCTACGCGGTCGCCCTCGCGCAGGCCGGGGTCGCCGTCCGTGAAGGCGTTCGCTTCACCGGACTGGCGGCAGCCGGTGGCCGGGTAACCGGCGTCGAGACGTCAGCCGGGGCGATCACAACCGAGCGAGTCGTGCTCACCGGAGGACCGACGCTCGCGGCGGTGGGCGCACTCGCAGGGATCAACATTCCGGTCGGCGGCGTGCGGCACCAGGTCGCCGTGACCGAACCACATCCGGAGTTCGAGCCGAGTCGCCTGCCCATGGTGTTCGATCTCGTTGCGGGGCTCTACTGGCGGCCGGAAGAGCGCGGCCTGCTCTTCGGCATGAGCAACCCTGACGAGCCGCCTGGCAAGGCCCGGGAGATCGACTACGCCTACCTCGACAAGGTGCGGCAGCGCCTGGCTGAGCTCGTGCCGGCCAGCGACGGCCTTGGTCTTCGTCGTACCTGGGCAGCGACCATCGACTTCACCCCGGACCACCTGCCGATCCTCGGGCCGGCCATCACCGCCGACGGGGTGCTGGCCGGCGTGACGGTCGCCGCCCCGGGCGGCCACGGAATGATGTGGGGTCCGGGTGTCGCGCGCGCAGCGGCGGACCTCGCGCTCGGCGGTACGACCACTGTGACCGACACCACCGACCTCGGCCTCGACCGTTTCGACGCCGACGGAAACAGCCGGCTCGATGCCGACCCGATCGCACTCCCCTTCCCGGAAAGGACTGCATCTCGATGAGTCACGCCGACACCGGCACGCCGCACCTTCATGCGATCGCGAGCGGCGCAACGCTCGAAGACTGGGGACCACTCGAGGAAGCCTCCGACCCCGATGTCCCCATGCAGACCGCAGGCCTCGAGCTCTGGAAGGAAGGCGACGCCGAGGTCGGCATCTGGGAGTGCACGGCCGGACCGTCGTACTGGAAGCTCGACACGCACGAGCAGATCTACGTGATCTCGGGCGCCATGACGGTGACCCGGGACGGCGAGCAACCGCTCGAGATCGCAGCAGGCGACACCGTCGTCTTCCCGAAAGGCTGGGCAGGCACCTGGCAGATCCACGAGACGCTCCGGAAGCTGTACGTCATTTTCTGACCACCGGCCGCATGCTGGAGGGATGGACGCCCAACGGCAGCGCATTGCGGCGTACGCCGAACTGCGCGACGAAGCTGGTCGAGTCCTGCTGGTCCGCTCGACCGACGAGATCGGTGGCAAGTGGTTCCTGCCCGGCGGCGGGGTGGGCTTCGGTGAGAGTCCGCAGGAGGCACTGCATCGGGAGGTCCTCGAGGAGACCGGCCACGACATCGACGACATCGTGCTCAAGGCGACGCTGAGCGACGTCTACGAGTGGCGCGGCCAGCAGGTGCACAGCGTCCGGCTCATCTACACCGCGACGGTCGTGGACCTGTCGCGGCCGCTGCAGCACGAGATCGGTGGCAGCACCGTCGAGGCGGCGTGGGTTGACACCGACCGCCTGACCAGACTGCCGCTCGCTCGCTACGTTGCGGTGGCGCTCGGTCTTGCGCGAGGCTGAGACGGCGCCCGCGGATCCGCCCGGTCCCACCAACGAAGGAGTCTCTATGCGCAAACCCGACTGGCTGATCGGCGCGGGAGCCTGGACGCTGGAGAACAGCCACCGACTGATGCTCGCCGTGTCCGGCGGCCGCTTCCCGCGGACGCTCCTCGGGATGACGCCGATCGAGCTGCACGTGAACGGTCGCACGTCAGGTCGCCGCTACAGCACCATGCTGACCGCTCCGATCTGCGAGAGCGACCGAATCGTGATTGTCGCCTCCAAGGGCGGCGCGCAGGACCACCCGGACTGGTACAAGAACCTGGTGGCCAACCCGGACGTCGAGGTCACGGTCGACGGCGACACGACTCCGATGCACGCCCACACGGCGACCCCGGAGGAGAAGGCCGAGCTCTGGCCCCGCATCGTGTCGGTCTACAAGGGCTACGACGGATATCAACGCAACACGGAGCGTGACATCCCGGTCGTCATCTGCGAGCCACGCGCCAGCTGAGACGCCCCAGAGATTGCGTTGGTCAGTGTCGAGGGTCGACGTGGATGTCCGCCGCGGTTGCGCCCTCGACGGAGCAGATCAAGGGATTGATCTCGATCGCGTCGACGTGGTCTGCCAGATCGACAACGAGTGTCGAGAACCGTACGACGGTCTCGATCACCACATCGACATCGGCAGGTTCGCCGGACCTCGGCTCCGTGAGCAGCCGATGCGCCAGGGTTCGCTCGACCAGCCGGCGCGCTGTCCGGACGTCAACCGGAGGCAGCGACGCCGCCGCTGCACCGACCTGCTCGACGAGCACTCCGCCCACCCCCAGCACGAGCAGCATCCCGAGGTTCGCGTCACGGACCGCGCCGAGCAACAGCTCGACACCGGACGGAAGCTGTCGGCAGACGATGACGTCCGGACCGAGCCGCGTTGCCAGGTCGCGGTAGGCCGCTCGCACCTGGGCCTCGGAGCCGAGCCCGGTGACCACCCCGCCCAGCTCCGTCTTGTGCGCCACCACCGCGGCGGTCTTGAGGACTACCGGATAGCCGATCACCGACGCAGCGGCGAGCACCGCCTCGTCATCTCCGGCCGCGATGACCGGGGCAGTCGCGATCCCGTAGTCATCGAGCAGGGCGAACCCTTCGACGGCGGTCATCGTCACGGCTTCGCTCACCCGTCCGAGGGCTCGCCGGCGACGACCGGGATCGCTGGTCGTCGCGACCCGCAACCCGCGCCGCGGGGCGTGCTGGAGGAGGTGGCCGACGGCACGCATCCCGCTTCGCGTGCCCTCCAGGACGGGGATGCCAACCCTCCGCAGCTCGGCGGCTGCCTCGGTGTCGAGCGCCGCTGCCACATGACTCATCACCGCGACCGGCAGAGTCGTGGCTGCGGACACGCGGCGCGCCGCGTTCGGATACGACTCGTCGCCGTCGAGCTCTGGAACGAGATCGACAGCCAGGGCGAGCGCGCGAACCCCAGGATCCGTGGCCAGGGTGTCCATGACGGCGACGAACCGCTCCTCGGTGTCCGAGCCATTGCCCCAGACGTCGAGCGGGTTGGTTGCGACCAGGCCGGGATCGAGCCGTTCGGTCAGGGATGCGATCGTCGCGGCCGAGAGGTCAGCGAATCCGACGCCGACCTCGCTTGCGATGTCGGCGACCAACGCGCGCTCCGCCCCCGAGTCCAAGACCGCGGCGAACCCGGTCGCCGCGTTGCCGTGCGCCGGTCGGGCTCGGCGGCCGGCGGCGAACAGCTCCACGGTGTCGAGCAGCTCTCCGAGCTCGGAGACGAGGTGCAACCCGTGCGCGTCGGCGAGCGCCTCCCATGCGGTGACGCCGCCGGACACCGCCCCTGAGTGAGCCGACACCATGGCCCGGCCTCGCTCGCTGACACCGACCGGTAGCAAAATCACTGGTACGTCAGCGTCGGCGGCACGATCGAAGGCAGCCCGCAGCGCTTCTGCGTCTCGAATCGTTTCGAGCACGAGTGCCACGACTTTGGTGCCTGACTGCGAGAGGGCGTACTCGACGTACGACGCGGTCGTCGTGACGAGCTCCTGCCCCGAAGAAACCACGAGCGTGTACCCGATGCCGCGGCGGGCCCGCAGCATTGCGGAGAACACCGAGCCCGAGTGCGTGATGAGAGCGACCGGGCCGGCAGGCACCGGGTCCGGTTCGAGGTAGCCGATAGCGCGTAGCCCGTTGCCGACGTTGATGAAGCCCATGCAGCCGCCACCGCAGACCTGCATGCTCGCGTCGTGGGCGATCGCGGCCAGGCGGTCGCGGAGGGGGGTGACACCCTCGACCGGCGCTTCGTAGGCATTGCCGAAGATGACCGCCGCGCGGTCGCGGCGTTTGGCGGAGCGGGTCAGCTCAGCCTCGAGCGCCGCGTCACCGACACCGAGCAGCACCAGGTCGACGGGTTCGTCGATGTCGTCGAGCGATGCCAAGCATCGGTGGCCGGCGATCTCGTCGTACGCAGGATTGACGAGATGCACGTCGCGTCCTGCCGCACCACGCAGGACTTCGGTGACCATGCGATGCCCGAAGCTTCCCGGCCGGCTGCTCGCGCCGACGACCGCGATCCGCTGCGGCTCGAGCATGGCGCGAACGCCGTCGCTCATCGAATCAGCCGACGCGCCGCCCACGGCTCCGTCTGGAGTCTTTGATCGCCGCCTTCGCTGCTTGCCAGCCCGGGATGCCGCAGACGCCACCGCCGGCGTGCGTCGCCGAACTCGCGTTGTACAAGCCCTTGATCGGAGTCCGGTAGTCGGCGTAGCCAGGCGCCGGGCGCATGTGGAACAGCTGCTCGAGCGACAGCTCGCCGTGGAAGATGTTGCCGCCGATCAGGCCGTACTCATGCTCCATCTCGTAGGGTCCGACCACATCACGATGCAAGATCGAGCTCTTGAAGTTCGGCGCGAGCTCGTTGTAGCAGTCGATCATCCGGTCCGCGTACGCCTCGAGCTCGGCCTGGTGTGGCGTCTCGCTCCACTCGGAGGGGACCCACTGGGTGAACAGCGACATGATGTGCGTCCCCTCCGGACACAGCGTCTTGTCGAAGGTCGACGGGATCACGCCATCGCTGAACGGCCGGGTCGCGGGCCTGCCGTCCCGCGCCTCCTGGAATGCCGTTTCCATGTATTCCATCGACGGCGCCATCTCGACCGACCCCGTGTGGTGCTCCTGCTGGTTCGAGCCAGGGTCAGCGGTGAAGTTGGGGAGTTCACCGAGTGCGAGGTTGATCTTGACGACACCCGAGCGGGTCTTCCAGTGTTCGATGTCGCGAACGAAGTCGTTCGGCAGGTTGGCCGGTCCGACGTGGTCAAGGAACGCCGTCTTGGGATGCAAGCTCGATACGACGACCGGCGCCCGCAGCTCGGTGCCGTCGGTCAGGACCGCACCGCGCACCTCGCCCCCTTGCACGATGAGCCGGTCGACCTTCGCGTTGACGCGGATCTCGGCGCCGAAGCTCTTGGCGGAGTTCTCGATCGCTGTGGCGACCGCACCCATGCCGCCCTCGGCGAAGCCCCAGTTGCCCAGATGGCCATCGCCGATGTCGCCGATGGAGTGATGCGCCATGACGTACGCCGTACCAGGTTCGTAGGGCCCGGCCCACGTACCGATCACGCCGTTGACCGCCATCGCGCCCTTCACCTGCGACGATTCGAACCAGTCGTCGAGAAGATCCGCGATGCTCATCGCCATCAACCGCGTGACGTCGCCGATCGTGCGGACGTTCATGCCGCGCTGACTCCAGGCCAACCGCAGCGTGTCGAGCAGATCTCGCGGCTGCTTCGAACCGATCTTGGGCGGCACCATGAGCAGCATCGGCCCGAGGACGTCGGCAAGGCCGCCCATCCACGCGTCCCACTTGATCATCGCGTCGGCGTCCTTCTTGGACCACTTCGCGATCTCTTCGTAGTTGCGCTTGGCGTCGTCGGCCAGGATCTTGATCGATCCCCCGTCCGGGAACGCCTGGTAGTACGGGCCCATCGGATGAACCTTGTACCCGTGTCGCTCCAGCGACAGCTCGCGCATGATCGTTGGCGGCATCAGGCTCATCACATAGGACAGCCGGGTGACCTTGAACTCCGGCGCATCCGGCCACGGCGACTCGGTGGTCGCAGCGCCACCAGTCTTGTGCCGGCCCTCCAACACGACCGTCTTCGCCCCGGTGCGGGCAAGATACGCCGCTGCGACCAAGCCGTTGTGTCCACCGCCGACGACGATCGCGTCGTAGTTGTTGGTCATCCGAGTCTCCAAGTGTCGGTGCCTACGGGCACCCTACCGTGGTTTGACTGAATGTTCAGTCTAGAAAGTGTTAGAGTCGCCGACAAGACCTTCGGCGCGAGGAGTTCAGGTGACATTGACGCCGCCGCCCGGGCACGTAGGGTCATCTCCATGAGCGCGCTCGCCCCCCAGGCCGACGAGCCGTCCGCCGGCTCAGGGAGCGGTGATCGCCGCGAGCAGCTGCTCGATCATGCGCTTGCCGTGATTGCCGAGCGCGGCTTCCCCGAGACCCGGATCGCGGACGTCGCGGCCAGCGCCGGCATCTCCCCCGCCCTCGTCATCTACTACTTCAAGACGCGAGACCAGCTCCTCACCGAGGCGATTCGGCTCAACGAGGACCGTTGGTACGCCGAGGGCACTGCTCGGATCGCCACCATCCCCACCGCGGCCCGCCGGCTAGAGGAGCTCATCGCCATGAGCTGCCTTCCCGAGGAAGACGCCGATGACCGGGTCTCGTGGGTGATCTGGCTCGACCTTTGGGCACAGGCCGCCCGCCATCCCGAGGTCGCAGCGGTCCGGCAGGAGTTCGACGACCATTGGCGGCGCACCATCGCGGACCTGGTCGCCGAAGGCCAGCAGGGCGGTGAGTTCACCAAGGTGGATCCCGACGACTTCGCGGTCGCATTGTCCGCACTGCTCGACGGGTTCGCCGTGCAGAGCGCACTGTCCGACCCAGTGGTCGACAACGCGCGGGCGTTCCGCCTCAGCATGGCGTTCGCCGCCAGCGAGCTCGGTTTTCGGTGGACCCCAAAGCGACGGCGGCGACCGGCGAGGAAGGGCTGAGCGAGTGGGCGGTGGCCGGATCGAGCTGAAGTCGCTGACGAAGCGTTTCACCGAGACCGCAGTCGACGCGATCGACCTCGACATCGCGAGCGGGGAGTTCTTCTCGCTCCTCGGACCCTCCGGCTGCGGCAAGACCACCACCCTGCGGATGATCGCCGGTTTCGAGCAGCCGACCAGCGGCGAGATCCTCCTCGACGGCGTCGACGTCTCGCGGACGCCACCAGAGAAGCGGAACGTCAACACTGTCTTCCAGAGCTATGCGCTGTTCCACTTCCTCACCGTGTTCGACAACGTGGCGTTCGGGCTGCGCTACCGCAAGGCCGACAAGTCCGAGAGGACGCGACGCGTCAACGAGGCACTCGACCTCGTGGAGATGACGCACTATGCGAAGCGGCGACCCGCAGAGCTTTCCGGCGGGCAGCAGCAGCGAGTCGCGCTCGCCCGCGCGCTGGTGCTCAATCCCGCCGTACTCCTGCTCGACGAACCGCTCGGAGCCCTCGACGCGAAGCTACGCCGATCACTCAAGGTCGAGCTGAAGGCATTGCAAGAGACCGTCGGCATCACGTTTCTCTATGTCACCCACGATCAGGAGGAAGCCCTGACCATGTCGGACCGGCTCGCGGTGATGCACGAGGGCCGGCTCGCGCAGGTGGGGACGCCACGAGAGGTGTACGACGAACCCGCGTCGACGTACGTGGCGGACTTCCTCGGGGTGTCGAACTTGATGTCCGTCGAGGTGCTCACCTCCGGCCCGGCACCACGATGTCAGGTCAGGCTCGGGGACTCGGTCCTCTACGTCGACTCTGGCGCATCCGCTCCGGTGGGCCCAGGCAAGCTCTGCATCCGCCCGGAACGAGTGACGATCGATCGCCACGGCACGAGCCGCGACAACTGCGCGCCCGGAATGATTGAACGGAGCGTGTTCCTCGGGTCGCACACGCAGGTCTATGTCCGCCTCGCCGCCGGCCCGAGCGTGCAGGCGCAGCTGGGTGGAGACTCGTCAGCCATCGATCTGACGCAAGGGACGCCGGTCAGCGTCCATTTGCCGTCCCAGGCGCTGCGCGTCCTGCCGGATGCCAGCTGACGTTCTCGAGTCAGGGACCGAACGCCCTTCCCTGCATCTTCCGCGCGGAGCTGTCGCTCTCATTGTCGCAGTCGGCGTCATCACCGCCGCGGTCGTGGTGAGCGACCGTGACAGTGGACAGCTGGTCTTCGACAGCACCAAGCACGGGGTCGACGCGCACGCCCTCGCTCCACCCGGGACATTCCGCACGGGTCGCTCGCAAACCGGTGGCTTTGTCGCCCCTACCAACTGCCTTGCGCTCTCGGTGGCCACCGAGAGCCTGTACCGGCAGCGCAACGGGAGGGTGCTTCCGGCTCGTAGCTTCACGATCGAAAACCAGGTCGTGGTGGAACAGGTCAACCCCGACGTCGAGGACCTTGGTGTCGTGATGGCGCCGCTCGCTGCCGTCATCGCAAGCTGCACCCACTCGCAACGAGGTTCGAGGACGGGCACGACGACGTCGACGATGCGGATCGTCGACACCTCCTCGCTCGGCTGGCCCGGATCCATCGGGTACGCCGAACGGATCTCGGATGGCAGCGGACCGCTGTCCTCTCTCACCGTGCTGCTGCCCGCGAACCACAGCGCCGCCGCGGTCCAGGTCAATGAACGAGGCTCGCTACCTGACTCTGCCCTCACGTCGCGGGTCAAGCCGATCGTGACGGCGACAAAGGCCGGCGCGATCGATCGATCCGACCCAGATCTCCCACCGAGACTGTCGTTCGGCAGCCCATTAGGTGCAGCCGAACCGCCTGGATTCGTGCGACTCGACGGCCCCGGATTCCACACGATGCACCGTCGAACCGGAGTCACCGACACGTGGGTGTCGGGCAACGACGTCCTCCGGGTATCGGTCGCGCAGCAGCCGAGTCGGCGCGAGGCGCAGCTCCGCTTCTCGCAGCTGCCGCCGGCCGGCACGCCCGGCGACGTCTTTCGCGTGAAGTTCGACGTACCGGCGATCCCGCAATCGCGGGCAGTCGAGCTTGCCGACGCCGGCGAGTACGACCAGATCGACTTCGTTGCCGGGCGCTACCTCTGCCGCGTGGTCGAGACGAACAGCACGGGTGGCAACAAGCAGCTGGCGACAAGAGTCGCGACCGCGGCGTACTACCGACTGCACGACCTGACGAGCTAGTGGCGAATCACGAACCGGAGCGCGCCAACTTGTTGACCTCGGGGTTGTAGCAAACCCCTGGCATGCCGAGCATCTGGGCCGGCACACAACGGTTGGAGTTTCGGCACAGCATCGGGCCGGGGTCCGCGCCGAGGATCTTCGCGGCGAGTGCCGACTCGGCGTAGAACGGCCGACCGATCCCGACCATGTCGGCGTGCCCGTCATCGAGGATCTCGTTGACCTCATCCGCGGTGCGAATTCCCCCGACGGCGAACACCGGGATCGAGACCGCGTGCTTGACCGCGGTGAAGAGGTGCCGGTTCCAGACCGGCGAGAACGGCGCCCGCTTCCCACCCCACCAGTAACCCGCCTTGATCGTCGCGCGACGCAGCCTTGTCGGAGCAGCGGTCCGGAGTCGGCTCGCCATCGCCTTGTTGGTCGTCAGGTTGTCCGGCGCATCGCCGCGCGACAGCGTCGTGTCGGGAAAGACCGAAACCTCAACCGGCGTGACGGCGTCGAAGCCCCACTCCTCGACGAGCTTGGCCAGGCGCAGCACCTCGGCCGGTTTGGCGCGCGGCATGCCGGGCGGCGCCACTTCGGCGGGAAGCTTGACGGTGCAGGGAAAGTCGTCTCCGGCGTAGCGAGCGACCGCCTGTCGAATCAGTCGTAGGACCGACGCACGCTTCTCGATCGAACCTCCGAACTCGTCGCGGCGACGGTTGTAGAAGGGCGAGAGGAACTGATCGAGCAGCTTGGCGTTCGCGGAGCCGAGCTGTACCCCGTCGTACCCCGCCTCGCGGGCCCAGCCGGAGACCTCGCCGTATCGCTCCGCCATGGCTTTGACCTCATCAGTCGACATCACGGTGACGGGCACGCCGCGGAACTGCGGTCGGATGAACCACGGTGGCTTCGACGCCGCGAGGATCGGTCTTTCGCGGCGACTGGCATACGGCTCGTGCCATGCCTCCATCGAGTAGATCCCGCCGTGACCGAGTTGGATGAAGATGGCTGCGCCGGCATCGTGCACCTGCTTGACCATCGGCGCCAGGCGCATCGCCTTCGCGGCGCTGTCCACGCAGGTCATCCCGGGCGAGGTGCGGCCTTCCGCCCAGATGCATGACGAGCCTTGAATGATCAGCCCGACACCGCTCTCGGCGTTCGGAACGAAGGCTCGCGAGTAGTGCTCGACGGCGTCGTCGCCGTCGCCGGCTCCTTCGAGCACCGGCGCGCGGTACAGCCGGTTGCGAACCGTGGCACCACCGATCCGCAACGGACTGTGCAGCACGTCACCCACGGCGTACATCTTCGCGGATTCGGTAGCGCCGAGCTATTTGGCGACGGTCCAGGTCGCGTCCGGCTGAATGCTGATCACGATGACGGTCAGATCACCCTTGGTGTCCGCCTTCTTGCCGATCTTCTCGCTGATCGCACACGAGGTGTTCTTCGCCGTGAGACCGGCGTCCTTACACAGCGTGATCGCCTTGCCGTCGCGGAACACGGTCGGGTGCTTGGTGATGTGGCGAAGCGTGGAGTCGAACGCGAAGGTCAGATGTGTCGAGTGCGTGGTCTTCTCGGTCGGCGCCGTCACCCGGACCTCCTTGCCGATCACCTTGTGGCCTTTGAGCTTCTTCGGCGCCTTGTGCAACGACAGCTTCACGTTGCTCTTCTTCGGCCCAGCCGTCGACGTTCCGAGCAGGGCGGCCTGCGGATCGTCGGTCGTCGCCACGGCGTCGTGGCAGAGGTTTGCCTTCACCTGCTCGCAGCTGCCGAAGCCGTAGGTCGTACCGCGCCTGAGCTTTCCCTTGGGCACGGCGTGACCGTTGAACCCGATTCCGCCGTGACGGACTTTCGGCTTGATCCCACTGCCGAAGGCGGTTGGTACGCCGACGACCGCAGTCCCGTTACCGTCGCGGCTGACCGCGCCGTCCTGCTCGAGCGTGCCGGCCGCCGGATAGCCCTCCCGCGAACCCTCGTAGATGCCACCGTCGCCCGAGAAGCTGGTCGAGCTGCCGGCCTCGTTGACCCAGGTCGTGCCGCTGTTCATGTCGACGAAGCCGGACTTCGTGAACTCGACAGTGCCGCTGTTGTCGACCTCGCGCTGATCCCCCAACACCGCGCCACCGAAGCTGCTGCCATCGATCAACAGAAGCCCGTCTGGGGTGATCGTGGTCAGGCCGCCGCCCGGCGTCGTGTCGCCTGGGCAATGATCCGGATCAGGGTCGAAAACGCATTCTGACGACGTCTGCGTCGCGTACAGCTTCTTGCCGGAGATGCGATCACCGGTCCAGTGCATCGTTCCGGAGACCTCTACCGGACTGTTGCCCCCGAGCACGGCGGCGTCGAGGGTCAGACCACTGTCGGAGCGGACGTAGGACCTCGGCGGATCACCCTGCGCTCCGAGGAACAAACCCGCCCCGGCACCGATCGTCAGACTCGCACCGTCGCCGATGTCGATGCCGGCGACGTGATAGCGGTCGCCCTTCGCGATCGTCACGTCGGGCTTCGTGCCACCGTGACTCTTGCCGATGCACACGTAGTCGGGTTGGTAGATGTAGTCGATCTGGCTGGCGTCCGGGACGGTGTTCGAGTCCCAGTTGTCGGCGTCGTCCCACGAGGCGCCGTCACCCTGACCGGTCCACGTGATGACCGAACTGGTTCCTGGGTCGACCTCCGAGCAGAACGTGCCGGTGCTTGCCGTGGCCGCGTCGACGCCCGCGAGCATCCCGCCGGTGAGAAGCAGCGGCGCGGCAACGAACGACAGGGAGCGATTGATCGACCTCATACCGCCCGACCGTACCGGCTGGCTCACATGCCCGCGAACGTGGCGAGCGACTCGTCCGTCGACGTCCGCTCGCCGCGGGTCATGAGCCGGTATCCCACGAAACCGATGATCGCCACCACGAACGAGAACAGCAACATGAGGGTCGCAAGAGCGTTCAAGGCCGGTCCCCCGTTCCCGCCGTGCGTGTTGGAGTAGATCAGGACGGACATCGGCTCGGTCTTCGACGTCGAGGACAGCAGGTTGACCAGGACGAAGTCGTCGATGACGCCGGAGAAGACCAGGACGGCGGAAGCGAAGATGGCAGGTGCAAGCATCGGGAGGAGGACCCGCCGGATCGCTTGCAGCCGGGTGGCACCAAGGTCAGCGGCGGCTTCCTCGTACTGGCGCCCGATCGAAACGAGCCGGGCGCGAACAATGATCGCCGGCCAGCTCAGGTTCCACGTCACGAGGCCGATCGTCTCGGCGAGCGTCCCGAGATGCACCGAGGTGAACATCGTGTTGAAGACGAAGAACAGCGCGACGCCGAAGATCAGCTCGGGGATGACGAACGAGAAGACCATCACGAAGTTCGCCGCCTCGGCCGGTCGGCTTCGCCATCGGTCCACGCCGATGGCGAAGGCGACGCCGAGCGGTACGGCGATGACGGTCGTGAACAGCGCCAGCTTCAAGGTCTGCGCGATCGCAGCGTGAAGCGTCGGGTCGTGCAACACCGATTGCAGCGGGTCGCCGGTGTACCAGCGCATCGAGAAGCCCTGCCAGACGCTCTGCGATCGCCCGTTGTTGAACGAGAACAACACCGCCAGCCCGATCGGCAGCAGTGACCAGGCGATGTAGAGCCACGTGAAGCCCTCGAGGAACACGGGTCGGCGCCATGGGTTGCGCAGGAGGCGGCGCCGCGCTGGCGCGGACGTCGTCGCGGTGATCACGCCGCCGCCTGCGAGGCGCGGTTGGTGGCGACGACGTAGTAGAGCATCGGTATCGCGAGCACCCCGAGCATGAGCAACGACAGCGCGGCGCCCTGGGTCTGCAGCGTCGTCGACTGGAGCTGTCCCTGGATCGCGTTGCCGACCATCGAGGTGTTGGTGGCGCCGGACAACATGACGTTCGTGAAGTAGTCGCCCAGCATCGGCAGCACCGTGACGAGCAACCCGGTGATGATCGTCTGCCTGGACAGCGGCAGCGTGACGAACAGGAAGGTGCGCACGCGGCCCAGCCCCAGATCGCGGCCGGCCTCGAGCAGGCTGCTGTCGATCCGATCCAGCCCGGCGTAGAGCACCAGGATGAGGTACGGCACGTAGCCGTACACAAGTCCGAGGACGACGGTCGACGCCTTCCCGCCAAGCCACGTCACTGGATGCGAGGTGAGATGCAGGTCGATCAGGATGCGGTTGACGTAGCCGTCGGTCTGCAACAGGCCGATCCAGGCCAGCATGCGCATCATGTAGCTGACCCAGAACGGTGCGAGCAGCAGGCCGAGCAGCAGTCCCTTGCGCTTGGTCGCGAAGCGGCTGACGTAGTACGCCGCCGGGTAGCCGATGAGGAGCGACAGCAGCGACGCGGCGCCGACGTACTCCACCGTCCGGAGCACGAGGGGACCGAGGAAGGCGCCGGTGCCACTGAACTCCTGAAACACCGCGTGGTACGACGCCCGCGACCAGATCAGCGGGTTCCACTCCGGGATGGGCGTGCCGCGGATCCCGTCGATCTGGCCGCCCGCGACCGACAGCACAGCGTAGAAGGGAACGAGGAAGAAGACAGCGAGCCACAGGATCGCCGGAACCGACAGGCCCGCATACAGGACGCGCCGCCGCGCGCGCGGCGGATGCTGCCGATGCCGAACCCGCGCCGGCGCTGAGAGGACCACTAGACCCCCCGGCTGACGTTGAGCCAGTCCTGTTGCCAGACCTGGCGGGCGCTCGCGCTGATCTGCAGCTCGCGCAGCCCGCGCGGGAAGTCGGACTCGAGGACCACGGTCGTGGTGAGGTTCGGTGGCAGCAGCTTCTCCTTGACGAGGCGGGGGCCGGTCACACCGTGGATCGGCTGCATGTAGCCGTTGTAACTGATGTTCTCGATGACGTTGTCCACGTCGAGGAAGTAGTTGAGGAAGAGGTGCGCGAGAACCGGACACTTGCCGCCCGCGAGCACCACCATCGTGTCGTTGTTGACCGGCCCTCGACCGTTGCGCGGGAACCAGTAGCTGACCGTGTCGACGGACACGCCCTTCGGCATGTAGTACTCGGCGGCGGCGATGTCGCCCGACCACGCGTGGTGAATCCACATCTGACCACTGGGGATGTTCGTGTAGTCGTTGTTGTCGATGTGAACACTGGTCAGCTTCGCCAGGTTCAGCAGTGCCTGCTCGGCCGCCGTCAGCTTCTCGACATCGGGCGTGTTGAGGTCCGTCTCGCCGTTGTACATCAGACCGAGGCCGATCGACTCGCGATAGTCGTCGAGGATGGCGACCTTGCCCCGATACTGCTCCTGCCACAGGAACGACCAGGGGTTCTCCAGCTGGTCCGGTGAGCCGCTGACGTGGTCGTTGCGCCAGGCGATTCCGGTGGTGTAAATCGTGTAAGGCACCGTGTAGCGCCAGCCCTGGTCGTAGAACGGATTCTGGAAGAAGTCCCACGCCTGGTGAATGTTCGGGATGTAGCCGTGGTTCAGCGGTCGCACCTGCTTCGCCGCCACCAGCGAGCTCAGCACGTCGACCGTCGGGACGAAGACGTCGAACTGCAAGTCGCCGGTGTTGAGCTTGGCGAGTGCGTCCTCTTGCGTGTTGAAGGTCGTGATCTCGACCTTGCACTTGTAACGCTTCTCGAAGTTCCGCACGACGGCGCGGTTGATGTATGCCGTCCAGTTGAAGACCTTGAGCGTCGCGCCGGTCTCGGGCTCGAGACCGTTCGCAATTGCGGCATTGTCGGCGTACGTCGGAAGCGTGACCGGGCTGTCCGGCCGCGGTAGCTCGCCCAACGCGCCGCCGGCGTACAGCGGACGGTTCGCGCAGCCGGTCAGCGACGACCCGAGTGCCGCGAGCGCACCAAGGCCAGCGCCGCCTCTCAGCAGGCTGCGACGAGAGACACCCTGCCTCGGGTGTTGCGTCTGGTTGCCGAACTCGCTCAGCGAACACCTCCCCGCGCGGCTGGACCTACGTGAGTGAAGCGGCGAACCGTTCGAAGTTGGCGACGAACAGCTCGATGTCCGCTTCCGTGTGCTGGACCGACATGAGCCACTGCTCGACCTTCCCCCATGGCGGTAGGAAGACGCCACCGTTGTGCTGGTAAAGCCAGTGCACATGGTTGAAGCGGTCGTCGATCTCGAGGAAGCCGCGATAGTCGCGGACCGGCTCCGGCCGGAAGACGACGCACCCCTTTGCGCCCGCCGACACGACATGCGCATCGAGGCCATGAGCCGAGATCACGGATTCGAATGCGTCGACCGCCTTGGCGCGGAGCGACTCGATGGCGCGGTAGGCCTCGTCCGTCGCGACGTCGAACAGCATCGCCCGAGTCGCCGCCATCGCGAGTGGGTTGCCGTTGAAGGTCCCAACCATCTCGTATTCGCCGTTGGCGACGTGCTCCATCACGGCCGCGGTGCCACCCACCGCGGCCGATGCAAGACCACCACCGATCGCCTTTGCCAGGCACACGATGTCCGGTGTGACGCCGACAACGCCGGTTGCACCTGACGGCCCGGCGGTCAGGCCGGTCTTGACCTCGTCGAAGGCCAACAGAGCGCCGTGCTGGTGCAGCAGCTCCTTCGCGCCGGACAGGTAGCCATCCTCCGGCGGGATGATGCCCGCGTTCATCATGATCGGCTCGACGATCATGCCTGCGACGTTGCCGGCATTGGCCTCCAACAGCGCCTGGAGCCCTGGGAGATCGTTGAAGCCGACCACGAGCGTCAAGTCGGTGATGGCTTTGGGTACGCCGGTGCTGGAAGGAACCTGGTTGGGTCGTGACGCGTTGCCGACCTCGTCGGCCTCCGGCGACACCGACACCTGCACCGAGTCGTGATGACCGTGGTAGCAGCCCTCCACCTTGATGATCAGGTCTCGCTCGGTGATGGCGCGCATCAGGTGGACCGCATCCATCGTCGCCTCGGTGCCGGAGTTCGCGAAGCGCCACAGCGGGAGCCCCCACCGGCGGGCCAGCTCGCCAGCGACCTCCGTCGCGGTCTCCGTGGGCTGAGCGAAGTGGGTGCCACGGGCCACCTGGCGTTGCACCGCCTCGACCACTGCCGGGTGCGCGTGACCGGCGAGCGCCGCGCCGTACCCGCCATGGAGATCGACGTACTCGTTGCCGTCGACGTCGTAGATCTTCGAGCCCGCGCCGTGGCTGAGCCAGACCGCTTGCGGACGGGTGATCTGCCAGCTCGATGTCACCCCGCCGGCAAGGGTGTGGGACGCACGATCGGACAAGGCTGCCGACCTCGGTTGACGGGCGACGAACCGTCGTTCCTGCTCCTCGATCTCGCGTTCGAGCGCCGCGGACAGGTCTCGGACAGGGTGGGTCTGGACAGACACCGGAGGTCTCCGATTCAGTTTGACTGAACGTTCAAACTATTCGGTGCCGATGGGTTTGACAAGCACCCACGCGGTCTCGCCATGCTGGACACTCGGCGAGGCCGACCATATCCTGACTGTATGATCAGTCAGTCATCAGACGGACGGCGTAGTGACGCCGCACCCCTGGACCCCGCAGCGCTGGCTGACTCGCTCAGACCGTTTGGGCAGAGCCGGATGCTCCCCCGCGCCGCCTACGTCGACCCCGCCGTTTTCGCCTGGGAGCAGAGCCACTTCTTCGGCGGCGGATGGATGTGCGTCGGGCGAAGCGAGGACCTGCCGAACCCCGGCGACCAGCGCGCGGAGTCGATCGGCACCGCCGGTGTCCTGCTCGTGCGCTCCGACGACGGCCGGCTGCATGCCTTCGCGAACACGTGCCGGCACCGCGGCCACGAGCTCCTCGGCTGCGGCCAGTCGATCAACCGCAGGGTGGTCGCGTGTCCGTATCACTCCTGGGGTTACGAGCTGACCGGCGAGCTGCGAGCAGCGAAGGGCTTCAAGGGGCGGG